>JAUIHE010000018.1 GCA_030432195.1 Alphaproteobacteria bacterium
TCTTTCGTTCCGGGCGACCTGGAGCGGACCTTGAAGAACCCCGCCTACTACTCGACCCAGTTCGACCTGGTTTTCCCGGATGGCACGAAAGAGCACGTCATCCCCAAAGCCGTGCAGTTTGATAAGGTCCTGGACCACCCGATCCACTTGGACTTCCTGCGCGTATCTGGCGACACAATGGTCAACGTGTTCGTGCCGATCGAATTTGTAAACGAAGAAGCCTCACCCGGTCTGAAGCGCGGTGGTGTTCTCAGCGTCAACCGCCACGAAGTGGAAGTTATCGCTAAGGCATCGGTCATTCCTGACAAACTGATCATCGACTTGACCGGCCTGGAAATCAACGACGCGATCAAGTGGTCAAACGTGACCGTTCCTGATGGCGTTGTGCCTGCGATTAGTGACCGTGACTTTGCAATCGCAAACGTTTCTGCACCTACCGGCATGGCCGCGGCAAGCGACGATGACGAAAGCGAAGAAGCAGGCGAAGAAGACGGCGAGGAGTAATCCTCGTGTGGCTTCTTGTCGGCTTGGGCAATCCTGGCGACAAGTATGCCCGCAATCGCCACAACATCGGCTTTATGGCCCTGGACCGCTTGGCGGACAAATACAGCGCGTTTTCGCTCTGGAAGTCCAAGCACCAGGGCCTTTTGGCTGATGCGAGCTTGGCCCAGCAAAAGGTCTATTTGCTCAAGCCTCAGACCTTTATGAACAACAGTGGTCCCAGCGTTAGTGCGACCGCGCGTTTTTATAAAATTCCGCCCGAGCGGGTTGTCGTTTTCTATGACGAACTGGACCTGGCGCCTGGCAAGATCCGCATCAAGCGGGGCGGCGGCAATGGCGGTCATAACGGCCTTAAGTCCATCGACGCCCATTTCGGTAAAGAGTACTGGCGCGTGCGCCTTGGCATCGGCCATCCTGGCGCTAAAGAACGTGTCATCGGGCATGTGCTGGGCGATTTCACAGCAAGCGAAAAAGCCTGGCTCGATCCTTTGCTAGATACGCTGGCGCTCCACTTGCCCCACCTCCTGGCGGGCAAGCTTGAGACCTATCAATCGAAAGTCGCGCAAGACTGCCCGGCGCCCAAATAGGCCCGCAGGCGAGCGCTCCAGCGGCACTTCCGCCGCTCTAGAAACAGAACGGAAATCAAGCCATGGGTTTTAACTGCGGTATTGTCGGCCTGCCCAATGTCGGCAAGTCCACCCTCTTTAATGCGCTGACCCAGACGGCGGCGGCTGAGAGCGCCAACTACCCATTCTGCACCATCGAACCCAACACGGGCCGTGTTGCCGTGCCCGATATGCGCCGCGACGATATCGCCAAGATCGCTGGTAGCCAGAAGATCATTCCGACGCAGCTTGAGTTCGTTGACATTGCCGGTCTTGTGAAGGGGGCCTCCAAAGGCGAAGGCTTGGGCAACCAATTCCTGGCCAACATCCGTGAGACCGACGCCATTTTGCACGTCCTGCGCTGTTTTGAAGGCGATGTGACCCACGTTGAGGGCTCTGTTGACCCTCTGCGCGACGCTGAAATCATTGAGACCGAGCTGATGCTTGCCGATCTGGAGAGCGTCGAAAAGCGGCTGGTCAATCTACGTAAAAAAGCCCGCGCCAAGGAAAAAGAAGCCGCAGAACTGGTGGACCTGTTGGAGCCGGTTGTTGCCGCGCTTGAGCAAGGCTTGCCCGCCCGCACGGTTGAGGTTTCCAAAGACCAGCAGGCCCTGTTCGAACAGCAGCAACTGTTAACGGCCAAACCGGTTCTTTATGTCTGCAACGTCTCGGAAGAAGAAGCGCAGACGGGTAACGCGCTGACCGAAAAAGTAGCGGCAATGGCCGCCGAAAAGGGCGCTGACTACGTTATTATTTCGGCTGAAATCGAGGCGGAAATCGCTCAGCTGGAGAGCCAGGAAGAAAAAGACGAATACCTGGCTGACCTGGGTTTGAGCGAACCCGGCCTGGCAAAACTAATCCGCAAGGGCTACGCCCTGTTGGATTTGCTGACCTTCTTTACCTGCGGACCCAAAGAGGCGCGGGCCTGGACCGTCGAACGCGGGTCTTTCGCCCCACAGGCGGCGGGTGTCATTCACTCGGATTTTGAGCGCGGCTTTATTCGCGCCGAGACAATCGCGTTTCAAGACTTCGTCGATTGCGGCGGCGAAAGCGCGGCCAAGGAAGCCGGGAAAATGCGCCAAGAAGGTAAGGACTACCTGGTCAAAGACGGCGACGTCTTCCACTTTCGTTTCAATGTCTAGTTGAAAAAACATGCTTGGCGGCAGCTCGCTGTCTGCCGACCAACGGGTGAATGCTACGTGAAGTGCTAGTACAAGCTGCTTGCGAAGCCCTGCCGCTGTCATAATTTTATAAGCATTTTTATAGACTTAAGTCGTATTTGCGGCCTGCGTTTGGGTGGCTAGTGCTGGGAAACGGCTATCTCGCCTGTGGTATTTTGGCAACATCGTTGCAATTTATGCGGGAATTGCTCGATTGTTGTTCGACTCTTTCGGAACGTAGGTCTAGAACGGGTCTCAACAAGTATAGGTGGGACTATTCAAATGATCAGATTTCGAGCTCTGCGGTCAGCCACCGTGGGGGCAGCCCTGGCAGCCGTCGGCAGTTGCGCAATCGCCCAAGATCTCACAGTGAGCGGTTTTGTCAGCTTTGAGGCGGCCTACGGCACCGCCTACGATTTGGAGCGCGTCTACAATAGCGACTGGGTTTTTTTCGATCCGTTTGACGAGCTGGTGATCACAAGTGCTGGCCAAATCCAAGACTTGGACTTTGGAACCGACGCCAGGCTAAACTTTGACTACTCCAATGCGACGAAAAGCGGCTTGGAGTATGGTGCCCACTTAGAACTGGACTTTTACGCTTCTGACCGAGAATTCGAACAAAAAGCAACTCAGTTACCAGAGTTTCTGGCGGGGCCGCTTGAAGATATTGTCGGTATTAGCGTTCAAGAGGTGCTCGACCTCGTACAAAAAAATGACTACCTGGGCCCCCGAGCGGTCGAATTCAACGATGGCTATGTCTTCATAAATTCCGCGCTGGGGAATGTAAAACTCGGCGACACCGGCTCAGCGGGCCTAGCAAGCAACCAGCTAAACGTCCCTTACTTGGCACCGGGTGCGCTGGAAATCGGCGCCTATGATGGCCTAGAAAAGGCGCAACTATTCTATAGCAACAGCTTCGTTGGCGTGGATTTTGAAGCGTCTGTCGATGACGATTCTAATTGGGCGCTCGGCCTGGGATACGCCGCCGCCGTCGGTGGCGTCGATATTGACCTTGGCCTGTCTGTTGGCGAGGAAAGCCTGGCGGCCTCTATTGGCGCGGCGATTGGAGGGCTTTCCTTTGGCGTGAACTACGCCATGGAGGAGGTGGGTTACACCAGCGAATACATAGCCAGCGGCATTCAATACAGCATGGGCGCACTGACAATCGGTGGCGGCGTGGAAACGGAAATCCGACATGGCGCGAAAGAGTACACTCAAAACCCCGCGGGCCTCTTCCCTGTCATGATTTCGAACCGATCTGGCGAAGAGTTTGAGAGCAATTTCTTCGTAGGCGCGCGTTATGAGCTGGCGGATGGGCTAACCTTCGCGCTCGGCGTGGCAAATCTTGACAGCGATTCGACCAGCAATACATCAGCCGATAGCGATCTGTTGTTAGTTGTCCAAAGTCCGCCAGGCGGATTGTCAGGTCGTGGGTTTGATTTCAATAACTTGGGACTATTTGGCGGCAAAGAGCGCAGGGATTGGGTCGCTGGCGCATCGGTTAAGGTTGAATTCTAGTACCAAGCCGCCTGCGCAATTGAAACCAAGTGCTAGGGTTTTGCGCTAGGCAAGGCCGCTACGATATTTCTGGGCGCCTGCTTTGTATCGAGACGGCCATTCGCGCACCGGCCCCGTGTCCACATGAATGAAATCGGATCCCGGATAATAGCCGACGCCGCCTGCATTCAGGCGCAAAGCGTCATGGTAGAACGATTCCAGCGAGCCCTTCGCGGGACTGATATCGACCGCTTGACCGCGCAAATGGTAAGAGTTCTTTGCGACCCCACCCGACCGCGCGCGTAACATGGCGTTGGTTTGGGGGGATCGGTAGGCGGAAATAACCTGCAAATCCCTGCCAGGCGCCAAGCGAGCCAGCAGGTCATAGAGGCCCAGGTCCATTTTCCGGGTCTCATCATTGCGCCAGTCGCGCATAAAATGCTCCAACTCGGCGACGGCAATCGGGTCTAGCGCACCGTTTAGGCCCCTGTGTGCCAGCAAGATTTCCTCGTTGTTGTGAACATTGCGCAAGCGCACGCGCTCCCCACGTGACCCGAGTGCAGGCCGGGCTAGCGGGCTAGCACTTGAGCTGGGCGCGTCGGGAGTTCGGCTGGCTGTCATCGTTTGTGTGGCGGCCGGGCTGGTGTCGATCTTAGGCGGGGCGGGCAGTTCCTGGCTCAGGCGCGCGATCATGGCATCCAAATCCCCTTCATCGCTGCGCCCTTCATCACTGGGCGCGGGCTGGCGTTCTGCCCAAGCCAACGCAGAACTTTCAACCGACCGGGGCTTTAGGCGCGGCAAGGGTGAAATGGGCGAAGCCGGGACCTTGGCCAGCGGCAGAGCTTGCGGCAAGTTGGCTTGCAGTTCAGGGCTCAGCGAGGCCAGTTGCAATCGCGCCGGGCGGCTGTCTTTGGCAAAGCTGTTGCTGCTGCTGGCGGCGGCGGTGCTGGGGCGCTCGGACTCGCGATCCAAGTATTCCAGGGCCTCGGCTTGTTCCAGCACGTAGGTGGAGACCGGCTTTAGCCACGGGTTGGGGCCGGTCGCGGCCGTTGCAGCCAAGGGCTCTGCTTGCCCCAAGGCAAAAGCGCGCCCTTTGAAGGCCGAAATGAAGCCAAACGTTGCCATGCCGCCAATTCCTGCGAAGCCCAGGCCTGAGAGGCCCATCAGCACCATGCGCCGGGCTGGATTTGCTGGCGTTTGCGCCGCTGGATGGGGAAGGCGGTCTCCCGAGTAGTCCGAGTAGTCCGAGTAGGGTTCTTCATGCGAGTAGGATCGCGCGGGGATTGGCCGCAAAGGTTGTTCAGACCAATGGCTGTGCTGCGTGGGTTCGGGCCCCTGCGTGTAGTTGAGGCCGTGATCAAGCCAAGGCTGGCCGTAGAGCGGTGGCGGCGATGGCCATGACGGGTCGGTCTGTTCCGGCCAGGCCGCACCCATTTCGACATGGGCTCCCCGTTCTTGCTGTTGGGGCCAGGCAAGTTGTGCCAGGCCTTGATCGTCCAAGGCTTGGCCGTGCCATCCTTGGTCATCCCAGCTTTCGTTATCCCAGCCCGGCTGTTTCCAGGGGGCCGCGTGATCTTGTTGGAAGTGGGCGGCTCGCTGTGGCCGATGATAGCTAGGGGGGGTGTATTCAGGGGGGCAGTACTCAGGAGAGCCGTCAACCTCGTTCCAATAGAAGCGCTCCTGATAGCCGCCTTCATCGACATCGTTGTTGTCTAGGAAATTTGCGGCTGGCGCGCTTTGGACATACTCGCTAGGGAAATCACAAGGGAAGTCATTGGGGTAATCGGATGGCGCGTTCTGGTCCGTGCGCCCGTAGGGGGGGCAGTCCGCGCCCCAGTCCGTGCCCCAGGCTTGGGTCGAGCCCCTGTTTTCAGACCAGCCCTCGTTTTCAGACCAGCCCTCGTTTTCAGACCAACCCTCGTCCTCAGCGCCGATCCATCGCTGCTCCCAGTTTGCCGGTGTCACGTCCGTGGCCGTGTCGTTCCAGACGGAGGGCTGCGGCGCAACGGCGTATTGCTCGCCTGGGTACGGGTCGCCTGGGTACGGGTCGCCTGGGTATTGGTCGCTCTGGTGCTGCCTATTGAAGTATCGTTCGTCGGCGTCGGCGTCGGGGGCATCAAGGAGAGGTGCTCCCACTTCGGCAAAGCTCGACCGCCAAGGCGGGGTTGTGCGATCGGGGGAAATCAGAGCGCTGGGGTCCTGTCGACAGCCGCTTGAGGCGGGCTCAGCAAAAGCCGTCGCCGGGCCAGGGTCGAACGCTCCACCCGGCCTGCCGCTGCTGCCAGCGGTAGGCGCGTCTGAATTTACGCGAAATCGGCCTTTGGCGATGCTCACCCTTGCCTCGTCTAACCTAGCTTAAAGTCTCAAAACAATTGCTGGGACTGTTCAAAGACTATCACAGCCCCCTGTGCAGGACTATGCGATAGATTAAGGCAAGATTGGGCAAGTTTCCCGTTTAATTAGAGGAACTTGAGGATCAGCTCGTTATCGTAGCGATAAAAATCGTCCTGGAAGCGCAATGTCCCGTCGTCATCGACCCAAACGGTGATGTAGGACAAGAAGACCGGCACAGGATCGTCAACTTTGACAAAGCGCGTGTCGCCTTCGCTCATATAGCGGCGGATCTTCGACATCGGCCATTCGCCTTGCTCGCCCAAAATGAACTCAGCAAGGTCCGCGGGCTTGCCAACGCGCACACAGCCAGACGAATAGGCACGGGTCGCATGGCTAAACAGGCTTTTGGATGGCGTGTCGTGCAAATAGATCGACAGATCGTTGGTCAAGCTGAAACGCACGCCGCCCAGGGCACCGCGGTCACCCGGCGGCTGGCGCAAAGTAACGTGTTGCAACAGGCCGCGGCGGGCCGCTGTCACAGGGTCAATTTGCCGACCGTTGTAGTACACCTCAAGGCCTTTGTTGGTCGGGTAGTAGGGGTTGGCCAACATGTTGGGCAGATAGTCTTGGGTGAAGATGGTCTTCGGCACCGTCCAATCGGGACGGAACTTCAAGGTCACCACCTTGTCGGCGATTACCGGGGTTGGGCGCTTTGGTTTGCCGATGACGACGGGCATTGTCAGCTCTTCTTTGCCGTCGCGATAGGCGCGCAGCATATATTCGCCCATGTTAACACGGATATAGCGGCTTCCAGTGGGATCAAATTCCCAACGCAGGCGCTCCATATTGGCCTTGATCTGCAAGACCCGGTATTCGGCCGAGGTGTTCAGATGCTTGAAGGTATTGGGGCCAACCACGGCATCGGGGCTCAGGTTGTGACGCACTTGGAAGTGCTTGACGGCATCGGCAAGCGTGTCATCAAAATAGTTGGGGTTGCTGGCCTGTGCTTTAGCCGTTTGCACGCGCGTTTGCTCATCGTGCGCCTGCAGACCTGCGTCGTCGCCGTTGGTCGCCAGCTGGTCTTGCAGGGCTTCGGCTTGCTTGCCCGCATCGCCGGCGCTCGGTGACAGACTGTGATTGATTTGCTCAGCGCTCAGCTCTGTATTATTGCCGACTTGATCCAAGGGGCTCGGCGCTTTCAAGTCGCCCATCAAGATGAGCTTGTCGCGCAGCGCGGCCACGTTGGGGTGCTCCATGCCTGGCTTCAAAACTTCAGAAGCGTCGATTTCCGGGAAATCGCCATGAGAAACGATGTTCTGATACTGTTGCAGAGCTTTGCGCAGGTCGCGATAGTACTTGGATTTTGGCAGCCGATCGTCCAGCCATGCCAACAAGTTATCGGCGGCAAGGCCGTCGCTCGACAAATCAGCTAGATTGATGGTGTAGCGAAAATTGAAGCGCCCTTCTTCAAAGTCGCGGGTCAGGCTCATGTAAGCAGCGGTTAGAAGGTAGTCGGTCTCCGCAATGGCTTCATCGCTGTCCGGCAAACTGGCGGTCAGGGCGTTGACGTCATAGTTCGCCGGATTGAGACCTTCGCGTTTACTGAGCGCCGCCGCGGTCATCAGGTCTTTTACCTTGGGCGACCAACGCCGTTCGGGCAGCCATACGGGCTTGTAGTTCCGCGCCCTGTAGAGCGCTTTGATCTTGCTCTTTTCGACGTCATAGCGCTGGGCGTCGCTGGTACCGTTTGAACCAACGAAATCCCTTAGTGCGGCAACCAGAGTTTCTTCAGCCAATTGTGTGTCGATGACTGGAGCCGCCATGGCAGTGGAAACCGGGACAATGGCGCTGCTAGTCATGCCCAGGCCAAGCAGCAGGGCAAGGGAAAACAGCGCTCTTCGAGAGACAAGGCAGCTTGCCGCTACAAGGTTTGCAGCGGTTGATCGGCGGTTGAAAGAAAGGCGATCAAGAAGAAGGGGCATGAGAATGGCTCTTTGCGTGCGCAGGGCGACCAAAAGATTAGCGAAAGGTAACCAAGGTCGAGCGGCACCGGTTGTTGTCAGGTGGGCTGGAATTCAGCCTCAGTTTTTTGGCTCAATCGGTTTGACCCGATCTGTGTTGCGGCCATCGCGTCAGTTACTTGCTGTTTCTTGCCAGGTGGCCAAGTCGAGGGGCTTGAGGCCATCAAGCGAGCCTTCACAGCCGTCCAGGTCCGGCGAGCAGGTTGACACGATAGGCGCTCGATTGTTATCGCGCCTTGCTTATCTTTGCAATATGAGAACCGGGGGCTCGGGATCAAATCAACGAGACCTTGGCCATGGCGTGCTAGCGCCGGGCTCGTGTAGGCTAAAGAACGCACAGGCAAAAGAGCGTTGGGTACGGACAGCGCCGCGATGGTGGCAAAACGACAGCAAGGCGAACGGATGATTGACATGCAGCGCCCAGCGCGAAAAGCGGGGCAAGATTCGGGCTACGGTGGAGACATAGGGCGGGCAGTTTTACGCTTGTCGTGCAGGTTCTTTGCGGTGATTGGTCTTTTGGCCCTGGCTGCTGGCGCCACCCATGCCTTTGCCCCCAAGCCTATCGCCAAGCCACAGCGACTGGTGGCCGCCGAAATCACTGTGCCTGCGGCAGCCGCGCGCTCGCAACAGCGGAGTGTTGTATCAATGGCCCCACCGCCAAAGCCTTTGATAAAGCCGGATTATATCGCCGTGCTTGAACAACGCTTGGATCGGTTGGTCTATCTGCCGCCGGTCTTGCGGGCGCAATGGCAGGCCTACAACAGCTATCGCGATGTTAAGGCCTTTGCGGTCAGCGTTTCCGGCTTGAATGCGCGCCCAGTTGGCGCGTTTTCGGTCGCTCACGCGCGTGTAGCCGCTGCCATAGACGGCGCCATCACGGCCTGTGAAGCCACCGCGCGCGAGCTCGGGCGCCCGGACGATTGTGAAGTCTTCGCGATCGGTGACTACGTGGTGTTCGGCGCCGATGCCAGCTATGACCGTCAAGTCATCGAGCTTATGGAGTCTCTCAAAGCTTCAGGGCAAGTTGGGCGCGACGCCAAGGGACGGATTCAAAAGCTTTAGCGGCAAAGCGGTCACCGGCTCGATCCCTTCGATGTGTTACGGCAAAGTCCTTCGACCCGGCTGCCTGTTCACCAGGTTATTGGAACAGCCCGTCGAGCAAGTTATCCACAGCTTGGCCCGCTGATTCTTCCAGCGACTGCTGAGCGTCTCGTAGGCGCTGGGCCTGCTCCAGCGCGCGCGCCTCAGCTTCAGCGCGCAGGCGATCGGCTTGGGCGGCCAGCTCGGCGGCGCGTTGAGCGGCAGCATCTTCGGCCTGTCGCCGCAGCGCCTCGGCTTGGGCGGCTTGGTCCTGAAGCAGTTGGTTTGCTTGCAAGCGCCGTTCAGAGACCAAGGCCTCCAGATCAAAATCGCTCGGCAGGATGTCTTGAGCCAAGTCGCGCGGGATCAGATCCAGCAGCGCTTCGGGGTTTTCGCGTGCCAGGGTCAGGAAGCCCGTCAGATCCATTTGAATTCGAAGATCATTCCAAGGGCCATAGATCTGAAGGGGTAAGGTGAGCTTTGAGATGCCCGGCGTGAGCCGTTCGGCTTGCACGTATTCGGGTGTCAATCTTGGTTCAATGCGATAGTTGAGCGTGCGTTTGCCTAGATCCACCTGGCCTTTGCCCGTCAAGGCAACCTTGTCGGATGTCAGCTGAAACCCTTGCGTGCTTAGAACGCCTTGTTCAATCAGCGCGCGCGCGCCCAAGTCGCCGAATTGGGTCACCCGCGTGCGCCCCAGGGCAGGGTCAAGCTGGCGCGATTTTAGGGTCGCGATGGTGGCGGGCACATCGAAGCCCAGCAGCGAGCCATCGCGCAGATTAAGATCAGCCACGCCCTTCAGATTGGACATCAGCCGCGCTTGGTTAATGCCGAATGTGAGGACATCAATTTCCAGATCACCGCGGCCTGTCAGTTCCTCGCGCCCGGCAAGGGCCTGGAACAGGGGCTTGATATCAACCTGGGAGACCTTGGCTTTGACCGCCAAAGAGGGTTCGGCTTCGCGGGCGTTCAGCACAAAGGTGCCGCTGCCGCTGCCTTGATAGGCGCGTAGGCTAGGGATGTCAGCTTGCAAGCGGCCATCGCGCAAGCTCGCGGTCATCTCGGCCTGCTCCAAATCAAAGCCATAGAGGCTAAGGCCTTGTGAATTCAGTGCAAAATCACCGTTTAAGGCTTGCAGACCAGACCAGTCAATCGGTGCCGTGTCCCAGTCGCTTCCACCTGCGGCGGCCCCACGATTGGCGCCTTGCGCGGCGGCCAGGGGCTGGTGGTCTTGGGCGCTTAGGTAGGGATCAAGGGCCAGCTTTGGTGCGGCAAGATTGGCTTGGATGTAGGGCTTTGCTTGGCCCAGATCCAACAAGGCGGCCAGGCGCAACGCCAGGCCATCAAGATTAAGGGTCGCTTCTTCAAACCGGGTCTGGGTTTGGCTGTGTTGCAGTTGGCCTTGCAGCGAAAACGGGCCGTAGACCTCGGGCTTGCCGGGCAGCTCAACACCGTATTGCTTGGCGAGGGCACGCAGGGATCGGCCTTGCGCGGCAAGTCGGCCATCGGCGCTTACGGCGTCAGCGCTGTAGCGTGCTTGCCCATTGAAGCTCGCGCTGACGAGGCCGTTGGAGAGCGCAAGCTGGGTGTTGTCAAGTTGGCTAACGCCGCCTTGGTGCTGCACGGCGCTTTCAAAGGTGAGGCGCGTGGCCTCATCGAAGCCGGTCGAAACGCCTGGCGCAAAAAGGTTTGCCACCTGGTCAAATGCGGGAATATCGGCGCGGGTCTGGATTGCGAGCCCGAGCTGCTGGTCCAGGCTCTGCCCTTGCGCGCCGTCAATCCAAACGTCCCCGCCCATGGTGAGCGAGCCCAAGGAGGTTTGCGCCTCGACTTGCGTTTGTCGGCTCTCTAGCCGCTGATCTTGGGCCTCCAAGCGGCCCGAAGCGCGCAAGGAGCCGCTGAGTTGAGCCAGACCAGGCGAGCCAGTGAGCAAACCGGCGGGCACCAAGGCCAGAAGGGCTTGCAGATCATTGGCTTGTGCGGCGTAACTGCCCGAGGCGTAGCGCTGATCGCCGACGCTCTGCAAATCACCGTTGAACAGCAGTTCACCTAGGTTGGTGCGCGCCTCGACCTTTGCGCCAAGAAGAGAGAAATCGCCGCCCGATACGGCGACCTTGCCTTGCGCTTTGGCCGACCCGCTGACTTGGGGCAGGCCCGGCTGCATTCCGCGCGCCCAGTCCATGACGGGCGTTAAGTCGGGCACATCTGCGTTGAGTTGGCCTTGCGTCGCGATGAGGGCTGCCCGCTTTGACACTTGGCCGTCATACTGCAACCGCCCCCAGTTCAACGCAGCATCGAGCACTGCGCTGCTGAGGTCGAAGTCTTGCCCAACAAGCAGCAGATCGCCGCTGGCGCTCAGGCTGCCGTCCAGGGGCGGGCGCGGCGCCGACGGCGTGTCGGGAACAAGGCGCATTAGGCTGCCCGCGTCCTTGACCTGCAAAGAAAAGCGACCGGCGGCATTGGGTGCTGCATTTTGGTAGCCCAAACGGCCACCGAAGTTCGCAGCAACGGCAGGCAAGTCAGCGGAAAAACTGGCGTTGGAGAAAGCAAAAGCGCCGTCCACGAAGATGAGGTCGCCTTTTGCCGCCAGCGGGCCGCGCAATTGGCGGGCCTGGTCGATCTCTAGGCCTGCCATCTCCAGCAAATCGGGCAGGCGATCACTGGCGACCTCGACTTGCCCTTCAAAGCCCAGGTTGGGGGCGAGCTGGAGCCGTCCGTTAACTTTGCTGGTCAAGGCTTTGCCCGCGTTCAGCTCGGCGCCCAGGCTCAGAAGGCCGCCATTCAAAAACGCGCTTATGGGCGACAGTTCCAGGTCATACGCCATTTCCAGCGACTGCCAGCCCAGCGCGCCGGTCAGGGTGAGGCGTTGCTCGCTACCCGATAAACTGCCTTTGAGGTTGGGCAAGGTCAGGGTCTGGCGGTAACCGCTGCGCTGATCCAAATAGGTGACGCGCCCCTTGTTGATCCGAAAATCACGGATATCCAGGCGGGTTAGCTGTTGTTCTAGGCCTGCGCCCGACGGGGAGCTGGCGAGCGGGTCGGAGGAAGGAACCGCCGCCGAGCCATCTTCGGCAGGGGGAATAGTGGGGACCGATTGGCCCGATTGCGTTTGATCGACTGGCGCTGGGGTGAAGCTCCAGTTCGCGGTGCCGTCGCGGCCGATCTCCAGCAAGATGTTTGGTTCGTTAAGAACGATGGCGCCGACATCGATCTTGCCTTGCAACAAAGGAAAAAAGCTTGCCTGAAGGTTGAGGGCATCGATCCGGGCCATGAGGGGCTGAGAGCCGCCAGCCATGTTCTCAATTTTGACATCCTGGATCGAGACCGCCAGTTGAGGCACAACGCGCAATCGAAGCGGGCCGTCAATGCTGACTTGGCGACCCAGCGCTTGGCTGAGCTTGGTGTTAATCTCAGGCTTAAAGTGGTCAACGGGAATGCGCGGGACGACCACAAACACAGCGGTTGCGGCAACGCTCAGCAGCGCGATGATAATCGCTATCCAGATGCTTAGTAGACGTGTCATCCACCGGTTCCTTTAAGGGCCCTGGGCTTAAGGTAGGCTCACAGACCTAGGTTTAAAACCGCAAGCAGAGCATAAACACCTGGGGCCATTGCGCTAGTCTTGGCAGCAATTACGAAGAAATTAGGGCTCTTTGGTCCGATGATTGCGCAAAACAGCCCGCTTCTGGATTGCCAGGCTTGGCCCACAAGGCATGCAGCCTGAATGCGATTGGCTGAGCCGGGACACACGTTTGACGACTCCCCCCTTGGCGCGGCGCGATCGGACGCCTACATTGGGTTCCTTGTTATCCACCACGCGACGGAGCAAGGGCACGGGCCTGGATGCTAGGCTGTCCAAGGTGTTGCCAAGTTTGGGGCCTAGACTTGGGCTTTGGCGAAGGCGAAAATCCTGGCCAGCGCCTGCGTCAAGCCCTTGTTGTACGCCGTTGCATCTATTGATTTGGCTCTCTGTTTGAGGCTCGTAACTGTTGAGGCTTATGGCGCAAAAGCAAAACCAAGATTTGGAGCGCAACGCGGCTTGCTTGCCCGTGGCAACTGGCCACTTGCGGCCCGCGATGGGCGATGACGACCCCAAAGGCCCGCAGCGCAACGACGATGAGGGCGACGGCGGGTCAGATGGCGGCGCAGGCGGCGGCAACGCCACACTGCTGGAGCCCAAAACGCGCGTTAAAAAGCCCAGCATGTATCGCGTGCTGTTGTTGAACGATGACTATACGCCGATGGAATTTGTCGTGCGGGTCTTGATGTCGATCTTCAAGAAGTCGCAGGCTGAAGCTGAAAAAATAATGCTGCATGTCCACCAGCACGGCGCGGGACAGTGCGGCGTTTATACCTACGAAGTTGCGGAGTCTAAAGTTCATCGCGTTTTGGACTATGCCCGCAAAAACAACCACCCGCTGCAATGCACGATGGAGGCGGAGTAACCGCATCCGTTTTGGTCGCAGTTCGGCTCTACTCGCTCGCTTTCAGGAGTCCCTATGCTTTCGAAAACCCTGGAAAATACCCTCAATCAGGCCGTAGCGGTTGCTGCTGATCTGCATCACGAATACGTGACGCTGGAGCACTTGCTGTTGGCGCTGGTTGAAGATGACGACGCCAAGGAGGTGTTGGAAGGCTGCGACGTCGATTTAGAAGCGTTGGCAGCGCAACTAGCGGACTTCTTGGACAACAAGATGGATGCAATCGTTGATCTCGATTCCAACGCTCCAGAGCCCAGCATCGCGTTCCAGCGCGTTTTGCAGCGCGCACTAATCCACGTTCAGTCCAGCGGCAAACAGCCCGCGACGGGCAGCAATGTGCTGGTTGCCATCTTCTCAGAAGAAGAATCGCATGCGGTTTATTTGCTGCATGCCATGGGCATGACCCGTTTGGATGCCACAACCTTCCTGTCCCACGGCCGCCCGTCGCGCGGCACCCTAAGCCAGCGCGATGAAGACGATTGGGACGAAGAGGGCCAAGGTAAAGATGGCCCGAAGACCAAAGCCCTGGATGCCTATTGCGTGAACTTGAACGCTAAGGCGGCAGAAGGAAAGATCGATCCCTTGATTGGCCGTGACCTTGAAGTCGAGCGCGCCATTCAAGTTTTGTGTCGACGGACCAAGAACAATCCGCTGTTGGTAGGGGATCCTGGCGTGGGCAAGACCGCGATAGCCGAAGGCTTGGCGGCGAACATAATCGAAGGCAATGTGCCCGACGTTTTGACCAACGCCGAAATCTACGCCTTGGACATGGGCGCTCTGTTGGCGGGCACGCGCTATCGCGGCGACTTTGAAGAACGCCTGAAGATGGTGCTCAAAGACCTGGGCAAGTTGGAACATGCCATCTTGTTCATTGACGAAATCCACACCGTGATCGGCGCTGGAGCGACCAGCGGCGGGGCAATGGATGCCGCCAATTTGCTAAAGCCGGTGCTGGCCAGCGGTGAACTGCGCTGTATGGGCTCGACCACCTATAAGGAATACCGTTCGTACTTCGAAAAGGATCGCGCCTTGGTGCGCCGCTTCCAAAAGATCGACATCAACGAGCCTGATATTGAGGACGCGGTGCGGATTTTGGACGGTCTGAAGACCAAGTATGAGGCCCACCACAACGTTGAGTTTTCACCCGAAGCCCTGCGCTCGGCGGTGGAGCTGTCCGCGCGCTACATCGGGGATCGAAAGCTACCCGACAAAGCAATTGACGTTATTGACGAAGCGGGGGCGGCGACCCGTTTGGTGCCCGAGGACCAGCGGCAGAGCAAGATCGAAAAAGAGCAGATCGAAGCCATTGTTGCGAAAATTGCGCGCATTCCGCCCAAGTCGGTCTCGATCGACGACAAGCGGGTTCTCAAGAACCTGGTTACCGACTTGAAGCGCCTGGTGTTTGGTCAAGACAAGGCCGTTGAGATTCTGGCCAACGCGATCAAGATGTCTCGGGCCGGGCTACGTGACGGGGAAAAGCCCATCGGCTCCTTCCTTTTCTCAGGCCCCACCGGGGTTGGCAAGACGGAGGTCGCGCGCCAGCTAGCGGCGACCTTGGGCGTCGAGCTGCTGCGCTTTGACATGTCGGAGTACATGGAGCGGCACACCGTCAGCCGTTTGATTGGTGCGCCTCCGGGCTATGTCGGTTTTGACCAGGGCGGCTTGCTGACCGACGCAGTGGACAAGCAACCACACGCGGTCTTGTTGCTGGATGAGATCGAAAAGGCTCACCCGGACCTCTTCAACATCTTGCTGCAGGTCATGGATCACGGCACCTTGACGGATCACAGCGGCAAGCAGGTCGATTTCCGCAACGTCATTCTTATCATGACGACGAATGCCGGTGCGAGTGAGCTGGCCAAGCCCGCCCTGGGCTTTGCTCAAGAACAGCGCGTTGGTGAGGATACCGAGGCGATCAACAAGATGTTCACGCCAGAATTCCGCAACCGTCTGGATGCGATTGTGCCCTTCAGCTCGTTGCCGCCCGAGGTGGTATCGTTGGTGGTGGACAAGTTCATCTTGCAGCTTGAAATGCAGTTGGCCGATCGTGGCGTGGATATCGAGCTCAGCCAAAGCGCGCGCGCTCACTTGGCAGTCAAAGGCTATGACCCACAGATGGGGGCCCGGCCTCTGGCGCGCGTCATTCAGGATGAGATCAAAAAGCCGCTGGCTGAAGAGCTGCTGTTCGGCAAACTGGTCGGCGGTGGCAAGGTGGTGATCGACTTCGAGCAAGGCGAGATCAAGTTTCGCTTTCCCGTGCTAGAAATTGAGGACGGCACGCCGCCGTCGCCGCCGCAGCTCGAGTCTACTTCCTAAAGCAAAGTCCGAGCAATCACCCGTGAGTGTGCCAAAGACAAGCCAAGTGCATTTGCGGTAATATCAAATATATAGAGCGCGTTGAATGAAAATAATTCAACGAAACGCGGTCTAGCGGTAAATTGATTGTGCTTTAGTACGTGAACGCCAAACGAAAAAAGCCCCGACGATCGCAAGATCGTTGGGGCTCTTTTATGCGTTGGCGGCTTGTGTTGGCTCTATTGAGCCGAATTTGGCCAACGCGCGCCTTCAAGCGATGCTTCGAATTAGAAGCTGTTGTTGATGATGCGTGCAAAGTCGGCGCGGGTAATGCCGATATCGTTCAGCTCGCGCTCGTTCAGAGCTTCCAGCTCTTTGCGGAGAGCGTTGCGCTGTGCGTTCTTTTCGATCATGCGGAAGAGGGGATTAGTCATAGCTTTGTGTCTTTACTTACAGGTATTAGCGGGCGACGGGCCTGCTAGCCGGACAGGCGCTGTCATGGGCGCCTGCGGCCAACACGGGGATAAGGGGCCTATTCGGCGCGCCCCGGTCGGCCTTGGGGGAGAAATTTAGGCTTTGCTGCGAACCGACTGGGTAACGTCGCTGCGTGTCAAGCCGCGGTTCATCAGGTCGCGATCACTCCAGTTGGCCAGGTTCGCTGGCAGAGTGTTGCGGCGAGTTGCAATATCAAGAATGCTGGTCAAAGGAGAGAACATGGTCGGTGCCTTAGATCAAAGAGGGCTGAGGCGGTCAACCGCGACCGCAGGTGTTATTTGCGCTCACCAATGCGGTTTCACAAGCGAAGGCATTGCAGTTCTGGCATGCGGTTTTTGCAGCGCAGTTTGCGACGTTGGTGAAGGCGCAAACAGGCTAGAACCTTGCGGTGGGTTGCTGGATCGGCGGCGGCATGTCCCCTTTCATAAATTATGATAAAACAATAAACTAGCGCTGGAATTTGGACCAAAGGACCACAGTATGCAGCTCAACTCGCCTTCGTTGTGGAAAGCGCAATTGCCGGTCAAATCGCCTGTCTCGCATAAATACAGCCACGGACATGCGTTGATCTATGCCGCGCCTGCCTTGACCGGCGCAACGCGCCTAGCGGCCGAGGCATGCGCGCGTGTCGGGGCCGGTTTGGTAACCGTACTGGCACCGGCTGCGGTGGTTGCCACCTATCGCGCCACCTTGCCCGCGCACATCATTGCGCGCGACGATCTGGAGTGGCAGGACAAACGCGTCAGCGCAAAACTGTACGGGTCAGGGGGGCTTGCCTGTCAGCCCGATTTTTCTAGTGCATTGCCAGTTATCTTGGACGCCGACGCTCTGGCGGTGCTGCCGGACCGTTTGGCGCCGAATTTTGTGCTGACACCGCACGCCGGTGAGTTCGCGCGGGCCTTTCCGGATGTCCAGGGAAGCCGCGAAGAACAAGTGCGCCTGGCGGCATGCCGTTGTCAGGCGGTGGTCGTCCTGAAAGGCGCTCAGACCCTTATCGCCGCGCCGGATGGCCGCCTCATCATCAATCAGCACGCGGCTGCCAGCTTGGCGACCGCGGGTTCGGGGGATGTCTTGGCAGGTATGATTACGGGCCTAATGGCACAAGGCATGCCCAGCGTCGAGGCCGCCGCCGCAGCGGTGTGGATGCACGGCGATTGCGCGCTACGTTTTGGGCGCGGCTTGGTGGCCAGCGACCTGCCTGGGCTCATCCCGGCGGTGCTGAACGACCTGTAGCGGCAACCCTATTCGGCTGGCTGAAACAGCTGGGCGTAGTGCTGCTTGAGCGTTTCCAAGAAGAGCGCAAGATCTTGTTGATAGTCTTCGCTCATGCGCGCTGCGTGGGGGCGCAGCAGGCGCGTGTAGGCTTCGAGCCCTTCGCGGGCAAGCAGCAGGGCTGGTTCCATTGATTCAAATTCCGCACAAAGTTCTTCGCGCGGTTTGGCCAGGCTCTTTAGGCGTTCCTTGGCTAGCAATTTTAGGCCTTCTTGCGCCATGGGATCGCTGTCACTGGCTTCTGCCCGACGCAGGCCATAGGCCACCGTCAGCCATTTGCGCAGCTTGTCAGAGATTTTGTCGAGCGAAGCAATGGCCTGGTCGTAGGGCACCGCGTCGCGGCCATCCATGCGGTCGGCCGGGTTGGCGTTGTTCTTGGAGGCAAAACGGAGATCATTGGAAATTCCTGCCTGGATCGGGTGGAAGCAGGTCATTTTAAGCCAGCTCGACCAGAGAACCGGCAAGCTGCCTTGGCAGGCGAGCAGGGATTCGATGTAGTCCAGGTCCGCCTTGTTGAACAGCTTGATATCGGCGTGTCCAACACGGTCTTGGAAGCGCTCAAGCTGGCTCTCTTCAGCACTGGTCTCCAGGATCTGGCTGGACTGGGCATAGCCCATGGTGGACTGCAGCTCGGCGTTTGCCGCGCTGGCGGCCTCGACAACATGGTCTTCGCGGGCCTCGGCGCCGCTGAGGCCGTCCAACAGCCGGGCTTGCCGCCGGGTCTCAATGGACTGCACACAGGCCCAGAAGCAGGATTTATAAGTGGTCAATCGCGTATTACTGGGATGTTGCCACAGCTCAAGGACCGGATCGAAGCCCTGGTGGGCGCTGAAATCGGCTGGCAGGCAGGCATCGACAAGCTTGAGCGTCTCAGCAGCGGCACCCTCTTTGAAGTGGGCCGCGCGATAGCGGTACCAAAGCTTCGACAAATCGCGCACAAGCCCATTAAAGCCGCTGGCATCTCTGCGATCTAAGGTATTGACTTTGCCCAATAAATCAAGAATTTCGGGTGTGTGCTGGTAGGAATCGCATCCCAAAATGAATTGCGCAATCTTGGCGATCTGCTGGACCTTGTAGCGCGTCAAGCGCAAGCGCTGAGCGCCGACATCCAGCATCAAACCGCCGTCCTTGTCGTGCTGGCAAGCGGGCGTGTCGTAGGAGGCTAGGTCTTTCAGGGCGTGCCATATGTCGCGACCGTCGCGCAAAATCGCCATGGCGCCATCGCTGGCGAGCGGGGCATCCGGCGCGGAGCACAGCGCCCATTGCACGCGAAGCCATGCCCATATGGGTTTATCTTTATTGTTGGACCAGCCCGCCATCAAGGCGCGCGCTACGTCTCGGCGAAATTGCCGCGAGTAGTCGGCATCTTGAAACAAGGCTTGAAATTCGGATCGCGCTGTATCCGACCAAAGCGTCATCAGACTGCCTTGCACCATTCTCGCCTTCCCTATTGGGTTATGTTTTTTGTTACTAAACTCGCTTGGGGGTTCAATAACAACCAGAAAGCGGACAAAAATAAGACGATTGGTCAAAATTTGGGCAAAAAAGAAGGCCGTGCCAGCGACACGACCTTCTTGATGCAAGTTAGAACGTCTAGTTATCCAAGATGTTCTGATTAGTAGGAGCGAGTCTGCAAGATCTCGACCTTGATTTCGTTCTGACCATTGGTGCGAACCGAGCCAACAACTCCCATGGCATCCAACATCAGGCGCAGATTACGAACCAGGCGGCCTTGGTCTGCAGAGGTCTTATAGTCGTAGGTTGCGCTAGAGAAGTTAGACTGAACGATGTCTACGTCGAAGGCACAAGACCAAGAAGACAAGAACTGCTCAACCGCGGTGATACGGTAGTTATCAAAGCCCTCGAAGGTCAGCGAGAAGTTGGTGGCCAGGTTGCGACACTCGGGGTTCGGGTAACGCGGAGCCAATTGGCCGCCAGTACCGTTCTGGTTGTTGCCAATGATCGGCTGGCTAGGTTGAACCGGCTGGGTCGGCTGAGTAGGAACGATGACCTGCTGGCGCCCACCGAAGGCCAGGCCCAGAGGGGTCGCCAACTGGAGCGCCATTTGGTTTGCGGCGTCGCGAGCCAACACGTCGAAGTTATCCGACACGAAGCGCTTCACACACTCTTCCGATGGCTGGCCGTTGTTGCCGGTGCCGGCCGCACAGCCGGTGAAGGGGATGCCAGCGGTGTTCAAGGTCAGGCGATCGCCGCCCAAGAACTGGTTATCCAGCATGTTCAGCGCTTGATATTCCAGCGTGCCTTGCAGTTTGGCAATGCCAGTGTAGGGATCTTCAACCGCTTCAGCGTAGGCTGAATAGGTGATCACCACGTCCAGCTTGGGGTTGGTGAAGTTGCGAGCGAAGGAGATAACTTCTTGCTGGCTGCGACGGTGATTGTCGCGGTTATAGTTGGGGAACTGAATGCCCAGCGCGGCCTCGTTGTAAACGTCAAAGCCCTGGATGTTGTACTGAGCCATCAGGCGCTGATAATCAGGAGAGCGCACGGTGTTCTGGAAAACACGCAGGATCGAATTTTGAATGCGGTTGCCAGCTTTTAGCGAGGTCTGATCTCCGTCAACTTGCATGACCATGACCTTCACGGTCTGGGCAGAGGCAGCAGTAGCAGCACCAAAAAGAGTGAGGCTGGCCAAGCCAGCTGCGGCGAGAAGGCGTTTCATGACTTTGTCCTTTTTTGTCAGTGAAGGAGTTCGCTTGATGCAGGCTGAGTGGGAAGCACAGGCGAAAAAATGACTCTGTGCGAAGCGACGGACGTTTTTTTGCGAAAAAAGCGTGGCTCCCTTTAATAAATTCCACCCAAAGGCGCTGCTTGTTGGCCACCATGGGCGCCGAGCTCAGGCGGTGCGCTTGAGGGTCGCTTGAGGTGCGGGGCCATTTCGCCACCCGACCTTTCCCGTCGCCTCAACCCCAAGCTTGCGCGCGTCCTTCCCAGCGTCTACTGGCCGCGCACAAAAACCCCTCCAACACCAGGTGTTGGAGGGGCCGTTGAGACGCAACGCGCCGGATCGTCAGGGCGGGCCTTAGGGGCGTCCTTGGACCGTCGGTGCCAAGCTGAGTTCGACCGGCAGACGCAGCGATTGCAGGAACGTAATCAAGGCGGCTTGATCCTGCTCGCTGAGACGGCGGAAGGCAGCAACCGAGGCATTGGCTTCTGACGGCGCCAGGTTGGCATTTTCGCGCGGGATACGGCAGGTATCGTCCGCGTGAGCCAAAATGGCATCCTTCAGGGTCAAAGCGCGCCCGTCGTGCATGTAAGGCGCTGTGTTGGCAACTCCCCAAAGCGGGCGGGTCAAGTAAACGTCCCGCTCAACCAGCAGACCTTCGCGGTCAACCTGCTGCCCGAAAATGTCCGCCAGGCAGGCGCCCATGCGGTGGCGCTTCAAGTCGCTGAACAAAGGAACATCGACCGCGCCGTCCGGGTAAAACGGCAGGCGGGGATAGGACGCGGGCAAGGCGTCTGCCACAGGATCGACCATGTTCAGATCAAAGGCATAGGAGCCAATTTGCTCGCGCAGGGCCGTATCCAAGCTTTCTTGCGCTGCGCTTTCGCTTTGCGCGCCGTCTTTGCGTGCCTGATCCACCAACAGGTCAATGGGCAGCGGGCGGTTCTTGGGGCTTGCAACGCCCAGGCCAACACCGTCATCGACAACAGCAGGGCTGTCGGCCAAGCTTTCTTGCAGGGTGCCCAGTTCTTGGCGGAAATGCTCTGGGTTATGAATACCGACCCAGGGGCTGTTCATGCGCAACGATGTTGTGTGACAAGCGGCGCACTGTGCGTCTTGCTCGAAAACCTGCTTGCCACGGGCCAGCAAACTGGCTTCGATCTGGTTAGACGCCGCCCGCTGAACAGGGGGGCGGTTCGACAATGCAAACAGGGTCAAAGCGGTGACCTCGCCTACGCTGATCTCATTGTGCACGCCGTCTTGGTCCGCATCGGGATTGCCGGGGAAGGCCTCAACAGGTTGCATGCCGAAGTGGAAGTTAAGCGCGTCGCGTACAAAGTTGCGCATATTCGAGGCAATGCCTTTCCATTGGAACGGCCGCACCACGAAATCGAGGGAAACCCCTTCAATAGCCGAGCAATCTTCTTCGAAACCGCGCAGCTCACCACAAACGCCGTCTACGTCGTCGGGACCACCGGGGCGCTTGAGCGCCGCATAGATACCGAAATTGATGCCCTTGGAGATCAGATCGACTTCATACCAATTGCCCGGATCGCCATTCGCGGCCTGCAAGACGCGCTCGCGCAGATGCAAAAGGTCCACCGTCATCTCTTGCGCCAGCTTTTGCGTATAGCCCGCACCCATGACATGAGGAGGATTGCGCAGGTACATGAAGGTCGATGCGTGGTCAGGCGAATGGCCCCGTGAGCGCATTTCGTCGATCAGCCAGCCAGGCGGGTTGGCTTGCAGCAAAGGATTGATGAGAGCGTTGACAGAAATGCCGCCACCACCGGCGACACGATCAGGACGCGCGCTCAAAGCGTTGGTCTGGCTGTCCGTGAGTTGATCGACGCCGGTCAGGTTGTGGCACTCCAGACAGTTTTGACTATCCAGGCCGTGAACGCGCAAGAAGGGCACGTTGGGGTAGAACTCGAAGGCTGAACCACGGGTATTGCGCAGTTGTTCGATTTTGCTCATACGCGCGCCGCCGGGGCCCTCACCAAATCCGTCACGCTGGGTGAAGGGCTGGGTGAAGAGGTGGCGTCCGATTTCTTGGATTTCGCGAAAGCTGAGCGCGCCCGTTTCGATGTCTTGCTGGCTCACGCGCACCAGCGGGACCAAAGAGCGCGTGGCGTCGGCCGGCCGGGGGAATTCAGGTGGGCTGCCGTGCGAAGCGGCCTGCACAGAGTTGCTATTCTGGTTTTGGTTGGCGTTGCCACGGCGCTTGACGACAGAAGGGCGCACGCCGTTACCATCGCTCTGCCCGCCATCTTGGTTTTGTGCCTGATCTTGGTTCTGGCTGTCAGACGGCGGAGCAGGGGGAGCGGGCGGCGGAGGTGGAGCGGGGGGCTGACTGGTTTGCGGCTGTTGCGGCTGGGTCGGCGGGCTGGGCGGCTGTGGCGTGGGGAGCAGGCTGCCGCCAGAATCACAGCCAGGCGCATCTGGGTTGAAAATACAATTCAGCGTCTGGCTGGCGGCGGGGTTGACTAGCCCGGTCAGCGCCAAGCCGCTGAGGGCAAGCGTTCCGACGACCAAGCTTGCGCCGAGCAAATTGGACGTAAATTGTGTGCTGGCCTTCAGCACAAATTTCGGCCGGGCGAGACCAGATGATGGGGGCGGTGATTGGGGGCAAGGCATGGGCTTTGGCTCCGTTTTTGGGCGAAGGGCAGCGGCACCCAGGGGCCTGGTGGGCCCCCATGATCGCGCTTGAGTGCGATTCCATGGTCCAGGGGCGCGGTCGCTTGCCGATCCGCATTTGCAGTATTGGGCTCTGTTTCAGTGGATTGGGGAGGGCGAAAACTGTGCTTTTGCGGGCGGCACCCTTCAAAATTTTATGCCGGGTGCAGCCCGCACCTGAGGCGGGCAGGCGCAGGCTAGCGGACCATGGCCTCAATGAACATTTCGCCAAAGCCTACTTCGTTGCGCAGCACAGCCAGCAAGATTTCCGTCACGTTGCTAGGCTGGAATTTGTAGGGCTCTCCGCGGTCATCCAATTGTTGATCAAAGGCCTGTGCCCAAGCCTCCAACGCCTTCTTGCTCCAAGAATTGTGCGTCAGACACTGAACAAAGAACGCATAGTCTCCAGTCATGCCGATTTGGCCAACGACAAAATTAAAGGCAGCCGCTTGCTCGGGATAGAAGATTTGCCCCGCAGCGCCGCCGCTGGCGGCATCACTGGCCTTCAAAGCCATTGGCGCTTGGCTGAGCAAGAAGGTCTCGTTGCTGTCGTCGTTAGCCAGGCACAAGGCGCTCTGCGTGGTCTCCGCGTCGTTCAGAAGGGTAAAGCGCAGCTTATCACCCCAGCGAAGGTCGATCTTGTCTTGGTCGCTTCTGACGGGCGAGGGGTGGCGTGCCGCCATGATTTGGCTGAGCGCGAGCGGCCCGGCTTGGTCGTCCTTGCTGTCCATGGGATCCAAGCCAAGCTCTAGCTCGCGCTTGTCGCTCTTTCCGCCTCGGTCGCTATCCGCGCTGAGAGGATTGGTCTTGAACAGCGCGATTTCGTCGTTGTCGTTGATACCATCGCTGTCACTATCGGCGGCGTTGGGATCGGTGCCGAGTTGGCGTTCGTCCTTATCGCTCAAACCGTCCTTGTCACTGTCGCGCGGGATGGAGGCCAATTTACAGTGGAAGGCCTTCACGCGGGTAGACGGCGTGGAAATGAGTTCTTCAACCCCGTCCTTGGTCAAAGAGAATTTGGTGGCATAGATAGATTCGCCATCGCTGCCGATGACCTGCGTGCCGTCACTGGCGTCTACCTTGATTTGCAGATGCAAGCTCTCTTCGGGTGACAGGCTGATGCGCAGCTGGTGTTCGCGCTGCAAAAAGCTGGCGATCGCTTCGCGGAAGGCTGGCCCACACGATCCGCCGCCGCTTTGCAATTGATCGCCGTCATAGTTTTCGATCGGGGGGATGTAGACTAACTGGCCGTCCTGCTGGCGTACCAGCTTGGCAATCAGGCGCGCTTGGCTGGCTGCATACTCGCGTAACCAAGGCTCGTCCACGCGCACTTGATATTCGCCCGCGACTTCCAAGCACTGCACATTGCGGTCAAACAGCTTGATCTTGATGTTGGCGCGGTTGCGCACGGCGTTTTGTACTTCGACCTGTGCCATCAGCGAAAATGCGCCTTCGATCTGGGCAATGCGCTGGCGCGCTTCGGTGTCGGTCGCGCCCGAAAGGCCGACCAAGATGCTCACGTCGCCGCCTTCACCGATCGAGGCGAGCGGCAGGTGCGCTTTGGTGACAGCATCCTGAACAATGGTCTTGATGCGGTCCAGCTGTAGTTGGGACAGGTTGGCACGCGCGTTGCCTTCAAATAACGGGTTGAGGACCGCGACCTGATAGTCCGGCGTGATGCAGCCCGGGCTTTTCAGAAGGCGAATAAACCCAAAGGCAATGTCGGCAGCGATGCGCTCGGGCAGGTCGAGAGCTGGCCCCGCGCCTGGTCCTGAGTTGCGCACACCGGGCCCAGCCTGGCCGATGGGCGGCGGCGTTACTTGCGCCTGGGTTTCGCTTGTGGCCAGAAATCCGGTCGCCAGAACCAGTGTGCCAACGACAAAGCCCTTAAACCTTGCTGTGGTAGGTCGAAGCGAGAAAAGAAAGCGGAGCATGGTCTGGTCTTTATTTTTGTTGGGGCAAGAAGCGCTAGCAAACAGGGGGCAGTGGGGCCGTCAGCAGTGAAACGGTCGCCGGGTGGGTAATCGGCGGTTCAAACAAGGGCAAGGTCCGGCGTCGCGCCCGGTTTGACACGACCGCCGGTGCTTTGCCCAGTGGAACCGCCAGGCTGATTAGCGCTGAACCCTCGGTCTTTTTTGATCTGGCGACTTGCCTAGTCACAGCGGGCATTGGTGTCGATGATGGTTAGATATTTGCCGTAGGAACAACCTTCAGGGTCAGGTCGCCCCCACTTGGGTGTCAAGCAGCGCCCCTTGATGCAAGCGACCCGGTACCATGATCCTTCCTTGCCGGTGATCTCCACCACGTCACCGCGATACAGCTCGCCAACTTGGCCCGCCCGTGTGGTACAGCCGGTACGCACGGCCAAAAAGCCGCGCCCGCTGCTGTGGTTGTATTGCGAGATGGAGGCAATGTTGTTGTTGACCCGTGCGATGGTGCATCGCCGCGAGGTGTCAACAGGCTGGCAGATCAAGAAGCCCGCGCTTTGTTCAACGGCGGTAACGGCGCTAGCCAATGTCTCTGCCGACGTGACGGGCAGGTGCTGACCGGTCGCCTTTGAGAAAGTCGCCAGCGCGGCGCGGGTGGCCGTGTTGAACTGGCCGTCCAAGCTGCCCTGATAGCAGTTGGTGTTGAGCAAGGCCAGTTGCAGGCGCCGATAAGCCTGTTCGCGGCTGACGCAGGCGCCGTTGATATCAATGCCTTGGCAGCTAAAGCGCTCGATCAGTCGTGTGACCTCTTGGCGTAGGCCCGGCACGGATGCAAAGCGTGCCCCGCAACGTCGCAACAGCGCGACCTTGTTGTCGCTGGATTGCACGGCATTGGCCAAGCACTCCTCGCTGGCGCGTTGTTCTTCGCGCGCGCAGGCTTCTTCGCTCAATTGTTCGGCGCGGCGCAGTTCATTTGTGATGTCAAAGTTCAGCTCCCCGCGCTTGGACTGTGCCAACCAGGTGTCGCCAAAGGCGCGCCATTGCTGGCAGCTGCCATCAAAGCGTAGCGCGGAAAGTTCTGCATCAAAACGCTCGCGCAGGACTTGCTGTTCAACCTCACAAACGGTGTGCCGGGTGGCTTGGTATTCGCTCAAGTCGTCGGGGGCCTTGGGGTGATTTTGCCAGACGCTCAAAAAGTCGTCCCAGTCTTGGCAGCTTGACGGATTGGGCATCAGGTCCAGAGCAGCCAAGAAGGCCGGTGAAAGCGCTGGCGGCTGAGGCGGATCTTCGTTGGTTTGGGTAGCCTGGATGTTGTCGTTGCTGGCCGAATCACCTGAGGCCGTTTGCGTGCTATCGCCACCTTCCGGTGCCACAGGGCAATTTTGTTCGGCCAGGCACTGGCAATCAGGGCTGCCCGTCTGGCCGCTATCGACGCAGGCTTGCATGCGCTCTTTTTGAGGGCAACACTCACAGCGGTCGAGCAAGAAACTCATGCGCGTGAGCGCCCCAGACTGGGCAAAGCTTTGTTGCAAGTCGGCTTCGACCTTACAGGCGCTGGCACGCGCGCTGAGCTGATTGATTTGTGCTTGAAGGGCGGCGCGCTGCCCTTCTTCGTTGCAGAATTCACAGGTCAAGCTGAAGCTGCGCAGCAAGTCCAAGGTCTCTGCGATCGCTTGCGGATCACTGGAGGTCAAGGCGCTGCCCGCCGCGGCCATTAGCTCATCGTTTTTGAAGGCTTCAATGAAGGCCCGCTCTTGGTTCAAACCGTAGCTGGGGTAGACCCCGCCTTCATAACGCAGCACCACCTCGTTATCGTCCATACCGGTAAAACTTGGGCGCTGTTGAAAGGCGCCGGTTTGCCCACTTGCCGCCAGACGTGCCAACCGCCGTGATATGGTCGCGGTGACCGCCGAGCGCATTTCCCCGGCGGTGACCTGAAAGTCGCCGTTGGTATCGGCCTTGCCGTCGTGCAGCGCCGACATCAGCGCGTCAGTAAAAATGCCCCGCTGAAACTCGGTGTCCCAGACGGCGAAGTCGGTGTCCGGCGAGGTCGCTGCCCAAAGGCGGATATCGGGCAAGTCAACGACGGCCGCGCGCCCAAGGGGCGGGGCTGATACGCCGCGTACTAGCCCGCTAGATTGGCTGCCGTCGGCGCTGGGCGACAAACCTGAAAAGCAGGACTCCAACACCAGTGTAATACGCCCTTTGGTAAGCCGGTTGCTCTGCAAGTTCTTCAGCGCTGCTTGCAGATCACTCAAGCTAAGCGCCTGATCTGACAAGAATTTTTGATCCGGGTTGGCGTCAGTCGGCAGCAAATAGTTCTGCGTCAAATTGGGGTTGCTGGGCGAATCGTGGGTGCCGTGGCCCACGTAGTAGATATAAAGGTCGGTGTCAGGTGCCAGCACGAAGTTGGCCAGACTGCCAAGCCGCCGATCATCGCCGAACAGCTCGCGCATGCGATTTGTGCCCATATTATCAAACCGGTGGACCTGCGCGCCCAGCACCTCACTGGCGAACAGGGCAAAGGCTTCGGCGTCTTGCTTGGCGTAGGCAATGTCGTCGGTCTGGGCATAGCTTTGGTTGGCGATAATGATCGCCACACGCTGACCAAAGAAGGGCTCACCGATTGGCGGGCTGCTTGCTTGCGTTCCATCTTGGGGCCAGGCCGAAACGGACGTCAGAGCAAGAAACAGGGTCGCAATGAAGGCAAGGCCCAGGCTTCCGCCCTCGAACAGGCGGTGGCGAATTTTCGAGCCGCACCTGCCGAAAAATGTGCGCAGCCAGATGGTTAACCGGGCGGCGTGGTCGCTGAAGTGGTGGGGGATCAGCAAGTTGTGTGGCATGAAGACGTCTCTTTGAAACTTTTTTGAGCGTTGGTTTGTTGTTGTTATCGTTTGGCGATGCAATGCAGGTCCTACCGTCGAATTCCGTACCGAGCAGGCAAAGGGGCCTGACAAACTAGGCCGCCAAGCTGCCTCCTCTAAGCGGTGGAAACATCAGGTGAAAAATGCTTCGTCGATGCCCTCCGACTGGCCGCTCACGCTTTAGTGAGCGGTAATCGACAGCTCAAAGGACAAAAGTGGCAATTTCCACCCAAATTATTCCACGCTCAGGATATAGTCTTACAAGTCATGCCCGTGTGCAAGGCGCCACAAGGTCGTTTCGAAAAAAGAGCGATACATGAATATAGCACAAAGCTAGCAAGCCTGCGTTTCGAACAAAGAGTGCCAACAGGGCGAAGCTAGCGCTGCCTTTGAATGCAGACTTGATCTGCAGAGCGGCCCGGCACACGACACACAGAGATGAGGAAAGCCATATGTTAATGCGACGCGAAAGGGGTTCGGCACGAGCGACGGGGAGCAGGGCCTCGGCTTTTGCACCATCTTTAAAGCTGCTGATTTGTGCACTAACGGCCAGTTTGAGCCTTGCTATCAGCGCGGGCTCCGCTTGGGCCTATAGCCAAACGGTAGCCCTGGTCATTTCCAACTCTGACTATCAGCAGACCGATGACGTTGCTTATGCCGAGCGCGACGCGCAAGCCTTTGCGGATTTTGCAACCGATGTGTTGAACGCGCGCGTTGTCCATCTAAAGGACTTGGGCACCAACGCCATGAACGAGCTGTTTGGTGATGCCCAACGCTTGGGCAGCATTCGCAATTACATCAATGCGCCTGATACGGATCTGTATATTTATTACGCTGGCCACGGCACTCACGACGCGCCAGCCTCGGGGCCAGCTAAGAACTATCTCTTGCCGGTGGACGCCAATCCGGATCAGTCCTTTTTGGCGCGCCAGGCCTATGCAATTGACGATCTGCGGGCCAGCTTGAAGCGCCTGCAACAAGAGGCCATGAGCGATGGCCGCATAACTCTAGTGCTGGAGTCATGCTTTTCGGGCCTCAACCCCAGCGCTGACGGGCAGGCAAAAGGCCTGCTGCCCGGCGTCTCGGCCCCACCGCTGGGCAAAGCGGTTGATTTGGAGCTACAGGACATTCGTTTGTGGGCGGCCACATCGCCCGATACGGATTTTGCCGTTTGGGATGATCGCTTTGAACGCGGCGTCTTCACGGACGCTCTGCTGTCAGCCTTGCATGGTGGCGCTGCCGATAAAGACAAGGATTTCAAGGTTACCGCCAATGAGCTGGAGGCCTACGTCACGCGGCGCGTGAACCAGCAAGTTGCCAGCCTGACCCAAGCCGGTCTGGGTTTTCGCCAGCGCCCCACCTTCAGCGGAATGGCGGATAGTGACGTCATCGTCAGCTATCCGGCAGAGATTTACCCAACCTATGCTACCGATGAACAGCGCCGATACGAGGAGGACTTTGTTGCCTTTGAGCTGTTGGACAAGACCATGCCGCACTTGGCAAGCAGCGACCCCAACCAACTCGACAGCTTGGTGGGCGAAGTCCGAGATTTCACGGCAACTTGCCAGTTCTGCCAGGGCAACCAAAAGCTTTTCCAGCGTATGAACCAGCTGCGTCAGCGCTTGCAGACCTGCCGCGCGGAGCAGCGATTGCTAGCCCGAATTGTTGAGCAAAAACGCATCAAGAGCCTTCAGCGATTAGCGGGTCGTTTGGAGTGCGGCTATGGCGCCGCCGCCATTCAGGCTTGCGTTTCAACGGGCGATTTCACCTCAAGTGCTTGCCAGTGCTTGAGCGATGAACAGTGCTTGGCGCAGTCGGAAAATCTGACCCCGCGCTGTGACGCCGACCTAGCCAAGATCAGCGATCAGCCCGTGGCCGTGCAAGGCGCGCTCTATGCCAGCTTCACGCGCGATCATCCCGAATGTGCCATCATTGAAAGCAAGGCAAAGACCGCCCTGGCTGCCTTCTGCCAGACCCAAGCGAGCCTGGCAGGCCTTGGCAGCGACAGTGCAACGATCGCCGCTCTCACCGGATTTGTCGCTAGCTTTGGCTATTGCGAACGGGCCGTCACGCAAGCAGAGCAGCAAATCGCGTCCCTGGAGACCGAGCTGCAAGAAGACGTCTGCGAAAGCGATTTCCAGGCTGTTGCACTCAGCAATGATCCGGACCTGCTGGCTGGTTTTGCCTCGACCCATCCATCTTGCCCCGTGCAGATCGCCGAGGCGCAAATCATCCTCAGTGATTTGAATGAGCGTTTGGGCCAGTGCCAACAGGCTTATTTGGAAGCCGTCGTCAGTGAAGATGTCGAGGTGCTGGACCGCTTCGTTCAGAACTATGCCATGTGTGCAAATGAAGTCGCGGTTATTGAGCAACGCATCGAAGGCCTGGAGCACCAATATGAACGGGTCGAAGAGGCCAATGCCTGCATGGCCATTGCAGAACAGCGCCTGCCGCAAAATCAAGAAGAAGGCTTTGCCGTGCTGGAAGAATGTTCGGTTGTCTTCGCCGATATTCCCGGCATAACCGAGCGCGCCGATCAACTGCGCGAATCATTCGTGCCGGGTTGTGACCAGATCGACCTGGGCAACGATTGTGTGACGTCGCATCAAGCCTTTGTCATTGTTCAACAGCACCTCAAAGCAGCGGGCTGTTATGGTGGCGCGATCGACGGCGCCTTCGGGCCCATGTCTCAAAAAGCGCTGGGCACCTACAACAAAGTAACAGGCGCGAACCTGAGCGTTTCTAGTGAGGCTGCTTTGGTGCAGACAATTGCTTGGTTGGGCGGCAGCTCTGGCGTGGTTTGTCAGCGCGAAGCCCATTTGGACTATACCAAGCGCCGCGACATCGACCTGTCGCGCCATGCCAACGATATGTATGAACACGGCCTGCGCTTGAGTGTCGCCGAGTGCGCGCAGCAGTGTAACGCGCTATCGAATTGTATCGGTTTTGCTTACGTGACCAAAAAGAGCACCAAGTATGCGCGCTGTTGGCCGAAGTCCGATTTCGGCAAGCGCTTCAAGATTTCGGTCGTCGATTTCTACATCAAGCCTGGTGTGAAGGATACCAGTGTCTGGCCAAAGAGCAGTTCGCCAAAGACCAAAAGCGGGACCTTCAGCTTTGGCTCCGGTAAAGGCAGTTTCAGTTTCTCGACCAAGCACTAGCCTTGCTGGCATTACGCATTGGGCCGCCGACCTGGGAACGGGTTGGCGGCTTTTCGCTGTTCGCGACCTGGCTTGTCTGTATCTGGGCAAGACGCAGGCATCGGCGTGGCCCAGGCTCTGGGGGCAAACCTAAGCCGCGCTCCCAGTCCAAGCTCGCCTGCTCACCGGGGACCAACCAGCGGCGCAATCCGTCGAACGAGGAGGGGCTATGAGCCAGTCAGACAACCGCCGCAGCTATCAAACGCGCGTGCACCCGGACAACTTCCGGCACCGCGATGACCTGCCGGACACCTTGGGTCTGGGCTCCTTTGGCGACTTGGGGCCAGGCGATCCGGCCGTCAGGGAGTGGCAGGCTGCGGGTCTAGAGCTGCCGCACATTTCCAGTTTACGCGACTATCGCCTTTCGCGCATGCGCGCAAAGTTGGCCGAGCACGGCTGTGCTGCTGGTCTATTCTATGACCCTGTGAACGTGCGCTATGCAACCGACAGCACCAACATGCAGGTCTGGTGCCTGCACAACGCCGTTCGCTATACGCTGGTCTTCGTTGACGGCCCGGTGCTGGTCTGGGACTTCCACGGCTGCGAGCACCTCAACAGTCACCTGCCGCTGGTCGATGAAATCCGCAACGCAACCGCCTATTACTACTTCGCCACTGGCGAGCGCTCGGAGGAGGCCGCCGGTCGCTGGGCGGACGAGGTTCATGAACTCCTGACCCAACACATGGGGACCAGCAAGCGCCTCGCGGTCGATAAACTGGAGCTGCATGGCAGCAAGGCTTTGGAGGCCAAGGGCTGGCAGCTCTACGATGGTCAGATGGTGGCCGAACAAGCCCGGGCTATCAAAGGCGCCCAGGAGATCAAGGCGCTGAAGTGCGTGACCTATGCGACAGAAATTGCCATGGGCCACATGCAGGATGCCTTGGTGCCCGGCATCTCTGAACAAGAGCTGTGGGCGGTCCTGCACCGCGAAAATATCGCGCGCGGTGGCGAGTGGATCGAAACGCGCCTGTTGGCTTCGGGGCCACGCACGAACCCCTGGTTTCAAGAGTGCTCGTCCCGGCGGGTTGAGAACGGTGACATCGTGGCCTTTGATACCGACCTGGTCGGCGCATGGGGCTATATGTGCGATATCTCGCGCACTTGGCTGGCGGGCGATCGTGAGGCCACCCCCGAGCAGCGTGAACTCTACAAAATGGCGCGCGAGCAAATTGCCTATAATTTGGAAGTCATCAAGCCGGGCCTCTCTTTTCTGGAATACAGCGAGCAGGCCTTTGTTTTACCAGACGAATTCCAGGCCAATCGCTATTCGGTCATCACGCACGGGGTAGGGCAGTGCGATGAATATCCATCAATCTACTATCCCGCTGACGTCGAGAAAGTGGGCTATGACGGTATCATCGAGCCCGGCATGTGCCTGACCGTGGAGAGCCTGATCGGCAAGGTCGGCGGGCGCGAGTGCGTCAAGCTGGAAGAGCAGTTGATGGTGACCGAGAGCGGCGTTGAGGTCATGTCGTCCTACCCCTTTGAGGATGAGCGCTTCGGCTTGGTCTAGAGCTTAGTTGGGGAGTGAACCCCGCCCCGTGGCCCCAGCCAGGCGCGGCTTAGCGCAAGTCGCGAATGATTGGCAACACGATTGAGCATGGACTTGCGTTAGAAATCAGTCAGCTAGAGCGGATGGGTTGTTGCCGCACCGGCGCCCGACCCTCTAGTCTTCGCCGTAGCCGTAGGCCTCGATCCAAGGCTGCAATTGGGCCATCAAGGGCGCAAAGGCAAATTTGTAAGAACGCCAACGCCCTTGCGCAGTCTTATAGAGCGGTTGCACGACCTGGTTGAAGCTGGGTGTGCGGATCATCTCACGCTGCTGCGCGGTCTTGCGGTAGTCGAGTAGGGCGTCTTGCCATTCCAGCCCCAAGAAGCTGAGCAAGGCTTCGCAACGCCCCTGCATGTCGGCGACCAAGTCTTCGTAGCGCAGGTCAAAGACCGCTAACGGCAGGTGCGTGCGCGCTGCTTGCCACAACCGCATGCTGGCGTCATAGGCGCGCACCGTGTCCGCCAATGTCAAGAAATTGGCCATAGATTCGTTCACCACGAAGTTTTGCATGAAGCAGCTAAGGCAGGCATCGCAGGGATGACGCAAAGAAAAAACGAACTTGGCGGCAGGGAATAGGCGTTGGATCAACAAGGCATCCACCAGGTTTAACGGCATCTTATCGACCAG
>JAUIHE010000179.1 GCA_030432195.1 Alphaproteobacteria bacterium
ACGTTCTTTCGCGAAACTCTTCCGAGCAAATGGGGAACGTTTCGCGACAAGGTGTCGGACAACTTCCGCATTATGTCACACGGCAGCTTCCGGATTTTGGAGTGACGGCGGTATAGAATAAAGTCCGAGCAATCGCCCTATTGGGCTTGCTTGTGGCTGTCGGCGTAGCGGGCCAGGCTGGCCAGGGCCAGGACGACCGCCATAAAGGCGGTCAGACCCATGAAGACCGGGCCAAAGCCAAGGTGCTCGCCAATCATGCCGATCAGGGGCGGCGCAGCCAGCAAACCGCCATAGGCAGCGAACCCCACAATGGACAACCCCAACCCTTGCGGCAGGCCGGGCAGGTTTTCAGACGCAGCAAAGGCCAGCGGCACCAGATTGGCAAGCCCGATGCCGGTAAGCCCAAAGCCCAAGATCGCCAACCAGGCAACCGGCGCCGTACTCGCAAGCGCCAAGCCCACCAAGGCCAACAGAGCCGACAGGCGCAAAGTTGCCACGGCCCCCAGTTTGTTGCGGACAAAATCGCCAAGAAAACGCACGCTGGCCATAGCAGCAGACAGGGCGACGAAGCCCAGCGCGGCGACTTCAGCGCTGCTTGCGTAGCTTTGGCGCAGATAGAAGTTCGACCACTCGAAGATGGCGCCTTCCGGCACCATGGCGAAGAGTGCCACAAGTCCCAACAGGTAGGGCAGGGGGGAACTCAACAGACCTTTTAGTGACGTCGATTTGCTCTCGGACTCGGTTTGCTCGGCTGCACCGGCCTCGCCGTGAGGATCGACCAGGACAAAGCGCCAAGCATTGAGCAAGATTATGGTCGTAACCGCGCCTACGGCCAGGGCATGCAACAGCAGCCCGGTTTGCGCGATCATCCAAGCGCCGATCAAAGCGCCTGTCATGGTGCCCAGGCTCCAAAATCCGTGACACGACGATAAGATTGGGCGCCCCAAGCGGCGCTCGACCGCAACGGCGTTGGCGTTCATGGCAACGTCCATCGTACCCAATACTATGCCGGTCAGGAACAGCACAGGCGCAGCGACGATCACGGCAGGGCTTAAGGTCAAGGCCAACAGCATCCAACAGGCGAGCACCGCGGGCCACAGCGCCATGCGCCGCGATCCCAAGCGTGAAATGCCAAGCCCCGTAATTGGCATGGCGACCATGGCCCCCACGCCGAAGGCGACCAGGAGCCAGCCAAGGAGGCTCTCTTGTATCCCCAATCGGTGCGCGAACTCTGGAATTTTTGGCGACCAGGAGCCAGCAATGAAGCCGTTGAGAAAGAAGAGGCCGCTAACGGCTAGCCGGTCTGGCGAAGAAAAGGGAAGCAAGCGCATCATAAGTGCCTTGTTGTGGGGTTAAAACCGTCGATGAGAACCGCGGGGCGCGTCGCAGGCTCTGTTCCGCGGTGCGGGTGGTGCGGTTAGCCGTCATGGCTAAGACAGGGGGCTATCATGAAGGCTTTGTGGTCTGCCTGTCCAGGGCTATGAAAAAACGGGGCCGCCGGTTTCCTGTCAAAGCCAGGTTTGCATTTGCGTCGCTTCTCGGCTCTTGTTGGCGCGCACGCTTCTTCACAGCTTCGATAACGGGCAGCAGCAGCCCTGGCCAAGCGCCAAGGCGTGTGGAATAAGCCCCTGATACCCGCATCACTCCGTCGAGGCTCGGCGGCATCGTGGTCGCCAACAACAAAAAGAAAGAAAGACATGAAGTCACTTGCAACCGCTTTTGCAAAGCTCGCGCTGGCCTGTTCGCTCGCTGTCCTTGGGGCGAGCGCGTCTATTGCCCAATCGAACCAAAGCTACACCGCTGAGCAATGGCAAGCCCTGAGCGAAAAGGCGCGCGGTCAAACCGTTGCCTTCAATGCCTGGGGCGGTGACGAGCGGATCAATGCTTACATTGCCTGGGTGGGGCAGCGCGTGAGCCAGGACTATGGCATCAAGCTGGATCACGTGAAGCTGTCGGACACGGCCACCGCGGTCAGCAGCGTTTTGGCTGAAAAGACGGCGGGCAAGGACCAGAACGGCGCCATCGACATGATTTGGATAAACGGCGAAAACTTCGCCGCCATGAAGCGCAATGGTCTGCTGTTCGGCCCCTTCAGTGAAGCGCTGCCCAATTACAGCTTGGTCGATACCGAAGGCAAACCGACAACGCGCTTGGATTTCACCGTAGCGGTTGATGGCTTGGAGGCGCCTTGGGGCATGGCGCAGTTCAACTTTATTTATGATACGGCTGTGTTGGACGCCTTCCCTGCGGATTTAATGGCGCTGCTTGCCTGGACCCAAGAAAATCCGGGCATGTTCTCCTATCCTTTGCCGCCGGATTTTTTGGGCTCGACCTTCCTCAAGCAAACCCTGATCGAACTCAGCGGAAACGATAGCGCGCTCAAAGAGGCGCCAACCGACGAGAATTTTGCACGCTTAACCGCGCCACTGTGGGCCTATCTAGAGGCGTTACATCCTAACCTTTGGCGCCAGGGCCGCAGCTTCCCGGCCTCTGGGCCGGCGATGCGTCAGTTGCTCGACGATGGCGAGCTGGCGATTATGGTGTCCTTTACGCCCACTGAAGCCGCCGCGTTAATCATCGCTGAACAGTTGCCTGAAACCGTTCGCGCTGCGGGACTTGCCGGAGGCACCATCGCCAACACTCACTTTGTCGCCGTACCGTACAACACCGGGGCGCCAGAGGCGGTTCAGGTGGTCGCCAACTTCCTGATGTCGCCCGAAGCCCAGGCGCACAAGCAAGATCCGGCGGTTTGGGGCGATGCCACAGTGCTCAACGTGGCGGCGCTGTCGGGCCAAGATGCAGCGGCCTTTGCCGCCCTGCCTGCCTCTGCACAGATTGACCTAGGGGCTACACTCGGGGAGCCGCACCCGGCTTGGATGGAGCGCATCGAGGCAGAATGGCAGGCGCGTTTCGGTTCCTAGCGGTTGCTGGATTGCAAGGAACTTGCGGGCGCCCAGTGAAAGCGCATAAACAGGGGGAGTGAGCGGCGAGGCTCACCCTCCTTTTTTCTGACAGCTATTTGGCAGCAAACTGTCATCCAAATCTTGCGACCCGCAACAAAGAGGCCTGAGACGCTCATGACCCAAACCACAGATGCGAACCCAACTCCCACCAGCGGGAACACGCCGTCGGCGGTCGAGCAGGTCAAGGCGCATTGGAACCGCGTTTTTTCGGAAAAGCTCTATGAGTATGGAGAAGGGCCCAACGCCTACCTAGCCTCCTTTGCCCCGCGCTTTCCCAACCAGGGCCGCGCGGTCGCATTGGCCGATGGATACGGCCGCAACGGGGTGTTTCTTGCCGAACAAGGCCTGGCAACTTTGAGCCTTGATATCTCGTCGGTTGGCGTGGAGACCACGAAGAAACTGGCGCAAAAGCGGGGCGTTGAGATCGACGCCCAGGTCATGGACGTGTCCAAGTGGCAACCCGAGGGCCCCGTCTTCGACGTGGTTGCCCTGATCTATGCGCACTTTTCATCGACGCCAGATCGCGACTATTGCCTCAGGCGTCACATCCATCAGACCGCGGCGGCAGCGCTGAAGCCGGGCGGTCTATTGATCTTGGAAGCCTTCCGCCCCGATCAGTTGGGCAAGTCTTCTGGAGGGCCAAAGTCACCGCACTACCTCTATAGCTATGAAGAGCTGACAGAGGATTTCAAGGGCTTGGAAATCCTGGACGGCGGCGAAGTGGATATTGAGCTGGAAGAGGGCGACCGTCATCGCGGCTTGGCGTCGGTCGTTCGCTTGGTGGCAACCAAGCGCTGAAGGTCCGGCCGCAAGCGCTTGATGCCTTTGCGGGCGCTAACCCAAGCGCTCGGCATGGAAGCGCATGTGTTCTTCCATGAAACTGGCGACGAAATAGTAAGAGTGGTCATAGCCCGGCTGATAGCGAATGAGCGCCGATTGGTCGGCTTGCTGGCAGGCGGCTTCGAAAAGGGGCGTGCGCAGGTTGGTCTCTAGAAAGGCGTCGCCGTCGCCCTGGTCGATCAGCATGTCACCCTTCCAGCCGTGCGATCCCACCAAAGCGCAGGCGTCATGCGCGGCCCAAGCGGCCTGGTCTTGGCCAAAATAGGCCGAAAACGCGACCTGACCCCATTCCACCTGACTGGGCGCGACAACGGGCGCGAAAGCCGAAAGCGAGGCAAAGCGATCCGGGTTTCGCATGGCCAGCGTCAAAGCGCCGTGACCGCCCATCGAGTGGCCCGTGATGCCGATTTTTCCAGCCTCTACCGGCAGAGCATCCAGGACAAGATCGTAGAGTTCTTGCACGATATAGCGCTCCATTTGGTAGTGCTGTGACCAAGGAGCTTGCGTGGCATCGAGGTAGAAGCTGGCTGCTTGTCCCAGGAAATAGCGCTCATCGTTGGGGACCGTCTCGCCGCGCGGCGAGGTGTCTGGGGCAATGACGATCATGCCAAGCTCAGCGGCAACGCGCTGGTAGCCTGCTTTGACGGTGGCGTTCTCCTCGCTGCATGTCAGGCCTGAAAGAAAAAACAAGGTTGGGCAAGGACCGTGTTCGGCCTGTTCGGGCAGATAGGCGGCGAAGGTCATGTCCGTTTGCGTGGCGGCGCTGGCATGGCGGTAGACATATTGTGTGCCTGAAAAACAGCGATTGGCAGAAATCATGGACAGACTCATAGGGGCTCCCTGCAAGAGTATTCGGCGTGTTTGGCCCGGGTCTAGCACGAGGCATGCGAAAAGCCACGGCAAATAACAAGTCGTCATGGGGTGTGATGCTGTTGCGGTTCGTGGCGCAAAGATCGGAATCTTTCGTTTGAGGCTCCAAAATCAGAATTTGTTTCCGCTAGCCCACAATGCGGTATGCATTCCACGAACTTCCCACAGGGCGAAAAGTGCGCGACGTTTTGTCGAACTTGACCTTGCCCCCGCTATGAAAGGCGGCTAACGCTAAGGGACAAGAAAAGAAGAAACAAATATATTAGACAGGGCTAGAGCATGACAGCATTGCTGGAACTTGCTCATATCACCAAAAGGTACGGCAGTTTGCTGGCCAACGATGATGTGAGCCTTAAGGTTATGCCGGGCGAAATCCACGCTCTTTTGGGCGAAAACGGTGCCGGGAAATCAACGCTGATGAAGGTCTTAACGGGCCTCGTCAAACCCGATCAGGGACAAGTATTCTGGCGGGGGCAGGAGCAGCACATCCACAATCCGCAGGCCGCCAAGGCTTTGGGCATCGCGATGGTGCACCAACACTTCGCGCTGTTCGAAGGCATGAGCGTGTTGGAAAACATCGCCCTCGGTTTGCCTGGGCAGACCGCTTCGCCCGCCTTCGAAAAAAAGGTCATGGAAACCGCGGCGGCCTATAAGCTGTCGATCCACCCGCGCGCGCGTGTCTTTACCCTGTCAGCGGGGGAAAAGCAGCGCATTGAGATTGTGCGCGCGATGATGGCCGACCCGTCTTTGCTGGTGCTGGACGAACCAACCTCGGTTTTGACCCCGCAAGAAGCCAACGATTTGTTCCACTCTTTGCGCGCCATGAGCGAGGAGGGGCGTGGTATCATCTTCATTTCGCACAAGTTGAATGAAGTGCGTGACCTGTGCTCAAACGCTACGATTTTGCGCGGGGGCAAGATGGTCGGGCATTGCGATCCGCGCGAAGAAACACCCAAGAGCCTGGCCGAACTG
>JAUIHE010000180.1 GCA_030432195.1 Alphaproteobacteria bacterium
TTCGATGGAGCCAACCGGAGCGCTGTTTTTTCGTGGTTCATTGGCGGCGCCATGGCAAATCAAGATCCCCGACGCCCGCGCCGTGCTAAAATTGGTTGGAGATCCTCCGGGTATTGACACGGTCGTCATGTTCCACGCGGTCTTGCACGGCAAGCCCACCTTGCGTTTGAACGGTCAGCGTTTCGACTTGGCTCCCGGGGATCTTGTGCTGCTCAATTTGGCGCATGAGCACCAAATGGGCGAAGGCGATCTGGATCACGCACTGACGATGGCGGATGTTGTGGGCGGGGCCGAGTTCAAGTTGCCTCTGGTGTTTGATGCGGGCGAGACCAGTTCGGTCAAGCTGATTTGTGGCGGCTTTTTCCTGCGAAACGTGGCCCAACACCCGCTGATGCTAGACCTGCCAGAGCTGATTGGTATCAAGTCAAGCGAGCAGTTGGCGCCGGTAGCTTTTCTGCTGCGAATGTTGGCTCAGGAGAGCGAGGCGCCCAGCATGGGCAGCACGACGGTAATCAATCGAATATCGGACCTATTGTTTGTGGAGCTGTTGCGCAAGGTCATCGCCGAGCGCAGCGATAGTGGTTGGTTGTCGGCCCTGCGTGACCCCGTCCTAAGGAAAGCCCTATCGGTGATCCACGGTTCACCCGGCGCTAACTTGTCGGTCGGTGAGATTGCCCGTCGGGTTGGTATCTCAACCTCGGGTCTCAATCTTCGATTTCGCGACGTTCTCGGCCAATCGCCCGGCAAATACCTGGCAATGTGGCGAATGATTTTGGCAGGCAGGCTTTTGGGCGGAAGCAACAAGAGCCTGGCAGAGGTCGCGCACAGCGTCGGCTATGATTCGGTAGAGGCCTTTTCGCGCAAATTTAAAGCCCAGCACGGCATTGCGCCTGGCGCTTGGCGAAAGCGCGTGACCCAGCGCTAGTGTCATTCGCGTTTGCCGTGAATGAGCGATGGCGTTGCCGCCATGCAATCCTGGCCGAAATAGCACCAAGGCGACGAGGCAGAGTGCCGGGCGCACCAAATGCTGAGCGCCTGCTGCAAAGTGGTAAGATCCTTGTTTCAACCATGGCAGCAACTCGAACCCTTGAGCAAAATCGAATGATTTTGGGGCTTGCAAAGTCGGTCCTGCAATGGCATACGAGCGCACCGACGCTATGCGTCAGGCCGAGGGGCCCCAATGGGCGAAAATTGGCCTAGGGTAAGCTGCTGTAGCTCAGTGGTAGAGCACACCATTGGTAATGGTGAGGTCGGGAGTTCAAGTCTCCCCAGCAGCACCACTTTTTTCATTAGATTTCGCTCGAACAATGCGCGCCCTATGCGGGTAGCTGGCGTGTCGCGTTTGCGCTTGGTCTAAGGGCAGGGCTGGCGCCGTCCTGCGCCTATCCTGACCTAGGCATAGCCTGCCTAAGGAGCGAGCAGGCGGCGAAACTGCATATCTAAAAAAACATGCGCTTGTGCAAAGGTTTGGTCGCCAAGCGCATCTTGGCCCAGGATCATTGTTATCTGGCTCTCGAAATCCGCGTAATGCTGGGTCGAAGCCCAAATTGAAAACAGCAGATGGTAGGGATCGACCTTGGCCAGGCGGCCTGCTGCGCTCCAAGCGCGGATCTTGTCGGCGGTCTCTTCAACCAGGACCTTAAGATGGTCCTGAGACCGTGTGGATATGCGGCGGGCACCCTGTAAAATCTCGTTGGCAAACAGCCGACTTTGGCGCGGGTGCTTTTGTGACAGATCCAGCTTCGTTTTGACATAGGCAATGATTTCTTCAACGGCGTCGCCGTCACTGTCGATGGCGGCTAGAGGTTCAAGCCAGCTTGTCAAAATATCGGCCAACAAGTGTTGGTAGATCGCCTCTTTGCCTTGAAAATAATAGAGAATGTTGGGCTTGGACAGCCCGGATTGTTCGGCGATTTGGTCCAGTGTCGAGCCGCGATAGCCGTGTGCGGAGAACACATCCAAAGCGGCTTCCAATATGATTTTGCGGTTTTTGCGCTGGATGCGGCTCTGCTTTGCGGTCTTAGTTGGCGCGGTCATGAAGCGGGCGCCTGCTCTTGCTTCGCCTCATCGATCACAACGCCGTCGATCACAACGCCGTCGATCACAACGCCGTCTAGCACAATCGACTTTACGGCCGCCTTGGCCTCTTCCCACTGGGCGTCGCTCATGGGTCTGCCATTGTTCAGGTTTTCAATCTGGTGATTGAAGTCGGCATAGTGCTGGGTGGTTGCCCAAATTAGATAGAGCAGATTTCGTGCATTCACCGGCCGCATCGCGCCCTTGGCAATCCAGGTGTTGATAACCTTGATGCGGGTATCCGTCCAATCGCGCAGCTCTGTCACCAGGTAGTCTTGCAGGACCGGCGCGCCCTGGATCACTTCGTTGGCCCAGACCTTGGAGCCATGGGGGCGCGAGCGCGCAAGCTCCATTTTCAGGTCGATGTAGCTGCCAAGAGCCGCACGGGGGCAGTTGCCCTCCTTTATGGAGTCTGCGGCATGGACCCAAACGCTAAAAATGTCTTCGACAACGGTGCGATAGAGGGTCTCTTTGCTGGAAAAATAGTAAAGAATGTTTGACTTGGGGATATCGGCCGCGCGCGCGATCATGCTGAACGAGGCCCCGACATAGCCGTGTTGCGCGAATGTGAGCTCGGCGGCGTCCAGGATCTTCTTCAGGGTTTTTTGCCGGTTTTGGCTCTGCTTTTTAGGCGCCCGTTTTTCCATTAATCTCCCCGTCGGCCGCCTAACGTTGGCAAGGCGAAGGCCGCTGTTTTTGTGGTGGAGCCTTCCAAGGCTCTCAGATTGCCGCCCGTTTGCCACCAGATTGCAATTGGCCCCAAGCAACTGTTCTTCCTCACACTAGTAGGCGTTTTTGTTCAAAAGATCAATTTTCTGAGCCGGGGCGACATTTTCTGACCGATCATGCCAAAATTATTGACCGATCGTGCGACTTTTGCTATGAGAGAATTAAGAACGACTAAAGTCGTCAATACCAGAGTAGGGAGGAAGGCTATGCAAAACGACCTGAGGGCGTTTTGGATGCCATTTACGGCCAATCGGCAGTTCAAGGCATCTCCGCGCATGTTTGTTGCTGCCGATGGTATGCATTATACCACGGCCGACGGGCGCCAAGTCCTGGATGGAACGTCGGGACTATGGTGCTGTAACGCGGGGCACAATCAACCCAAAATCGTCGAAGCTATCCGCCAGCAAGCCGGTGAGCTGGACTATGCGCCAGCGTTCCAGATTGGCCACCCAAAGGCCTTTCAGTTGGCAACCCGCCTGGTTGATATGGCGCCCGACGGGATTGAGCACGCCTTTTTCACCAATTCCGGCTCTGAGTCCGTCGAAACCGCGCTCAAGATCGCCATTGCCTACCACCGCGCCCGCGGTGAGGGGCAGCGGACCCGCTTGATCGGGCGAGAGCGGGGCTATCATGGGGTGAACTTCGGCGGTATTTCCGTTGGTGGGATTGTCAGCAACCGCAAGGTGTTTGGCTCTCTGCTCACCGGGGTTGACCACCTGCCAGATACCCACCTGCCTGAGCTAAACGCCTTCACCAAGGGGCAGCCGGAGCACGGAGCGGAACGCGCCGACGCGCTGGAGAAAATCATCGCGCTGCATGGCGCCGAGACCATCGCTGCTGTCATCGTCGAACCCATGGCGGGGTCAACAGGCGTGCTGTTGCCACCCAAGGGCTATTTGCAGCGCCTGCGCGAGATCACAAAAAAACACGGCATCTTGCTGATATTCGATGAAGTCATTACCGGGTTTGGTCGCCTGGGTTCATCGTTTGCTGCTGAGCACTTTGGCGTCATGCCGGATCTGATGGTGACGGCAAAGGGCTTGACCAACGGGGTCATCCCCATGGGCGCTGTTCTGACCACCGCAGAAATCCATGATGCCTTCATGACGGGTCCCCAGAACCTGATCGAATTGTTCCATGGCTATACCTATTCGGGCAATCCCATCGCCTCAGCGGCGGGGCTGGCCACGCTGGAGGTCTATAAAGAACAAGGCCTGTTTGAGAACGCGGCAGCGCTGGAGAGCTATTGGCAAGAGGCCATCCACGCTCTGCGCGGCCTGCCGCACGTGGTGGATATCCGCAATATGGGTCTGATCGGCGCCATTGAGCTGGAGCCCATCGCAGGGGCGCCGACCAAGCGTGCCTTCCAGGCCTTCTTGGACGCCTTCGAAGCAGGGCTGTTGATCCGTACAACCGGCGACATTATCGCGCTTAGCCCGCCGCTCATCATCAACAAAGCACAGATTGACGAGCTGTTTGGAACACTGAGCCAGATATTGAAAGGGCTGGATTGATGTATCACGTCGATAATTTGATTGATAACCAGCGCGCGCGCTCCAGTTCCGGGCATACATCGCCGATCTTCAACCCCGCAACTGGGGAGCAAATCGGAACCTTGGGGCTGTCGAGCTTGGCAGAGGTTGACGCGGCCGTTGCCAGCGCAAAGCGGGCATTTGAAAGCTGGTCGCAGGTGCCGCCTGCGCGCCGCGCGCGGGTGATGTTCGCCTATTTTCAACTGTTGAACGAACGTCGCGATGACCTGGCGCGCGAAATCAGCCGCGAGCACGGCAAGACCCACGATGACGCGCTTGGAGAAGTCGCGCGTGCGCTGGAAGTGGTTGAGTTTGCTTGCGGCATTCCTCACCTTCTAAAGGGTGAGTTCAGCCGCAACGTTGCGGCGAGCGTGGATACCCATTCTGAGCGCCAACCGCTTGGCGTTGTCGCAGGGATCACGCCGTTTAACTTTCCGGGCATGGTGCCCATGTGGATGTTCCCCATGGCAATTGCCTGCGGCAACAGCTTTGTCTTGAAGCCGTCGGAACGCGATCCGTCGGCGGCGAACTTGGCGTGCGAATTGTTGCACGAAGCGGGGCTTCCAGAAGGCGTGCTCAACGTTGTTCATGGGGATAAGACGGTTGTAGATGCCCTGCTTGACCACCGCGATGTCAAGGCGGCGAGCTTTGTCGGCTCGACCCCGATCGCCCGCTATGTCTATACGCGCGGGACCGCGGCGGGCAAGCGCGTGCAGGCGCTGGGCGGAGCCAAGAACCACATGATAATTATGCCCGACGCGGATATGGATCAGGCGGTTGACGCTTTGATGGGCGCGGGTTTTGGGTCGGCTGGCGAACGCTGTATGGCGATATCGATTGCGGTGCCCGTGGGGCAGGAGACCTCAGAGCGTCTGGTGGCCAAGCTCAAGCCGAAGGTAGAGGCGCTGAAAGTTGGTCCATCAACAGACCCGGATGCTGAAATGGGGCCGGTGATTACCGCTGCCGCTAAGGAGCGGATCGCGGGTCTGATTGCTTCGGGCGTGGCGCAAGGCGCTTCATTGGTGGTCGATGGCCGCGATTTTTCGCTGCAAGGCTATGAGAGCGGTTATTTCTTGGGCGGCAGCTTGTTCGACCAAGTGCGCCCCGACATGGAAATTTATAAGCAGGAGATCTTTGGTCCTGTGCTGTCCGTTATGGAGCCGCAAAGCTACGAGAGTGCGGCCAAGCTGATTAACGACCACGAGTACGGCAACGGCAC
>JAUIHE010000019.1 GCA_030432195.1 Alphaproteobacteria bacterium
GTCGAGGCGGGCGACTACATGTGGTTGCGCGCCTTTTGCCCGCAGGCCTGCTATGCGGGCGGACCGGGGCCTTTTCGCTACCTACTCTATAAAGACGTCAACCGGCACGCCCAGTTGGGTCTATAGCTATGAGTGAACAGCAAAGCCTTGTGGTCCAGCCTTTGACCGCCCAGGCCTTCGCGCCCTTTGGGGAAGTCATCGACCTGCGCGATGTGCCAAGCGCCATCATCAATCAGGGCCTGTGCGAGCGCCACTCAGACCTTATCACCTTTGATGTTGATGAGCAGGGCGGCAAGCTGGGACTCAGCCTGTTTCAATCCCAGCGCCGAAGCTTTCCTTATCGGCTTGAGATGGTTGAGCGTCATCCTTTGGGGAGCCAAGCCTTTATCCCCATGAGCCACGAGCCGTTTTTGGTGATTGTCGCGCCGGATCAGGCCGGGCAACCGGGGGAGCCTCTAGCCTTCTTGACCCAAGCCGGGCAGGGCATCAATCTGTTCAAATGCACCTGGCATGGTGTGCTCACGCCGCTGGAAGGCTTTGGCCGCTTTGCCGTACTGGACCGTATCGGCGGCGATGGATCGAACCTGGAAGAACACTGGTTTGCTCACCCCTACACCGTCTTTGCTGGATGAGCGCCAAAGCAACAACAGACATGAGCCCTTCAAGACTTCCCGCAATGCCCGCGGTTGACAGTTGGCGGTATAATCCTCCGCAGAGCCCGTGGCTGGACCGCCTGTACGAAGACGATCACATCATGGTGGTCAACAAACCGAGCGAGCTGCTCAGCGTGCCGGGGCGTGATCCAGCGCATTACGATAGCTTGCTCAGCCGCATTCGTGAGCAGCACGCAGAGGCGGCGGTCGTTCACCGCCTTGATCTGCCGACGTCGGGTCTGATGGTGGTAGCACTGACCTTAGAAGCGCAGCGCGATCTCATGCGTCAGTTTCGCGAGCGCCAAGTGGCCAAGCGCTATGTAGCGGTGGTCGCAGGCATGGTGGAGCAGCACGAAGGCCTCATCGACCTGCCCCTAATCTGCGATTGGCCGAACCGGCCGCGGCAAATCGTTGACTGGCAGATCGGCAAGCCCAGCCAAACCCGCTGGACGCTGATATCCAAGGATACCGCCAACCAAACCTGTCGGCTCAGCTTGGAGCCCATTACTGGGCGTTCGCACCAACTGCGGGTTCACCTGGCCTCGATAGGACACCCCATCCTGGGGGATCGCTTTTATGCGACGCCAGAACAACAGGCCCGGGCGCCGCGCTTGCTGCTGCACGCCAATGCCCTGAGTTTCAGCCACCCTATCAGCCAACAGGCGCTGTCCTTTGAGCAGGCGCCGACGTTTTGACCACGCGCAGGCGGGCGCAGAGATTGTCAGAGATCGTTGGGCCGAGGCCCGAAACCTGGCTCGCACCGCCGACGCTTTGGCATCTGCGTTCAAGCGGTTTGCAAATCAAAAGACCAGCTTTTCATCACGGTAAACATCGCCGCCGACGGCGGCTGATTGACCTCGCGTCTGGCCGGGTTGTCGCTTGGTAATGGCCCCTTTTTCGTCGGCAAAAAAATTGCTGAAAAGCCGCGCTTTTTTGCTTGCGCCGTGCCCGGCTAAAGGCTACACAGGCGCTCCTGAAGGGCGGTTAGCTCAGTTGGTAGAGCAACTCGTTTACACCGAGTAGGTCGGGAGTTCGAGCCTCTCACCGCCCACCAGGATTTCCCCAAAAATCTGACGTTTGAACGACACCCCAGTTTGGCAGTGTCGATTTTCGTCGCGGCGAGCCGGAAAACGTGTGGGTCTCCGCGCGCGCTTTGCCGTGGCTAGGGCTACCTGATCGTTTCGTCCAATCCAGGGGTCGCTGACGCCAATACCTTCTATGTTCTGTTTAAGCCGAGTTGACCGACACCTATCTTGCGTCTGCTGACGGAGAGGCCTGCGTTCGTTCGGCGAGGGGTTCTTTTGAAAATCTCGCTGACCGGCGGGGGACGACCGGCGGGGGACGACCGGCGGGGGACGACCGGCGGGGGCGACCGGCGGGGGGCGACCGGCGAGGGGCGACCGGCGAGGGACGACCGGCGAGGGACGACCGGCGGGGGCTGACCGGCGGACGCTGACCGGAGGCGGACGAAGGTCCGGTTGGCTGGAGCGAATTTTTTGAGCAAATCAGTCGGCAATTCCTATGCCGCGCGCCGCCCAATCGCTGTGACCTTGACTAATGAAAATCACGGCTAGGAAACAAGCGCTTGGCTTGCTCGCGCGGATGGCGGGCACTGGCGGTCTTCTGTAGGCGCTTGGGAACATCGTCGCTTTGGGCCTGGGGCAGATGAATGGCCTCGTCCAAAGGGTGGCCCAAATCACGGAGCTTTCCTGACAGATCCTCGATCTTCTGGGCGATCAGATGTACCACAATGCCCTCTCGCTCCAAATGGCCGGTAACTTTTAGTAAGCGCCCGCCTAAAACCACCCGGCGAAAGCGTTCATAGACCTTGGGCCAGACCACAACATTAGACACCCCGGTTTCATCCTCAAGCGTCAAGAAAATCACCCCCGAAGCCGTGCCTGGCCGTTGGCGCGTGATGACCAGGCCGCAGACGCTGGTGCGCTTATCAGGCGCCATAGCCAGTTGATCGTGAGCGGTCAGCCCCGGCAGGGTCGGGCGCAACAACTCCATAGGATGCGCGCGCAACGTGAGGCGGGTAGCGATATAGTCCTCAACCACTTCTTCGCCCAGATGCATCGCGGGCAAGCTAATGCGTGGTTCGCGAATACACTCGCCGTCGATGGGATCGGCAAACAAGGGTAGCGGCGCGGGGGCGCGGATGGCCTTGACCTGCCACAGCGCATCGCGACGGGTCAACCCAACCCCCAGAAAAGCATCAGCTTCGGCCAGACGTTCCAGCACGCCAGGGGCGACACCGGCCCGCAGCCAAACAGACTCGGGATCTTGATACCCGTTACCGCGCGCGGCCTCGATCCATTCGGCGTCTTCCTTTTTGAAGCCCTTGATTTGCCGAAAACCAAGTCGCAAAGCCAGAGCGCCATCGCTGCGGCGCTCTAACTGGTTATCCCAAGCGCTGGTATTGACACAGACTGGCCGCACCTCGATTTGGTGGTCGCGTGCATCACGCACGATCTGAGCGGGCGCATAAAACCCCATGGGTTGCGCATTTAACAGCGCACAGGCAAAAACCGCTGGATGGTGGCGTTTGAGCCACGCCGAGACATAGACCAGCATGGCGAAGGCGGCGGCGTGGCTCTCTGGAAAGCCATAGTCGGCGAAGCCTTCGATTTGCGAAAAGCAGCTTGCCGCGAATTCGGGGCTATAACCACGATCCAACATGCCTTGAATGAAGCGATCGCGGAAAACGCTGATGGTGCCCAATCTGCGGAAAGTGGCCAGCGAGCGCCGCAGACGGTCGGCCTCTTCAGGGGTAAAGCCCGCGCCAACAACGGCGATTTGCATGGCCTGCTCTTGGAACAAAGGCACTCCCAGGGTCTTGGCCATAACACCCTTCAGCTCCTCAGAGGGGTAGGAGACAGCCTCCAGCCCCTGGCGACGGCGCACGTAGGGTTGAACCATACCCCCTTGGATAGGGCCCGGGCGCACAATGGCGACTTCAATCACCAGGTCATAGAAGGTGCGTGGACGCATACGCGGCAAGAAATTCATCTGCGCGCGGCTCTCGACTTGGAAGACGCCCACCGCGTCCGCAACGCAGAGCATGTCATAGGTGGCCGTGTCTTCTTGGGGAATGCCGGCCAAGGTCAGGGATCGCCCTTCATGCTGTTCCATCAGCCCAAAGGCCTTGCGAATGCAGGTGAGCATCCCCAGCCCCAGGACATCGACCTTCAAAATTCCCAGTGTGTCGATATCATCCTTATCCCATTCAATAATAGTGCGATCTTCCATGGCCGCATTTTCGATGGGGCAGAGCTCATCCAGGCGCCCTTTGGTAATGATGAAACCGCCGACGTGCTGGCCCAAATGCCGCGGAAACCCGATAATTTCGCCGATCAAGCGCAAGGTTATGGCTAAGCGGCGGTCGCCAGGGTCCAAGCCCACTTCACGCACGCGATCTAAGTCGGCTCCCTCCCGCGACGAACCCCACATCTGCCCGGATAGGCTGGCCGTCACATCCTGCGACAGCCCCATGACCTTGCCGACTTCCCGAATGGCAGCGCGCGAACGAAAGTGCGTGACCGTCGCGCAGAGCCCGGCGCGATGGCGCCCATATTTTTGATAGATCCACTGGATGACTTCTTCACGCCGCTCGTGTTCAAAATCAACGTCAATGTCGGGTGGCTCACCGCGATGCTTCGAGACGAAGCGCTCAAACACCATGGCGATTTGCTCAGGGCTAACATCGGTAATGCCCAGCAGATAGCAAAGAATAGAGTTGGCGGCCGATCCGCGCCCCTGGCACAAGATCCCCTGAGACCTTGCGTACTGAACGATATCGTAGACGGTTAGGAAATAGGCTGGGAAGCCCAGCTCCGCAACTAAGCGCAACTCCTTTTCCATCAACTCAAGAACACGCGGGGTTGGGCCTTGCGGGTAGCGGCGCTGTAGGCCCGCCCGCACCAAGCGTTCCAGGCGGGCCTGTGGCGGCTCTGCATCGGTGACTTCATCGGGATATTCATAGCTCAGCTCACTGAGGCAAAAGGCACAGCGCGCGGCAATCTCCAGCGTGCGACGCAACGCGGCCGGGTGGTCCCCGAAAATGCGCGCCATGTCTCCCCCACTTTTCAATCGACGCTCAGCGTTGGGCAGGGCGCGGGTGCCGATTTCGTCAATGGTGATGTGCTCCCGCATACAGGTCAAAACATCGGCGAGCTGGCGGCGGCTGGCTCTGTGCATCAAAACATCGCCGACGGCCACCATTGGCGTTGACGTCTTCTGTGCCAGGCGGGAACAGGCCGCCAAATAAGCCTGATCGCTGCCGTCATAGCGAGGGGCCGCTCCCAAAAAAACATGCCCTGGAAACCGGCGGTGTAGCCGATTGAGATCACGCGCCACCGTGTTGCAAAGCGGTCCCTGCGGCAGGCCAATCAGCGCCATCCCCTGACCAGCGTTCGTTTTTGGGTCGATCAAATCGTGTAAGTCCAGGTGGCATTGTCCTTTCTCGCTCCGGCGTTTGCCGAGCGTTAAAAGGCGGGTCAAGCGCTGGTAAGCCGTCCGGTCATAGGGCAGGGCGAGCCAATCGAGCGGGCTGTCACGAAGCACCAATCGGGCGCCCACAATCAGCTTGGGCAAAGTTTGATCCTGATTAGCTGGCGTCTGTTTAGCTGGCTCCTGGATCGTCGGGCCTTGTTGCGCCTCCTGCTCGCGCTTCAGTTCCTTGAGTGCCGCATAGGCGCGCACCACGCCCGCTAAGGAATTGCGGTCGGTAATAGCGATGGCGGCAAGGTTCAGCTCTGCGGCGCGAATAACCAGTTCTTCAGGGTGAGAGGCCCCGATCAAAAAACTGAAATTGGAGGTCACGCAAAGCTCCGCATAGTCCGGCTGAGCGGGCGGGCAGGCCATGGGTTCAGGCTGGCGAAAATAGGGCTCCAGGCCTTGCGGCGCTCCATCCTGCTGAAGGCCCCTTGCAGGCTCGTTGGCAGGCTCGTTGGCTGGCTCGTTGGCTGGCTGGAGTGCTGATTGGGGCGCTGATTGGGAGGGCTTTTTAGGCTCGGCAGTCATGCAAACTCCCCTTGCACGAACCAACCCGGATTTTGCGGCGTGTAATAGAGCCAAAGGCGGCGGCCTTGCTGGGTCTCTACGCGCCAATAATCACGCAGGCCAGTGCGCCAGTTGTTATCTTCATGCCACCATTCAGGCGCGATGCGCTCGGGGCCGATAGCGCGCGCGGTCGTTAAGGCCATCCGTCGCCAGCGAAAGCGGGCAGGCGGGCGGTTGCCGCTTGCCTCAATAGGCTCAGCAGTGAACAACCGCAAAGGGCGAGGGTGGCCGTCGGCCCCCGATGAGGGAACAGCAGGCCAAGTTGGCAGCGTGCTTAAGGGGTGCGCAGCAGGGACCCGATGAAAGCTCCGCTCAGGGATGTGGGTATCACTGGGCACAAAACGCTGAATATTTTCCAACCCGATACGGGTGCCGAGCCGCGAAATAAGATCATCGAGCTGTTCTTTTTTGCGCCCACCGACAAAATAGCTAGCCTGCTCTGTCGGCAGATCCTCCACAGCGACAGCCTCTAAGCGCAATTGGTCGATGCCATACCCCGCTTCCACCGCGCCGACACCACGCTCAAACAAAGCCAAGATGCGCTGCGGATCACGCATAGGTCGCGCCAGCTTAAGCTCAACCTGTTGGTTCGCTTGATCGACGCGCCGCAAGGTTAAGCACAGACGACGGGCGCCGGCCTCTTGTGCCTTCAGTTTCTCACAGAGCCGCTCCAGCAAGCGCAAAGTGCCTGCCATTACATCTTGAGCAAGTCCAATCGGTTCGGGAAGGGTCAAGCGCACGCCATAATGCGGAGGCTCTGCCTTTGGGTTAACGGGCTCGGGCATATCCCCCAAGGCCTGGTCAAGACGCAAATGCAGATCAGGCCCAAAGCGGCGGGCTAAGGGGCCGCGCGGCTTAGAAGCCAAACTGCCAATCGTGCGTAGACCCAAGCGTTGTAAGGCGACGATCGTCTTTTCCTCTAAGCGCAAGGCTGCAATGGGCAGGTCGCCAAGAGCCTGTAAACTCTGCCCCGGAGCCGCAAATCCGCTGGGTTTATCGGGGCCGGCATAAGCCCGGTAATGCGCCAAGGCCCAAGCCGCGCCGCGCGTATCAGCCAGGCCAAGGCGCACACTAAAACCCGCATCGGCTAAGCTTTGTTGCATATCATCAAGCAGGGCGATTTCACCGCCGACCAAGTGCGCCGACCCGGTAACACTCAGCGCAAGGCCATCGGGCCCGTCAAACCCCACCCATGGGCAATAACGCAGCGCCCAGCGGTGCAAGACCTGTAAGAAGGCTTCATCACCAGCTAAGTCCGCCGGACGGCTTTGCAGATCGGGACAAAAAGCCCGCGCGTCTGAATAGGCCATACCGCGATGCAAGCCCTGCTGCTCTGCCGCTGCGTTTAAGCAATAGAGCCGATTGGCATTGTTTTGCTTTAAAGTCAGCGCGAATGGCCCATCAAAAGGATGCAACCTTAAGGCCCGATCACTCCCTAACCGAGGAAACCACGCACAAACGACGCGCTGCCCAATTCCATCGAACATCCCAGGCTCCTAATATTCCCGATTTGTTCTTTGTAAGGGACCAGCGTTGACGTGTCCAGTCCTTTGCATCAAAAGCAGGGTCACATCGCCAGCGGGTCTCAGCGGCGGCGCTGCCAGCAGCATCTGCGATGAGGCATAATCCGGTCGATCGGCCGGTCTTTGCGGCCAACTGTAGGCGCCGCCCGGCGGTCAAATTCAGCGGGCGACTCAACTCCATCACGACCAATGAAACAGCACCATCACGCAGCGATTCTTCAGCAATAGCAAGGAGTTCAGCTTGATCTCGCGCCTTGGCCAGCAAAACAGAGGCCGGATCGACAAAACCAAGCAATCCTTGTGGGTTGAGCTGCTCGCTATGCCAGGATTCCTGACACCAAAGAGTCACGCCATCCATGAGGCCTGCTGAAATTGCCGCAAAGCTCCAAGCACCGGGGCCTTGTGCTTCATGGACACGACCTCGCTTGATCGGAAAGGCTGCAGGTAAATCGTCAGACATAATGTTCTCATATGAGAACATTTGCATTTTGTCCACTAAAGAACACCGCAAGGCGGCCAGACGATCGCGGTAGCCTCACAACCCCACCGTGCAGGCTAGGCGAAACCCAGATCGACCATCAGCTCATGGATGTTGTCCTTGCCGAAATAGAGCTGCCCCCCAGCGATAAAGCTGGGAACACCAAACACACCAAGCTGTTCGGCTTTTTGCGTATTGGCGCGCAGAGCTTCCTTAACGGGTTCGGTGCGGCTGGCCTCCATCAGATCGGCAAACGGCAACCCCGCGTCAGTCAAACACCGCTCCAAAACCGTTGGTTCGGCCAAATTCGCGCCCTCAACCCAAGCGGCATGAAACAGCGCATCATCACAGGCATCGGCCAACCCCAAGGGTTCGGCTGCCAATCGCAACCGTAGCGCCCGGATCGTCGAGAAGGGAAAGTAGGGGTTGTCACAAATTGGAATGTCATAACGCGCCGCATAGCGCTTAATCTCGTCCAGGAAATAGTCTCGCTTAGCCTTAAGATCACCGATCACTTCCAGCGGAGGCGTATTCCCAATCGCACGAAATAGTCCCCCTAAAACCATCGGGACCGATTCGACCTCAAAACCGTGCTGCTGACCCAGCACTTTCAGTCGCTCGCGGGCCAAATGGGCATTTGGACTCACGTAGTCATAAAAAAATTGAATGCTTGTCGGCGTCGTCACTCCACAATCTCCTAGTCAAGTGATCGGCGAGCAACCGTGACGCTTGTCACCTCTCGGTCGCGCTCCTAAGCTGTCATCACCACAAAGCATAACATGACCACGAGCCAAATCCGGAAACAAGGGGAGAAACACGGATGCGCCATCCTCAGCAATCCGATCAGCTCCTTTGGCAGGTCATAAAAGCAAGCAAACACCTACAGGCGGGAGAAACAGGCATGAATCCAGGCGGGCCAACCGATCACACTTTGGCGCAAGGACTACTCGCGGGCGGCATGATGGACCGCCCCCTCATGATCGCCGATGTTTTGGTCTTCGCTTCCGATGTCTATGGTGACGGCACCATAACCTCGCGTCGGGTCGAGGGGGATTTACACACCACCACCTATGCTGACACCCGCAAGCGTACCGAACAACTCGCCAAAGCCTTGAAAGATCTTGGTATTCAACCCGGCGAGCGTGTCGCCACCATGGCTTGGAACGGATATCGCCACGTTGAGCTCTACTATGCGGTCTCTGGCATTGGGTCGGTCTGCCATACGATCAACCCGCGCCTTTCGGCAGAGCAAATCGAGTTCATCGTAGCCCATGCCAACGACAAAGCCCTGTTCGTTGATCTGACCTTTGTGCCTTTGATTGAAAAGCTGGTCCATCGCCTGCCCAAAGAGCTCAAGATCGTTATCCTGTGCGGGCGCGAGCACATGCCGGACACCAGCATCGAAGGCGCCCTTTGTTACGAAGAATTGCTGGCCGCCCAAGACCCTGGATTTGCCTGGCCGCGCTTTAGTGAAAATACCGCTTCCAGCCTTTGTTACACCTCGGGGACCACGGGTAACCCCAAAGGGGCCTTGTATTCGCACCGCTCAACCGTCTTGCATGCGTTGATGTGCGCGGTGGCCTTCCAAAACGCCCTGTTCCCGGGCAGTTCGGTCATGCCGGTCGTGCCCATGTTCCACGTCAACGCCTGGGGATCGCCCTATACGGCGCCCCTAACGGGCTCCAACCTCGTCATGCCCGGGCCCAACCTGGACGGCGCTAGCCTGTTTAGCCTGATGGATGAAGTCGGGGTCTATTCGGCCTGGGGCGTCCCGACCGTCTGGCTGGGTCTGTTGGAGGCGATCAAAGCCGCCGGACGCCCGCCCATGAGCTTCAAGGATGTGGTCGTCGGTGGGTCAGCCGCGCCGCGCACCATGATTGAACAATTCGACGATATGGGCGTTAGCCTTTGCCACGCCTGGGGCATGACCGAGATGAGCCCCATCGGAACCCAAGCCAATCTGACACCGCCGCTCAGCGAGCTGCCCAAAGATCAGCGCTTCGACCTTAAGGTCAAGCAAGGCCGACGCACCTTCGGCGTCGAAATGAAGATTGTTGGCGAAGATGGCACCCGCCAGCCCCATGACGGCCAGGCCATGGGCGAGCTATATGTGCGCGGCAATTCCGTCATTAAGGAATACTATAACAACCCTGAAGCCACGGCTGAGAACTTCGATGACCAAGGTTGGTTCCGCACCGGCGACGTCGCGACGATTGATCCGTTGGGGTTTTTGCAGATCACCGATCGCGCCAAGGACCTCATCAAGTCGGGTGGTGAGTGGATTTCCTCCATCGACATGGAGAGCGCGGCGCTGGCCCATCCCCAGGTCGCGAACTGCGCGGTTATCGCCATTGCGCACGAAAAGTGGGACGAGCGCCCGCTGCTGGTCGTCGTGCCAGAGCCGGGCGAAACCGTTGACAAAGACTCGGTGCTCGCGCTGCTGCAAAACAGCTTTGCCAAGTGGCAATTGCCAGATGACGTTGTCAGCGTTGAGGCTCTGCCTTTGACAGCGACAGGCAAGGTATCAAAGTTGACCCTACGCCAACAATTCCAACATCACTACGCCGACAACAACTAATCAGCAGGCAAGCCTTGTCAGCCTTGCCGCCTTCGGTTTGGGAGCCCTCTATGAACCATCAAAACACGAACCCAGGTGATCATGTTCCGAACGATCTTGATTCCTATTGGATGCCCTTTACGGCCTCACGCTGGTTCAAAGACAACCCGCGCCTGATCGCCCGAGCCGAAGGCACCCGCTATTTTACCCCCGACGGCCATGCCTTGATCGACGGCACGGCGGGCTTGTGGTGCTGCAACGCCGGGCACAACCACCCCCACATTGTCCGGGCAATCCAAGAGCAGGCCGCGCGGTTAGACTTTGCGCATTCCTTTAACCAGGGACACGCGATCGCCTTTCACACCGCCAGCCGTCTGGTCGGCCTGGTCGATGACTTTGAGCATATTTTCTTCACCAATTCAGGCTCGGAAGCGGTCGATACGGCACTGAAGATTGCTTTGGCCTACCACTCAGCGCGTGGCGAAGGGCAACGGCGAATTTTGGTCGGCCGCCAGAAGGCCTACCACGGCATTAACTTCGGCGGGCTATCGGTCGGCGGCATTGGCCTCAACAAGGGACAGTTCGGCACGCTCTACCCAAGCGCTATGCAAATGCGCCACACGGTGTTGCCGCAGAACGCCTTCAGCAAGGGCCAACCAGAGCACGGTGCCGATCTGGCTGATGATTTGCAGCAGATCTGCGAGACCCATGGTGGGCACAACATCGCGGCGGTCATCGTTGAGGCCGTCGCCGGAGCGGGTGGCGTCCTGCCGCCACCAAAAGGCTATTTGGAGCGACTGCGGGCCATCTGTGATGCCCACGGTATCCTAATGATTTTGGACGAAGTAATCACCGGATTTGGCCGTTTGGGGCAGGGGTTTGCCCACCAGTATTTCGGCATCAAGCCAGATTTGGTTACGGTGGCCAAAGGCATCACCAATGCGACCGTTCCTTTGGGCGGTGTTTTTGCAACGGACAAAATCCGTCAGGCCTTCTTGAACGGCCCCAAGACCATGGTTGATTTGTTCCACGGCTATACCTACTCAGGCCACCCCCTGGCGTGTGCAGCAGCGCTGGCAACCCTGGATGTCTATCAGTCAGAAGGCGTGTTCGAGAATGCGGCTCTGATGGCGCCAATTTTCGAGGACATGCTGCATAGCCTAGCCGACGCGCCCGGTGTCGTCGATGTGCGCAATATCGGCCTAATGGGCGCCGTGCAACTGGAGCCAAGCGCGGACGGCATGGGTGTTGCGGGTCGGGCGGCCTTCGAAGGGCTCTGGGAAAAGGGCCTGGTCATCCGTCCTGTTGGGGACTCACTCTGCATGTCTCCGCCTCTTGTCATTGATCGCGAGACAATCGAACAGATCGGCGACTTGATGAACGCTCAATTGAGGAGCTAACCACGTGCTGACTTCTGTACTGGACCGCTTTCCGGCCGATTTTGAATTTGGCGTCGCAACGGCCGCCTATCAAATAGAGGGCGGCCAGACAGACGGCAGGGGGCCCAGCATCTGGGACAGCTTTGCAGCAACCGGACGCAACGTCGTTGGCAAAGAGGACGGCCGCATTGCTTGCGATCATTACAATCGCTGGCCGCAGGACTTGGACTTGATTCGCAGCGGCGGCTTTGATGCCTACCGTTTTTCCTTTGCCTGGCCGCGCTTGCTGCCCGACGGCAAAGGCGCGATCAATGCAAAGGGTTTGGCGTTCTATGACCGCCTGATCGACGGCATGCTTGAACGCGGGATCAAGCCCAACGCGACGCTTTACCATTGGGACTTGCCCAGCGCGTTGCAGGACAAAGGCGGCTGGATGAACCGGGACATTGCAAGCTGGTTCAGCGACTATGCGCAACTGGTCGCCAATCACTACGGTGACCGACTGGCGCAAGTGGCCACCATCAATGAACCTTGGTGCGTCGCTTTTCTCTCGCACCGCTTGGGCATCCATGCCCCGGGTTATCGCGACCTGCGCGCCGCCGCGCGTGCCATGCACCACACCATGCTGGCTCACGGCACGGCGGTGCAAACCTTGCGCTCTTGCGGTGTCGGCAACCTGGGCCTGGTCATGAATTTCGAACCGGCCGAGGCCGGCGACCAATCGCCTGAAAGCCAGCAAGCGGCACAGCTTTGGGACGGCCTTTACAATCGTTGGTATCTGGGAGGCGTCACGCAGGGCCGCTATCCTGAAGACGTGTGTCAGGCGTTGCAAGCTTACCTGCCAGAAAACTACCAGGACGACATGGCGGTTGTCTCGGAGCCCTTGGATTGGCTCGGCGTGAACTATTACACACGCGGTCGCTGGTACCAGGATCGACAGGTCAGCGCGCCAGACCTGGGCGACGTTGTGGCCGCAGGCGGCCCGCTGGCAAAAACGCAGATGGGATGGGAGATTTTCCCGCAGGGCCTGCGCGATACCTTGCTGCGCATCCACCGCGACTACAGCAAGCTGCCGATCTACGTGACCGAAAACGGCATGGCGTGGGATGACCATGTGGTCGATGGCGCCGTGCACGACGATTTACGCTGCGCCTACTTCCGCGAACACCTTTCAGCCTGCCTGGAAGCCATGGCAGCGGGCGTTCCGCTGAAGGGCTATTACGCTTGGTCTTTGTTGGACAACTATGAGTGGGCCGAAGGCTACTCCAAGCGGTTTGGTATCGTACATGTTGATTATGACAGCCAAGTTCGCAGCCCCAAGAAGTCTTATCTTGCCTGGCAGGCTGGATTATCGGCGCGACGAGGATAGGCGAGCCATGAGCGTTCAAGACCATCACGGTGTCATGACCATTGCAAAGGCCGCCAAAGCCAGTGGCCTGCCGGTCAAGACGCTGCGCTATTATGACGAGATTGACCTATTGCGGCCCAAGCACCGCAGCGCCTCGGGCTACCGGCTCTATAGCGCCGAGGATGTCAGCAAGCTGGCGTTCATCCAGAAGGCCCGCAGCTTTGGCTTTGGTGTTGAGACCTGCCGGGACCTGCTGTCTTTGCAACAAAGCGGAAAGCGTGACCGGGATGAAGTGCGCCATATCGCTGAGCGCCACCTTGACGAAATCAACGCAAAACTTGAGGCCTTGGTGGGGCTCAAACGCCAGTTGGAGGGCCTGATTCACGAGTGCCGCGCGGGGCAGGGGCCAGATTGCCCAATCCTGCGCGAATTGGAAGACAGCGAGCACCTGGGCTAAGCGGTGGTCAAATCGACGAGGCCTCGTGAAAGACCAAAGCCCGCAAGGCCTGGGCTCCGGGCACGGCAAACGTGCCGGCATGAGCCACAAGTCGAGCGATGATTGCACAATTCTTGCCGGACTGACACAACCGCGGCGCTTTACTAGGTTGACAAAAATGCGTGCAAAGCCCGCCAATTCGCCGCCAGAATGGGCAAGCCTTGGTAACTTGATCCATCATCAACAAGACTGAAACACCGCGCGGGCGCGCTGGTCTTCAAGCGAGATCCTAGCTGTGGCCGCCAATGGCAAATAATGGGGAGCCCTTCATGTCCGTCCTAGCACACGCCTACGAAACCGCCCGCGCGCGCAAAGCCCGCGTTGTGTTGCCTGAGATGGATGACGCCCGAGTGCAAGAAGCTGCTGACGTGCTAGCACGCGAAGGGTTGGCCGAGCCCGTCACATTGGAGAGCGCCCAGTCCCCTGAAAACTATGTGGACGTAGTGTTGAAGGCTAAGCCCAAGCTGAGCTTGGAAGACGCCATGGGCTTGCTCACATCCGACCCGATGATGCGGGCCGCCGCCATGGTGGCTAAGGGCGAGGTGGACGCTATGGTCGCGGGCGCGGCGACTGCAACTTCGCGTGTGATCCGCTCGGCGATCTATACCGTCGGCATGGCGCCGGGCGTGTCGCGCGCCTCCAGCTTCTTTTTGCTGCGCTTTCCTGGCGAAAAGTATTTCGTTTTTGCTGACTGCGCCGTCAACCTGGCCCCTGATGCCGAGACCCTGGCGGCCATCGCGCGGGCTTCTGCAGCCAGTGCCAATGCGCTGATGGGCGAAGCTCGGGTCGCTTTGCTATCTTACTCCACCTTGGAGTCCGGCGCGGGGCCCAGCGTAGATGTCGTGCGCGAGGCTATGGCCTTGCTGAAAGGAGATGCGCTCAACATCACCGGACCTTGCCAGGCCGACGCCGCTCTCAACCCCCTGATCGCGACCCGTAAGGGCATTCACGGCGGTGGTCATTCCAACGTGCTGGTCTTCCCTTCGCTGGACGCAGGAAACATCGCCTACAAGCTGTGCCAAGAACTGGCTGGCGCGCAAGCGATCGGTCCATTCTTGCAGGGATTTGCCAAGCCGATTTGCGACTTGTCACGCGGGGCGACCGCTCAGGATATCGTCGACTCAACGGTTTTGACGGTCGCCATGGCGGCAGGCTGACGCGAACCCGCGCAAAGGCTAGCGGTTGGCGGCGAAGACAACCTGATCTGTCAGCAAAAACCGCTGATCGGGTCCGTCTTGACGAAACACGCTCAATCTATCCACGGTGACAGGCTGCTCCAAAGCCGGAGCAAGATAGCTGGACATCGCGGATTCAAAGCGACTTGCATGCTGAAGCAGCGGCCCGGTTAGGGTCATGTGGAAGGCAAAATCGTCAAAGACATAGGGATAACCCCAGGTATCAAGGGCCCGGCGTTGGCGGTCGCCAACCGTGGAGGCGTCAACCGTGGAAGCACTAAGCCTGCGGTCGCGATCCGCTTGGCTGAGCGCGGCGCGAAAGGGCTCAAAATAAGCAACCACACGCCCTGCAAGGCGGTCGAGGCGCGTGCACTCCTGGGCAGGCGTGAGCGCCACTATAGACCGAAATTTGCTCACTCGTAGTTTTGGGCCTTGGAAACTGCTCTCCTTGGCGCAAAAGCTATGCAACGCGGCAAGGAGATCGCTTTGCGAACAGCCTTCCCGAAGATGCATGGGCTGCTTGAAGGTGGCGTGAAAGCCGTAGCGGTGCGGGCGCTGGGTTGCGGCAGCTAATTCATCGGGCAAGATGCCCGGCAGAGTAGGGCGCACGACGTCCTGCCCCCTGGTAGCATCATATCCCAACAGCGACGACCCGCGTTGCCACAGATCACAAGAAGGCGCTGGGGTAAAATAAATGGCGTAACGCGGGGCGGGGCTGCTGGACATGGCCATGGGACAAAACGCAAAATCAAAACACAGAAGTCTTAGGGGGCCTGCCCCGCAGTTGCAAGTATGCCGCCGCCGGGCCGGCTGTCAGCCGCGATCTTTCGCTGACTGGCCTATTAGAGCTGGTCTCTTACGCTCTCCTGCGTCCAAATTTCAAGCGAAAGCCAGCGCTGCCGTATTGCAGGCAGCCCGGCGACGCGGTAAGAAGTGGCGGTAGTCATTCTGGCGCGATCGCTCGCTGTTTTCGATTGAGGCAGGCGCTCGCAAACTCTCCTAAGCCACAGGCCGAAAGGGTCCCCATGCAGGTTCGCATCTACAGCCCCGCAAAGAATACCATGCAGTCAGGTCGCGCAAAGTCCGGCCAGTGGGTCTTGGAGTTCGAGCCCCAAGCCGCGCGCAAAGTTGAACCTCTGATGGGCTGGGTCTCTTCGTCCGACACCCTGAGCCAGACCCGCTTGCAATTCGATTCCAAAGAAGCGGCAATCGCCTACGCGCAGTCCAAGGGCTACATCTACTCGCTTGAAGAGCGCAAAGAACGCAAAATCGAGCCCAAGGCCTACGCCGATAACTTCAACAACAAGCGTTTGCTGCGCTGGACGCACTAGCGCCGGATATAAGGCCGGCGAAACTCTCGCTCTGGCGTGTCTGGCGCGACAAACGCCCGCCGCGCCAATGCAACCTTTGGCTTGCCTTAACCTTCTTCAGTCAGCAGCAAGTCGAACAGGCGATGAAAGGCCTGCGGCTCCTGCGCGCCCGACAGCGCATATTGTTGATTGAAGACAAACAGCGGAACGCCAGAAAGGCCCATGGCCCGGGCGGTCGCTTCTTCTTCTTCAATTTCACGGTGGTAGTCGTCTCCTTGCAAAAGCAAGGTCGCACCGGCCTCGTCGAGCCCAGCATTCGCAGCACAATCCAACAGGACCTCGCTGTCTCCTATGTCGCGGCCTTGGAAGAAGTAGGCCTCAAATAACCCCGTCATCAAAGCGTTTGCGTCTTGGCCGTGGACTTGGGCCCAGCGCAACAGCCGGTGCGCCTTTAGCGTATTCGGCGTTCTTTGAATGGCTGGAAAATCGAATTTTATCCCAGTTTCTAGACCTTTGACCCGAATGTGCTCGTAGGTGGCCTTCGCACGCTCCGGACCGCCGAATTTGGCGGCCAAGTAGGTGAGGCGGTCCATGCCTTCGGGCGGCATGCTGGGGTTGAGCTGAAAACAGCGCCAGGTGATCGCAAGGTTGAGCGCAGGCTCATAGCTTGCAACGGCCTGTTCTAGTCTGCGCTTGCCGATAAAGCACCAAGGGCAGATGGGGTCGGAAAAAACATCAACGTTGATGACAGGGTTGGTCATAACTATCCTTAGCGCTCCGCCCTAGGCTCCAGTTTGATCGGAGCCGTCTTCGTCCGCTGCGCTCTCGCCGGTATTCAACATGTGATTGCGCACCGAATAGAACATGAGTCCAAAGGCAACCAGCGTAATCGGCACAACCGCAATCTTAAAACCGGCCCAAACACCGCTTGAAAAATTACGCCAAACGACTTCATTGGCAACCGCCAAAGCCAAAAACATGCCAATCGTGCTGTAAGTGATCTGCAACCAGCCGCGGTCGGTCAGCTGCAAGCCGCCGCCCATAACTTGTTTGATAATCAGACGCTTGGCCAGCAGCCCACCAGCCAAGACCGCTGCAAACAGACAATAAATCAAGGTTGGCTTCATCTTGATGAAGGTTTCGTCTTTCAGCCAAAGCGTCAGGCCGCCCATGACAAGAATCAAGACGGTCGAAACAAGCAGCATCGGCGGGATTTTGCGCTCTACAAACCAGTAGATCGCAACGACGATCGGCGCCAATACAACATAGGACAGCGTCGCCGCCATGATATCAACGCGCAACAGCAGCACGAAGAAAACTACCAGAGGACCCAGGTCCAATGCGATCTTAACTCCAGGAGACAAGGCTTTGCGTTCAGTGGTCATGGACTCAACTTTTCAGATTTAAAAAAAGACGGCTAGCTGTCGCTAGCCGTCTTCCTAACTTAGGGAACATCGAAGAGCCTGCCAAGCTTGGGCAGCACTCTTTAGCGGCCAAGCTTCCCTCGCCTTGGCCTCGTTTCGCCCTTAGAGATCGAACAATAGGCGTTCGGGCGCTTCAAGCGCTTCCTTAACTTTCACCAAGAAAGTCACAGCCTCGCGACCATCAATGATCCGGTGATCGTAGGACATCGCCAAATACATCATCGGGCGGATGACGATCTGGCCATTTTCCACAACAGGGCGTTCTTGGATCTTGTGCATACCCAAAATGCCGGACTGAGGCGTGTTGAGGATCGGCGTTGAATTCAACGAGCCATAGATACCGCCATTTGAGATGGTGAAGGTGCCGCCTTGCATCTCTGCCATCGACAACTTGCCATCGCGTGCGCGCACACCAAAATCAGCGATTGTTTTCTCAACATCAGCGAAGCTCATGTCGTCCGCATCACGCAGAACCGGCACGACCAATCCGCTGGGCGTACCAACTGCAACGCCTACGTTGAAATAGTTCTTATAGATGATGTCGGTGCCGTCGATCTCGGCATTGACCGCGGGCAAATCCTTCAGGGCGTTGACGCAGGCCTTCACGAAGAAGGACATGAAACCCAGCTTGACGCCGTGTTTGGCCACGAAGTCGTCTTGCAGGCGCTTACGAGTCGCCATCACCGCCGACATATCAACCTCGTTGAAAGTCGTGAGCATAGCGGCGGTATTTTGGGCCTCTTTCAGACGGCGCGCGATGGTCTGGCGCAGGCGTGTCATCCGAACGCGCTCTTCGCGGGGTCCTGTTTCACGCGGTGCTGCGGGCGCAGCGATTGGGGCAGGCGCCGGAGCAGGGGCCGCCGCGGCTGCAAGAACATCGCCCTTTGTTAGGCGCCCATCTTTGCCCGATCCAGGAATGTCAGCAGCATTGAGCTGTTGGTTTTCGGCCAGCAGCTTTGCGACGGCTGGCGACTTGGCATCGGAAGCGGCGGCAGGTGCGGGCGCTGCACGTGTTGGCAGATCCGGCATTGCTGCCTGGGTGCTTGCCTGGGTGCTTGCCTGGGTGCTTGCCTGGGTGCTTGCCTGGGTGCTTGCCTGGGTGCTTGCCTGGGTGCTTGCCTGGGTGCTTGCTGGCGCGCTGGCGGGGACGGGCGCTGCCGCAGCACTGGCGCTTTCATCGATCATGCCCAAAACGGCGCCGACTTCGACCGTCGCACCTTCTTCAGCCAAGACCTGGTGCAGAACACCGGCGGCCGTTGCATTGACTTCCAACGTCACTTTATCTGTCTCCAGCTCGACCAGCGCTTCATCAAGCGTCACAGTGTCGCCAGGCTTTTTCAACCAGTTTGAGACCGTGGCCTCGGTTACAGACTCGCCCAATGTTGGGACCAAAATTTCGCTTGCCATGTCGTTTCCTATTTGCGGGGCGTTTTGCTGGGGGCGATGGATGCAAGACCCAACCCGCACTAGCGGGTTATGGGGCCTGTTAAAGCAGCGGTGATAAGCGCAGCTTGTTGCGCGGCGTGTTTGCTGGCTGAGCCGGTTGCTGGTGAAGCAGCCTCTGCGCGGCCAGCGTAGCCAGCGCGCGTATGTTCAGCGCCAAGTTTGATAAAGGTCTTCTCAAGCCTCGGCTCAATAAAGCTCCAAGCTCCCATATTTTTGGGTTCTTCTTGGCACCAAACGAACTCGGCATGCTTGAAGACTTTCAGCTCTTCCAAAAGCGCGTCTTCTGGGAACGGGTAGAGCTGCTCAACACGCATGACATAGACGTCCTTGACGCCCTGTTCCTCGGCCGCGGCCTTAATGTCGTAGTAGACCTTGCCGGAGCACAGGATGACCCGGCGGGTCTCATGCGGTTCACAAGCCGGACTGTCATCCCATAATAGCCGGTGGAAGTTGGTGCCGTCCAGGAACTCTTCCTTGCGCGACTGGGCTTGCTTGTGTCGCAGCAGCGACTTGGGCGAAAAGACCACCAGAGGCTTACGGAAGCGGCGGTGGATCTGACGACGCAAAACGTGGAAGTAGTTCGCGGGCGTCGTAACGTTGACGATCTGCCAGTTGTCTTCCGCACTCATCTGCAAGAAGCGTTCGATGCGAGCGGAGGAGTGCTCTGGGCCTTGGCCTTCAAAGCCGTGGGGCAGCAGCATCACCAGGCCCGAAAAGCGCAGCCACTTACTCTCTGCCGAAGCGATGAACTGGTCGATCATGATTTGGGCGCCGTTCGCGAAGTCACCGAACTGGGCTTCCCAAAGCGTCAGACCGTTAGGCTCAGCGGTTGAATAACCGTATTCAAAGCCCAGCACCGCGTATTCAGACAAGTGCGAGTTGTGGATATCCAAGAAGGCTTCTTGATCTGCCCGCAAGTTGTTGAGCGGCAAATAGGGTTCTTCGCTCACCTGGTCGATCAAAGCAGCATGGCGGTGCGAGAAGGTGCCGCGGCGCACGTCCTGGCCAGAAAAACGGATAGGGTGCCCTTCGTCCAACAAAGTGCCAAACGCCAGGGCCTCTCCGGTTCCCCAGTCAAAACCTTCGCCCTTTTCGAACATGTCCTGCTTGGCTTTCAACAAGCGCGTCAGCTTGGAATTCAGGTTGAAGCCTTCAGGGACGGTGGTCAAGGCCTTGCCGACGCGATCATAGGCATCTTCTTTGATCGCCGTATGGCCGCGGCGCGGGCCGTCGTCGGGGTTGCCGCGTTCATAGTCTTCCCACATGCCACGAAGCATGTCGGGCTCGTTAGCACGGAAGGTGTCGGACAATTCAAACGACTCGTCCAACTCGCGCTCTTTATCTGCGCGGATCTTATCGACGGCGGCCTGGCTCAAGGTACCTTCGCCGATCAGCTTGGCTGCGTAAATTTCTGAGACCTTTGGATGTTTTTCAATGGCCTTGTACATCAGCGGCTGGCTAAAGCGCGGCTCGTCGCCCTCGTTGTGACCAAAGCGTCGATAGCAGAACAGATCGATGACAATGTCTTTCTTGAACTGCTGGCGGAACTCGGTTGCGATACGCGCCACGTGGACCACTGCTTCCGGATCGTCGCCGTTGACGTGCAAGATCGGCGCGGCAATCATTTTCGCAACGTCGGTGCAGTAGGGGCCAGACCGCGCATTGCTGGGGTTCGTCGTGAAGCCGATCTGGTTGTTGACGACCAGATGGATTGTGCCACCGACGCGATAGCCCTTCAGCTCTGACATCTCCAGCGTTTCCGGCACGACGCCTTGGCCCGCAAACGCGGCATCACCATGCAGCAAAATGGGCATGACACGGGTACGCTCTTCATCGCCCTTTTGGTTCTGCTTGGCGCGCACCTTACCGGCAACCACCGGGTTAACTGCTTCCAAATGCGATGGGTTCGCGGTCAACGACAGGTGGACCTTGTTGTCGTCAAATTCGCGGTCGTCTGAAGCTCCCAAGTGGTACTTTACGTCACCAGAGCCAACAACATCGTCGGGTACGTTGAACTGATGACCTTTGAACTCCGCAAAGATCGTCGCGTAGGCCTTGTTCATGACATTGGCAAGCACGTTCAGCCGCCCACGGTGCGGCATACCGATGACCACCTCGTCAATGCCCAGTTGGCCGCCGCGTTTTAGGATTTGCTCCATGGCGGGCATAAGCGCTTCGCCGCCGTCCAGACCAAAACGCTTCGTCCCTTTGAACTTCTTGTCCAAATAGGCTTCAAAGCTCTCAGCATCGACAATGCGCTCGAAGATCGCGGTCTTGCCGGCAAGGGTAAAATCGGTGTGGTTCGAAATCTTTTCGATGCGCTCTTGGATCCAGCTTTTCTGAGCGGGTTCCTGGATGTGCATGTATTCAACGCCGACGCTTCCGCAGTAGGTTGCGGTCAGGCGCTCCAAAACTTCTTCCAGCGTTGGGTCATAGTCGCCAAAGCCCAAGACGCCCCCAACATAGATTGGACGGCCATAGTCATCTTCGCCGAGGCCGTGGAACGCAGGGTCCAGCTCGCGAATGGGCTCGTGCTTTTTCAGCCCCAAGGGGTCCAGTTTGGCGTAGTGATGGCCCAGAACGCGAAACGCGCGAACCAATCCGATGACCTTAATGGTCCGTTCCGTGGCATCTGTATGGGCACGGCTGTCGCTGACCACCGGTTCTTTGGCCCCAGCTTTGCCGTTCGGTTTGGGGGCGTCTGGATCCTTAACGCCAATGACGCGCGTCTGCCGCGCCGCCCAGTTGGGGCCCTCAATATCCGCCAACAAGCTGCGCTCGTCTTCGCCCAATTCTGCGAAGAACGATTGCCAATCCGGTTCGACGTCGCTGGGAGCCGCCAGGTATCTTTGATACAGCTGTGAAATGAAGGTGATGTTGCCCGCATTCAAAAATGCAAGCGGGTCGCGTTGGTCGGCTGGCTGTGTCATGCCATGGTCTCGCGAGCGACTTATGAAATTTGACGCCCGTGCCCTTCGTTAGTGGTCTATAATTAAGCTTGTGTCCAAAAGCCGCGAGTCAAACGTCGCGTCTTGCTTACCTTATGCCGCGACTAGACGACGCCTCGGGTATAGAACGCCGCCCCACGAGTGTCACGCCAAATTCGCAACCTTCTTGCCAGAATTTCAAGGCTGTCAAACGAGTCTTTGCACGGGTTTACCAACTCGCACCCCCATGCTCTTTGCAAGACGCTATGCAAGGGTGTTTGATCTGTTCATTTGCGCATTTGTTGCATGTCATTGGGGGCGTAATCCAAGGCTTCTGCGAACACCAAACGCCCCAATCGTTAAAAAAGGACCGAATTTTTCCCATTTCAAGATTGACGGCCTTTTAGAATGGTTCTAAATAAGAAACAGGGTGCCACAAACGACGCCCGCCACCCGTCAAGTGTCTTTGGAATAGAAACCGCCAGCATGAAACTCAATCGTCTCACTGATTATGCCGTCTTGGTATTGTGGCGACTGAGCCAAGCGCCAAAGAGCGGAGAAACCATGGACAAAAACGGAGCGCGCATGCTTGCCGCTCCGGCCCTCGCCGATGAGACGGTCGTGCCTCTGCCGACCGTCTCCAAGGTGCTGAAACTGCTGTCCCGCGCTGGCCTGTTGTTGTCATCGCGCGGCGTCAACGGCGGCTACTCTCTTGCCCGCGCACCGAACGAAATTAGCGTCGCGGACATTATCGGTGCAATCGAAGGCCCTTTGTCGCTGACGGCTTGTGTGGATGACGGCGATACAGTCTGCGAGCATACCGCGATGTGCGGCATGTCGGGCAATTGGGATCGTGTCAATCGCAAAGTCCTAGCCGTTTTGGAGAGCATCGATTTGACGGAGATGGCCCCCAAGCCCGCGGACTTCATGAGCAGCATACCAATCGCCTCGGCCAACCATGGCGCGAACAAAGCGACGGCATAGACACCGAACCTCTTCCGCAAGCAATTGCAGCGGCCCAAGATTAGATAACCCAGCTAGGCCACCCAGCTAGACGACAAGGCAAACACCATGGCAGCAACCGTAGATACTGTTGAGCGCGTCAAAAAGATATCGGTCGAAACCTACAAATACGGCTTCGAGACTGACGTCGAAATGGATCGCATCCCCAAGGGGTTGAACGAAGACATCGTTCGGATGATTTCGGCCAAGAAGAACGAGCCCGAATGGTTGTTGGACTGGCGCCTTGAGGCCTATCGTCGTTGGACGCAAATGGAAGAACCCGATTGGGCCAAGGTGTCGTTTCCTAAGATCGACTACAACGACTACTACTATTACGCCGCGCCCAAGAGCCTTGCCGACAAGCCCAAGTCACTTGACGAGGTGGACCCCAAGTTGCTGGACACCTACAAGCGTTTGGGCATTCCCCTAGATGAGCAAGAGCGGTTGGCAGGTGTCGCCGTTGATGCGGTGTTCGACTCGGTCTCCGTCGCGACGACCTTCAAGCACAAGCTTGAAGAAGCTGGCGTGATTTTTATGCCGATTTCTGAGGCGGTAGCCAAGCACCCTGAGCTGGTTCAAAAATACCTTGGTACAGTGGTTCCAACGACAGACAATTATTTTGCTGCGCTCAATTCGGCGGTCTTTACCGACGGCTCGTTCGTCTACGTCCCAAAGGGCGTTCGCTGCCCGATGGAGCTTTCAACTTACTTCCGCATTAACGCGCAAGAGACCGGCCAGTTCGAGCGAACGCTGATCGTTTGCGACGACGATGCTTATGTATCCTACCTGGAGGGCTGCACGGCCCCCATGCGTGATGAAAACCAGCTGCACGCCGCTGTGGTTGAACTGATCGTTATGGACAATGCCGAAATCAAATACTCGACTGTTCAAAACTGGTATCCGGGCGATGAAAACGGCAAGGGCGGCATCTATAACTTCGTGACCAAGCGCGCCCAGTGCCGCGGTGTCAATTCCAAGGTCTCTTGGACGCAAGTCGAGACCGGTTCGGCCGTCACCTGGAAATATCCCTCATGTGTGCTGCAAGGTGATGGCTCGCAAGGTGAGTTCTATTCCATCGCCATTACCAACAACTTGCAGCAAGCCGATACCGGGACAAAAATGATCCACGTCGGCAAGAACACGCGCTCGCGCATCATTTCTAAGGGCATCTCGGCAGGGCGTTCCGATCAGACCTATCGCGGCCTGGTTAAGATGCTGCCCAAGGCGCAAGGCGCGCGCAATTTCACGCAGTGTGACTCGCTGCTGATCGGCGATCGCTGCGGCGCCCACACCGTGCCTTACATCGAAGTGGCCAACCCTAGTGCGGCCGTCGAGCACGAAGCAACGACCTCAAAAGTGTCTGACGATCAACTGTTTTACTGTCGCCAACGCGGCATGAATGAGGAGAAGGCTTTGGCTCTCATCGTCAACGGTTTCGTCAAAGAGGTCCTGCAAGAGCTGCCGATGGAATTCGCGGTTGAGGCGCAAGCCCTGGTCGAAATCAGCCTTGAAGGCTCGGTCGGCTAGAGCCCCCACTTTTTCTAGGCCCGCAAGCGGCCACCCCAAATAAAAGTCCAGCGCGGCCAGGAATTCGCGCTGCCCAGATACACCAAAGGACGTTCGCATGCTCAGCATTCAAAACCTACATGCCCAAATCGAAGAGGAAGAAAAGGCAATCCTCAAGGGTCTAAATTTGGAGATCAACCCCGGCGAGGTGCATGCCATCATGGGGCCAAACGGGGCAGGGAAATCGACGCTCGGCAACGTTCTGGCGGGCAAGGACGGCTATGAAGTCACCGAAGGCTCTGTCTTCTTCAAAGGCCAGGATTTGTTGGCGCTAGACGTGGAAGAGCGCGCGCACGTGGGCCTGTTCTTGGCATTCCAGTACCCGGTCGAAATCCCCGGCGTGCAAATGCTCAACTTTTTGCGCACCTGCACCAACGAGACCCGTCTTGCGCGTGGCCTGCCCGAGTTGAGCGGTATGGATTTTCTGAAACTGGCGCGGGCCAAGGCCGCCGATTTGAAAATCAATCCAGACATGCTGAAACGCTCGGTCAATTCAGGCTTTTCCGGCGGGGAGAAGAAGCGCGCCGAAATCCTGCAAATGGCCCTGTTGGAGCCTCAGTTCGCGGTTCTGGATGAAACCGATTCAGGCCTGGACATTGACGCGCTGCGTATTGTTTCCGAGGGCGTCAACGCCTTGCGAGACGGCAAGCGCTCCTTCTTGGTCATCACCCACTATCAGCGCTTGCTGGATCACATTAAGCCGGACCACGTTCACGTTCTCGCCGACGGTCAAATTGTCCGTTCCGGCGGCCCAGAACTGGCTCTTGAGCTGGAAGAGCGCGGCTACGTCGATTACGAGAAGGCAGCCTAACGATGAGCCAAGCCCTAGAATCCTTGCGGCAAAGCGCAGACCAGCGCTTTTCGTCCCTTGGTTGGCCCAATCGCCGTGTCGAGGCCTACAAATACAGCGATCTATCTGGCCTCAAGCAGCTTGAGACCGCCGATGCCATCGCCACCCCGCCAAGCGGCCTAGACGCCTTGACGGGCATTGACGGACTGAGCCTCGTTTCGGCTTCTCAAGCCAGTGCCGAGCTGCAAGACAAAATCGGCAGCCTAATCCCGCTGGACGATGCGGTTGCAGCCTACAGCACCGCGCACTTGGATGAGGTGATCGTCCTTACGATTGCGCGCAATACCAAAATCGAGCAGCCCTTGGTGCTCGATCACGGCCGCATGGCCACGGGTTCCAGCTTCCCGCGCTATCTGGTCGTGTTAGAGAAGGGCGCGGAAGCCGAACTCGTTGAGCGCTATGCTGCCAATAGCGACGGCATGACTTGCCCCGTTGTGGAGATTTTTGTCGAGCCAGGTGCGCAGCTCAAGCACTACCGCGCTCAAACCGAAGCTGTCGCGAGCACACACCTGGGGTGGACGGCGGCTGAAGTTGGCCGCGATGCCAACTACCGCCACATCGCTCTCAACCAGGGCGCAGGCTTGGCGCGTCACAACATTCGTGTAACCCTGGCAGGGACCGGCGCCCACGTCGATTTGCTAGGCCTGCACCTTCTACAAGGCAAGCAGAGCTGCGACAGTCACACCTATATCAACCACGCCGCACCAAACACCACCTCAAACGAGGTCTATAAATCTGTGGTTGCAGGCTCAGCCAATTCAATTTTCCAAGGCAAGATCTACGTTGCCAAGGACAGCCAGAAGATCGAGGGCAATCAGATGTCTCGCGGTCTGTTGCTGGGCCCACGTGCACGGGTTAACAACAAGCCCGAACTTGAAATCTATGCAGACGACGTGATTTGTTCGCACGGTTCGACGGTTGGCGCGCTGGACGAAGCTGCCCTGTTCTATCTTCGCGCCCGCGGCATTCCAGCCGATCGAGCCAAGCAAATCATGGTTGAGGCTTTCATCAATGACGTGCTGGAAGACCTGGGCGATGCCAGCGAATTGGAAGCGCACTGGCAGCCCGTCATCAACGAGTATTTGAGCGCTGTATTTGCCGGCGACCAAGCCGACTAACCAGCATCACGAGGCATAACCGCATGAACCACAACGCGCCCTACGACGTTCAGGCCGTTCGCGCCGAGTTCCCGGTCTTTGAGCAGAGCATCAATGGCAAGCCGCTAGCGTATCTTGATAGCGCGGCCTCGGCCCAAAAGCCGCGCCAGGTGATCGAAGCCATGACCGCGTTCATGCAGCACGACTATGCCAACGTGCACCGCGGCCTGCACACACTGTCCATGCGCTCGACCGACGCCTATGAGGCTGCGCGGGCGCGGGTGGCGCGTTTTCTAAACGCCGGGGAGCGCGAAGTCGTCTTTACCAAGGGCGCGACTGACGCAATCAACCTGGTCGCAGCGACTTATGGGCGGCACGTGATGGCGACCGGCAAGGCGGTGATGATTTCCGCATTTGAGCATCACGCCAATATCGTTCCCTGGCAAATGCTGGCCCAAGAGCGCGGCTTTGAGTTGTTGGTCATTCCGCACGACGATGCGGGCGTTTTGGATCAGGACTGGTATCGACGCACCTTGTCTGAAAAAGACGTCGGGTTGGTTGCGGTCGCCCACGTGTCCAACGTCCTGGGAACGGTCAACCCTGTTCGTGACATGATTGATGCGGCCCACGCGCACGGCGTTCCGGTATTGTTGGACGCCTGCCAATCCGTCACGCACTTTGCCGTCGACGTAAAGGCTCTGGACGTGGACTTCTTAGCCTTCTCGGCGCACAAGCTCTATGGGCCGACCGGCCTAGGCGTTCTTTACGGCAAGAGCGAACTGTTGAAGTCTATGCCCCCCTACCAGGGCGGCGGCGACATGATCGACCAGGTACGCTTTGAAGGCACGACCTACGCCGAACCGCCGCTGCGTTTTGAAGCCGGTACCCCCGCCATTGTCGAGACCGTGGGCCTGACCGCCGCGCTCGATTGGGTAGAGCGGATTGGAATGGACAAGATTGCCGAGCACGAAGCGGCGGTGTTGGCCTATGCCACCCACAAGGCCCAAGCGTTTGATGGCATGCAGATTATCGGCAAGGCCCCCAACAAGGTGTCAGTGCTAAGCTTCCACTTTGACACCATGCACGCCCATGATCTTTCAACGATCCTGGACCAATTCGGCGTCGCGGTTCGCGCCGGGCATCATTGCGCTCAGCCCTTGATGGAACGGTTCGGCCTGACGGCCACAGCGCGGGCTTCTTTTGCCGCCTATTCGACCTTCGAAGAGGTCGATCAGCTGTTCGACGCTTTGGCACTTGCCCGCGATATGCTGGAATAGGTGCGCGCAGGTCATGGTTTCTCAAAACGACAATTTGACCTTGGCCGACTTCATGCCTGGCGTGACCAAGGGGGAAGCAGGCGGCGAGGGCGCAGACTATCGCGCTGAGCGTGGCCAAGCACTACCGATTGGCACCAAAGCCGCCAGCCAGGAACAGGTCATTGCGGCCATTCAGACAGTCTATGACCCCGAAATCCCGATCAATCTTTGGGACCTGGGTCTGATCTATCGTTGTGATGTCAGCGCGACCGGCGATGTCGATATCGACATGACGCTAACCGCTCCGGGCTGCCCGGTCGCAGGGCAGATGCCCGCTATGGTCGCCGACGCCGTTGCCAAAGTTGAAGGCGTAGGGCGCGTTGTAGTGCAGTTGGTCTGGGAGCCAGGCTGGACCAAGGCGCGAATGTCAGAAGATGCGCGCCTTTTGCTGGATTTGTGAAGCCAAGGCCCCTGTACAAACGGATTTGTGGCTTGTCTTTGCATCGCTCTACGCCATAATTCCCGAACTCTTTTGTTGGGGATCGATGCCAGGGTCGTCCGGCTTTGACTAGCTTCCCTAAGCATTTGTATGGTTATGTGCTGCAGACCACGAATACCGCAGATCGGCAGTTCCAAGCCTGTCTGTTCACATGGGGGAATTGCGATGCGCTTCTTGACGCGCTATCGGCTCATTGGAAGCCGGGCTGGCCGCTGCATTCAACGGTTAGGAATGCTTGCCCCGTTTGCCGCCATCCTGGCACTGGCGGTGGTCCAACCCCTTCAGGCCCAGAACGCCATTGTTTCGCATGTTTTGGCAGCCGCAGGATTGCCTGAAAAAGAAGTCCTTTTTGACCGCGAGCAGATCCTTGAGGATCTAGAGTTCACGCGCGCGCTGTTGCAGCGTCACCAGCCCAATTTCGGCCTGCACACCTCAGAAGAAGAAATCAACGCGACTTTCGATGCCGTCGCAGAAAATTTGCCAGAAAAGGCGACAGTCCGCGAGGTCCTAAGACGTTTGTTGCCCGCGGTTGCCTCAGTACGCGACGGACACACCTGTATCACCTTTGGCCCCGATCAGTTGACAAACCAAATGCTGCGCATGCAAGCACCGTCGCTGGACTTTGTGGCCTTGGAAGACAAGCTGTATATCGAGCAGAGCGCTAGCGGGGCGACTGCTGGCGATGAAGTGCTGGAGATCAACGACAAGCCGGTCGCACAATGGATCAAGGAGGCCAACGAGTACTTTTGCCTCGATAAGTCCAGCGACATCACCGCTTTTGATCCCACAGGTGATACGCTGCCTTACTATCTCTGGCTCGTTGCGCCAGCAGCCGACGATTTCGTTTATGATCTCAAGCGCCCAGACGGCAGAGACAAGCGGTTGCGAATCCGTGGCCAATCGCCAATTCATCAGTATTCCAGGCCGATGCAACGAAACCGGCCCCGGTTTGAGTTCTCCGTCCACAACGGCGTTGCGGTGCTGGCTGTGAACACCTTCTTGGGCGACAAGCAGCAATTCGAAGACTTTTTTGATGAAGTCTTTGATGAACTGAACCGTCAAGATGTGAAAGATCTTGTCATCGACCTGCGCGAAAACACGGGCGGTCAGATCGGCAATGCGTCTTTGCTGTTGGCCTATTTGCTCAACCGCAAACATCACTTCCCGCGTTACATTCATGTCACCGGCGAAAAGATTAGCCGCAAGGCAAAACTGTTTGTACCGGGGCGTTCAAAGAGCCAAATGGACACCTTGAGGAAAGACAGCAACCGCCTGCAATTGCGGTATCGCAACTACCCAACGCGCTATGAGATTTCACCACGCGGAACCGCCGTCGAAACGCAAAGTGTCTCTTGGGGCAAACGCCACTTTAAGGGCCAACTGCACGTTCTGATCTCTGGTCAAACCTATTCCGCGGCCAGCCTTTTTGTCGGCGAGCTGCGCAAGAACCGACCTAGCGCGATCTTCTATGGTCAGCGCACGGGGGGGCTCGACAATCGAGGCTGTATGCGCAATCCGGTTGATTTTGTGCTGCCCAACTCCGGGCTGTTGCTGAGCGTACCGGTCATGTGCCACATCCAAGACTTGAACGCTGAAGCCAAGCACTTCGCACCGGATGTCGAGGACAATCAGACCGTTGAGGATTTTTTCGCCAAGCGCGATACGGTCCTGGAAGACGTGGTTGATATGATAAAGGCGAACACGGCCCCGGACACGCAAGCCTCCGCGAGCTATTTGCCCCCTTTGCCACTGCCGAAACCAGCGCCTTTCTTAGCCGTCAAGCCCTAGCGTCACGCGCCATCGCAGCAGCCAGTCTTGCCTTATGGTGTGTGTTGTCCGTTCGGATCATGGCGTTCTTCCATGCACGGCCAGGGGGCTTGCACCAGAGGGCTTGCACTAAAGAGCTTGCACTAAAGAGCTTGCAAGGCGGGCAGGGCGCAAAGCGTACCGCCTAGGCTGCAAACTGGAAGGGAAGCAAGCGTGCGCGCTGGAATGCGGCAGTGCTGGATTCAGCCATAGCCAATGACGCCTGACGAAAACGCGCGTAGGATGCGAAAGCCTGCTGGGCTTGGCCGTCGCTCGAAAAGGTCTGCTTGAGCACCTCAGCGGCGGCGGCCCCCATCGCGTTTGCCAAGTCGCGCTCGACGGTCTGCTTTTCGACGCCCTCACGCGCCATGCGCGCAGCGGCGATGCGGTTTTGAGTCTCAAATACCAGCCAACTTTCGTGACCGGCGGCTTGAGCGGCAGCCGTCAGGATACTGCGATGATCGGCGTCCAGTTTGTCCCAGGTGTTCTGATTGACCAGCAAACTGATGATTTGGCACGGCTGACTGAGCGCGGGGCCATAGCAGTGTTTCATCACTGTATCCAAGCCCAATTGCTGATCGAGCCAAGGGCCAAACCACTCGACGCCCTGCACATTCTTGGCGCGCACTTCGCTGAGCGTCGCCTTGTCGTCCAATCGCACGGCTTGACTGCCCAAGCGCTCGTACATTTTCTGCGCCAATCCGCTCGCACGGATCACCCAGCCGCTCAGCCGCGCTCCCTCCGGCAAGGGCTTGCTTGTCCATAGCCCTGAACCATGGCCAAGATCGCCCGCCCAAAGGGGCTTCAGACCTGTGGGCTTGCTCAAAGCGTCCCAAAATCGCTGACCCTCTGCGATCAGCCAAGACTGGGTTTCAAGGCTGGTCATGCCAAAAGGGATGCTTGAAAAGAGGTGCAACCCGGGCCGCGTATCGGCGCGATAGGCCTCAAATCCGTGGACCAGATCAACGTCGCCATCGCGCGCCGCGTCATAGTTTTCTGAGGCGGGTATCAACTCACCGGCGGCATAGAGCTTGATACGCAGTTTGCCGTTAGACATGGCTTCGACACGCTGGGCCAGGAGTTCAGCGGCCTGATGGAGCCCCAAGCGATCGCGCGGCCAAGCGGTGACCATGGTCAAGATAAGGGCCCGGCGAATGAGCGACTGGCAGACCGCGGCTGTTTCTTGAACGCTGGCCGGATTTGCGGTCTGACCAAGGGTCTGGGCCCGGGCTTTCGCGAACGGAGCCAGCAGCGCTGCACCGCCAGCCGCGGCCAAAACGGCCCGGCGCCCGGATCGGACCTTGGATGGGACATGCTGCGATGTTGAGCTGGGGGCCTTTGCCATAAGGTGTCTCTTGAAAGCCTCAGATATTGCGTGGTCCGCAACCAGGTAACGCAAGGTAGGCTGCGCTAGATCTCGTCCCTGTCGGCCAAGCTACTAAGCGCTTGCCAGCGCCCTTGAGAATAGACCTCCAGGGGCTGAAAATTCTGCTTATAGCTCATTTTGCGCGAACCTTTGACCCAGTAGCCCAGGTACAAATGGGGCAAGCCCGACTTTTGCGAAAGGGCTATGAGCGACAAAATCATGGCAACTCCAAGGCTGCGGGTCAGTTGCTCTGAATCGTAGTAAGAATAGACCATCGACAGCCCATCGTCCAAGTGATCGACCAGGCAGGCCGCTATCAACTGGTGGGTCTCTGGGTCACGCCACTCGAATAAACTGGTGCGAACCGAGGTCTCCTCGATCATTGCCGCAAAGTCCTCTTCGTCCATCAAGGCCATATCGCCATCGAAGTGGCGCTGATCGAGATAACGGCGAAACAGGTCGTAATGCTCCTGCGTTGCCATGGCTGAGGCCATGACGAGTTTGAGATCGGCGTTCTTGCGCGCGATCCGCCTCTGGGTCCGGTTGGGAGTAAAATCATCCACCAAGACGCGCGCCGCCATACAAGCCTGACAGCCTGAACAAATTGGGCGATAGACGAAGGAATTGGAGCGGCGAAAACCGGCTGCGTTTAAGGCGGTGAAATGCTTGCGAGCGCTTCGCGTGATCGGCGCAATGAGCTTGCGCTCTGTGCGGTCATCCAAATAGGGGCAGACCTGGTTTCGCGTAGAAATGAAGGTGACGCCGACACGCTGCCACGCCAAGGGGCGGAAAACTGCGTTGGTGATGGCATCCGCATTCTGTGCACCCGGGGGGGCTCCTCGGGGGGCTCCT
>JAUIHE010000181.1 GCA_030432195.1 Alphaproteobacteria bacterium
CCGAGCAGAAGGCTGCCGAAGATGCCATCGCGACCGCTCAAAAGCCGGTGGACGATCTCAAGGCGCTGATCGCCAAGTTGAAAGCGGACTTGGCCGAGTGCGAAAAGCAGTGCCAACCTGCGGGCCAAGGCGGCCAGATCGCTATCCCGGGCGCTGGGGGGCAGACCACCGCCCCGGCCTCGCCCTTCGTCTCCAGCGATTGCGCGCCCTGCCAGACCATCGTGAGCATGACCAACGATGCGGTCGGCACGCTGATCGGCGCCGAACGCAAGCTGAAAGCAGCCAAGGACAAGCTGGCCCAGCTGAAGCAAGAAGCCCAAACCCGCGCCGACAAGCTGCGGGCCGTATTGGCGCGCGAGTCCCAACTCAGCGAAGCCTGGCTCACCACCCAGGACGAGGCCAAGCGCGCCGAGATCGACCAAGAGCTGAACGAGATCGACAAGCAACGCAATGCCTTGACCGACGCCCAGGCCAAAGAAGCCGCCGAGCAGAAGGCTGCCGAAGATGCCATCGCGACCGCTCAAAAGCCGGTGGACGATCTCAAGGCGCTGATCGCCAAGTTGAAAGCGGACTTGGCCGAGTGCGAAAAGCAGTGCCAACCTGCGGGCCAGGGCGGCCAGATCGGTATCCCTGGTGCTGGCGGTCAGACCACCGCCCCGGCCTCGCCCTTCGTCTCCAGCGATTGCGCGCCCTGCCAGACCATCGTCGGCCTGCTGAACGACGTAATAGGAACCCGGATCAACGTCGCAAAAAAAGTGGCCAAAGGGATCGCTGCGCTTGAGGCGCTACGCGAACAGATTGCTGCCAAGGAGGCCGCCAAGTCGGCCGCGCAAGAGGCCTTCTCAAAAGCCATCGTGGAAAAAGCAGCGCTGAGCAAAGCTGGCAAGGATGTCAGCGCTCATGATGCTCTCATCAAAAAGGAACTCAACAAAGCCAGCGAATTGCTGAGTGAAATTGAGGATATGCAACTCAAAGAGCAACAGCTCGCCGAGACCTTGCAAGAGGCAAAGCGCCAGTGGGAACAACTTAAGAAGCGCGAAAAGGAGCTGCGCGCAGAACTTGAGACCTGCGAACAAAAGCGCTGCAACAAACCCGCTGCAAAGACCGATATCAGCCTTGGCGGTAATGCCGGTCCAACCGATGGCCTTCAAGTCATTTTAGACAAGCTGCAAAAGGGCAAATGTAAGGGCGGCGCCAAATGTGACTTTGAAATCATCCTGAAAAACGGGTCGGACGCCCCTTTTGTAGGGCCCGTCTTTATTGAAGAAAGCGGCGCCTTGCCCGGCAACACGCAGCAAGGGTTTGACGACTGGTCGTGTAGCCCAACGGGCAAGGGCGGCAGCCTTTGTCTTCATCCAAAAGGACCGGAGGCAGGCGAGTCTATGAGCTTGCACGTCGTCATCCAACAACCCAACGGAAAAGGAAAGCTGCCGCAAAACTGCGTAGAGCTTAAGGTCGCCAAGGATGGTCGCGTGCTCATTCAAATGATCCAAGCCGGGCTCAACGCCAAGGGCTTCAACGCTGGTCCTGCCGACGGGCTGGCGGGGCGCAAAACCAGCAAGGCCTTGGCCGCCTTTAACGAACAAAGCGGCCAGACTGCCAGCATGGACGCTCCTGATGCGGCCTATGCGGCGCTATTTGGCACAACGCCGATGAAGCTCATGCTAAACGGGCAGACCGAGACCTGTATCGCCGTCGATGAGGATCCAAGCCAACCCCTCATCAGCAAAGGCGTAAAGATTGAGATCAAACTCGATGTCCTGCTGGAGGAGCTGTTCAAAGACGGTAGCATTGAAGAGGAGCAGCTGGAGGAAGAGCTGGAAGAAGGCTACCCAGACGATCAAGCCGACGGCGACGGATGGGAAGCAATCTTGTTCAAGCAAGAGTTCTTCGAGGGCGGCGCCAGCCCGGAGGCCATCGACAAGATCATCGTCGATGAAGTGAAATCCAAGATCAAAAAGAAGATCCCGGTCCCCTCTTTAATCCAGAAGTTTTTCTAGCGCCTGCGCGCGCCAGAGCTACAACAACGAGCCAATTGGCGGTGGATCCAGGACGGACGCCAACCGGCCACCATCTTGCACGCCCACCCAAGGGGAATGGCCTTGCCAATCAGGCGCGAATGGTCTTAGTCTTGGCGCCGACAAAACACCTTCATAAGCAAAATAACAGCGAGGCAAAGATGAAGACTTTCAAGACCGCACTTTTGGGCGCAACCATGAGCGTTGCTCTGGCAGGCGCCGCGCTAGCCGATTGCAGCACCGTGACGTTTTCGGACGTAGGTTGGACCGACATTACCGCAACCACCGCAGCGACAAACACCGTATTGACGGCCCTTGGCTATGACGTGGATGTCAAGGTTCTGTCTGTCCCCGTGACCTACGCCTCTATGGCTGGCGGCGACATCGACGTGTTCTTGGGCAACTGGATGCCCACCATGGAAGGCGATATCGCAAAATACCGTGATGAAGGCAGCGTTGATACCGTTCGCGAAAACCTGGAAGGCGCCAAGTACACCCTGGCCGTCAACAAGGCCGCTGCTGACATGGGTATTGCTAGCTTTGCCGATATCGCAGCGCACAAAGACGCGCTGGACGGCAAGATCTATGGCATCGAGCCCGGCAACGACGGCAACCGCCTGATCATGGACATGATCGACCAAAACGCCTTTGGCCTGACCGGTTTTGAGGTGGTTGAGTCCTCAGAACAGGGCATGCTGGCTCAGGTCGCGCGCGCCGACAAGCGCGGCAAGCCGGTCGTTTTCTTGGGCTGGGAACCCCACCCCATGAACGCAAACTTTGATATGTCCTACCTGGAAGGCGGCGACGACTGGTTCGGCCCCGACTTGGGCGGCGCCACGGTCTACACCAACACCCGCGCGGGCTACGTTGACGAGTGCAGCAACGTCGGTGCCTTGCTTAAAAACCTGAAGTTCAGCTTGGCCATGGAAAACGAGATCATGGGCGCGATCTTGAACGACGGCGAAGATCCCAACGAAGCAGCAGCAGCTTGGTTGAAAGCCAATGCCGCGACCTTGGATGCCTGGCTGGATGGTGTCACAACAAAAGACGGCGGTGATGCTATGGCGGCCGTGAAGGGCGCGCTAGGGCTCTAGTCCTACCATGACCTCCCAAGAGCCTCGGGCGTCCGCTCGGGGCTCTTTTTTTGATGGACAATCTTTGCCAGCACAGGTCTGTGCGACCTCGCCCACCTTTTTGAATATCGGAGCCCAACATGGAATGGCTGACCAATACCAAGATTCCCATTGGCAAGACCGCCAAAGGCGTGTTCAACTGGCTACAAGACAATGCGGACTGGTTTTTTGAGGGCCTTTCCATCGCGCTGGAGCGGTTGATCGATTCCATCTTGTGGGTCCTGCAAAGCCCTCACCCACTGATCATCATTGCCGTATTTGTCGCCCTTACCTGGCTGATTCAGCGATCCTGGAAAACCTGCCTTCTGGTTCTGGCTGGCTTCCTTTTGATCCTCAATCAGGGCTATTGGGAAGAAACGACGGAGAGCCTGACACTTGTTCTCTCCTCGTGTGTGGTCTGTATGGTGGTCGGTGTGCCGATTGGCATCTTTGCAGCGCACAATCCCAAGATCTGCGCTTGGATGCGCCCTGTTTTGGATCTAATGCAGACGCTACCGACCTTTGTCTATTTGATCCCTGCAATCGTTTTCTTTGGCATTGGACTGGTGCCGGGCCTCATGGCCACGGTCATTTTCGTGCTGCCAGCTCCGATCCGACTAACCCATCTTGGGGTCTCCTCAACGCCGACTGCTTTGCTGGAGGCCGCGGACGCTTTCGGCGCTACGCCCCAACAAAAGCTGTGGAAAGTTGAGCTTCCCTATGCCCTGCCCCAGATCATGGCCGGCCTCAATCAAACGATCATGCTGTCCTTGTCTATGGTGGTGATCGCTGCCCTCGTCGGCGCCGACGGCCTGGGCGTGCCGGTGGTGCGCGCGCTTAACCAGGTCAATACAGCGCTTGGCTTTGAGAGCGGCTTCATCATCGTTGTTGTCGCGATCATGTTGGATCGCATGCTGCGACTGAAGGGGGAAACATCATGAGCACTGCTGTCGAATTTGACGCTGTAAACATAGTTTTCGGCGACAAGCCCAGCCTCGCACTGCCGTTGATGGACCAAGGGCTTTCACGCGCCGAGATCCAAACCCAGACAGGCCAGGTTTTGGGCGTCCACGATTGCTCACTTTCGGTGGGCGAAGGCGAAATCTTGGTGCTCATGGGCCTATCGGGATCGGGTAAGTCGACCTTGTTGCGTGCAGTAAACGGACTCAATCCGGTGGTTCGTGGCCGAGTTCAGGTGCAGCACGAAGGGGCAATGATCGACGTAAGCAATGCCAACGCTGCCCAACTGCGTGAACTGCGCCGCAAGCGTATTAGCATGGTCTTTCAGCAATTTGGCCTGTTGCCTTGGCGAAGTGTTCGGGACAACGTGGGGCTGGGCTTGGAGCTGGCAGGACAAAACTCTAGCCAACGCAAAACCCTTGTTGAAAAGCAACTCTCCCTGGTCGGGCTGAGTGATTGGGCCGACCGCAAGGTTGGTGAGCTGTCCGGCGGCATGCAACAGCGCGTGGGGCTAGCGCGCGCCTTTGCCACCGATGCTCCCATTCTATTGATGGATGAGCCCTTTTCCGCTCTCGACCCGCTTATTCGTACACGTTTGCAGGACGAATTGCTGACCCTGCAAAGCCAACTCAAGCGCACAATAATTTTCGTGAGCCATGACCTGGATGAGGCCTTCAAACTAGGCGACCGCATCGCGATAATGGAGGGCGGACGCATTGTTCAGTGCGGAACCCCGCGCGATATCTTCGCCAATCCTGCCAACGAGTATGTGGCGGACTTTGTTGCTCATATGAACCCGCTGGGCGTTCTATGCGCGCGCGACGTGATGACCGACAAAGGCGTTGAGCAGGCCAATGGAGCCCCAGCAGTGGATGCGGAGGCCAAGGTGCAAGACGCTATGCGCCTGATGCAAGAAGGCGCCAGCAGCGTGCTTGTCACCGAAGAAGGCGCGCTGCTGGGGCACATAACGACTGCGAGCCTGCTCGAACGCCTTTTGCCGCAAAGCCGCACTGGCGATTAGATATCCTGGCGATTAGATATCCTGACGACAAACGATTGGTGCGATTCGGAGATTTTACGCGGTGAGCGCGAGAGTTTCGCCGCGCTTTCTTCAACCCAAAAGGGAAGCACCTTGGGTGCTCATAGCAAGAACTCCGCCAATTGTTGCTGATTGGCCACAGCTTTCTAAGAAAAAGCACACAGAATCCGCAACCGCACGTTTTCCGCTTATTTGTTCTAGAACGGTCCGTTAGGATTAGGGTCCGTGGACATTCATCGTAAAGTGATGATGGCAGCTGCGAGATGCCAGTTGGCGGCGTAGCTGGACGCTGTCTTTTCGTAGCGGGTCGCTATGGCTCTGAATTCTTTAATCTTTGCGAAGAAATTCTCGATCAGATGCCGCCATTTGTAG
>JAUIHE010000182.1 GCA_030432195.1 Alphaproteobacteria bacterium
CATCTTGCCCGCTTGTGAGTCGAACGAGATGAACCTCACCTCGATGAACGGTGAGCGCCGCCTGCGTTTGAGCGAGCGCTATATGGACCCCTTCGGCAACTCCAAACCGGATTGTCTGATCGCGGCGGGCATGGCTCAGCACATGGAAACCGCTCTGCGCGATATGGGCAACGACGCCTATGCCGATCAGTTCAAAGGCTATGACTGGCAGAGCGAAGAAGACGCCTTCATGGATGGCTACAATGCGGGCAATCCCGAAGTGACCTATGACCGCTTGCGGGCCATGGGCAACGATGGGGTGCAAGAGCCGGTGGTTGGTTTTGAAAATGGCCAGCTTGTCGGCACGCCGCGGCTCTATGCCGATGGCAGCTTTGATCGCCATGGTCGCGATGACAAGAAGGCGCTGTTCTGTGCGGCGCAGTGGCGGGGCTATGCCGCGCCGGGCAAAGCACGCGAAGCGGCTAACCACGACTTCTTTGTCAACAATGTTCGCGCCAACATCTTCTGGCAAAACCAGTTCTTGGATCAGGACAGCGACTTCGTTCAAGACCGCTTCCCTTATCCTTTCATCGAGATGAATGCCGATGATATGGCCGATCGGGGAATTTCGGCGGGCGATCTGATCGAGATCACCAACGAGAATGGCGCTACGCAGGGCATGGCCTATCCCACCGACACCGCCAAGCGCGGCCAGGTAGCGATGGTCTTTGGCTCTCCAGCGGGCAGCCAGGGTAACGTTGTCAATCCGGGGGTCAGTGAGCTGATCTTGCCGGAATACAAGCTGACCTTCGGCAATGTGCGCAAGTTGGCCGACGCCCCGCCGCAGGCGCAGGCCGTCACCTTCAAGTCCAAAGAGTACAAGGCTTAATCCTGTACCTCCCCGTCAATCGGGCGGCCTTCGGGCCGCCCGTTAGCATTTCGACATGTCCACTGCCCCAAGCACTGATTCTTGGTCCTTTTGGCTCTTGGCCCTTTTGACCCCTGATTCTTTTGTTGCTGGGTTTACGCATCACAAGGTTGAGGCATGAACATTGCTGATCTTCTTGAGCGACGCTCTGTTTCGCCAAAGCGCCTCGTCGAGCCGGGGCCAAGCCGGGCGCAAATCGACCTCATCATTCAGGCGGCCTGCGCTGCGCCTGATCATCGCAGTTTGCGGCCCTGGCGGTTCATATTGATCCGGGACAATGCGCGCGATGCTCTAGCCGATATCTTTGAAACTGCTGCCAAAGAAACCCGAGGCAGGTTGACAAAGGAGCAAATCGACCACGCCCGCGAGAAGGCTCACAACGGCGCTTGCCTGATGGCCGTCGTCGCCTGCCTTCGCAGCGAGGTTCGCGATGTTCCTGTCTACGAGCAGTGGGTCTCGGTTGGTGCTGCGATCCAAAACATGCTGCTTGCGGCGCAGGCACTGGGCTTCGGCGACATGCTGGTCAGCGGCGAAAAGGTGGCGAGCCGCGCGGTCCGCCAAGGCTTTGATCTGGAAGCCAACGAGGTGCTGTTGGGTTTTCTGGCTCTGGGCAGCGTCAGCAAGTCGCCGAAGCCGCGCTTGCGCCCGAGCGTCGAGGAGGCGCTGTCAATCTGGCCGCCAACACCGTCAGCCGAGTTTGAGTCGGCGCGCAAAGGGAAGGAAGAACGATGAACCACATGAGCCACACCAAAGACCTTTGCTGTAGCGGTGATCACGCCGGTGGTCGCGCTTTGATGCCGGTAAACGAGGCCATTGCCCGCAGCTTATCTTTGGCGAGCGCAGTTGACGGTATTGAGCTTGTCGCTCTTGAAGATGCGATCGGGCGCGTGTTGGCGCGTGATTTGACCGCCCCCTTTGCCCTGCCGCCCTTCGATAATTCGGCCATGGACGGCTATGCGGTGCGCAGCTCGGACTTGGCGGGCGCTGGCCCCTGGCAGCTCAAAGTGGCGGGCCGGGTTGCTGCTGGTGATGATGCAGGGCAAGCTGGAACGCTTAGGCCGGGCCAGGCCTACCGGATATTCACGGGCGCCGCCATTCCGGCGGGCGCGGATGCCGTCATCATGCAAGAGCACGTGGAGCGCGACGGCGATATCATCACGCTGCACGAGTCCGTAGACGCCGGGAGTTGTGTGCGCAAGCAAGGTGAGGATGCGCCCAAGGGCTCCTTACTGTTGGCAAAGGGCAGCTTGATCGGGGCCCGCGAGGTTGGTGCCATCGCCTCGGTCGGTCTGGCCGAAGTGGCAGTCCTGTGCAAGGTGTCGATCGCGCTGTTTTGTACCGGTAGCGAGCTGCGCCAGCCCGGGCAAAGTCTGGCGCCTGGGCAGATCTATAACTCCAATCGCTATATGATGATCGCAGCCCTGCGCCAGCCCTGGATCCAGTTACACGACATGGGCGCGGTTGCCGACGATCCCAAACTGCTGCGCGACGCGCTGGTCTCGGCGAGCCGCAAAGCCGATATGGTGGTGACAACGGGGGGCGTATCGGTCGGCGAAGAAGATCACATGGTTCGCCAGCTTATGGCGGCGGGCGGCGAAATCGAAGTCATGAAGATCGCCATGAAGCCCGGCAAGCCGCTGTCAATCGGCAGGTTGAATGGCGCCGTTTATGTGGGGCTGCCGGGCAATCCGGTGGCCGCCTTTACGACCTGGAAGATCATTGCAAGCCGGGTTGCTCGCAAGCTGTCGGGGCAGAGTGAGGCGCAAGTAGCGGTCATACAGGTGGAAGCCGAGCAGGGCTTTACGCGCCGTCCTGGTCGCCAAGAGTTCCGCCCGGCAAAGATCGTCGGGTTTTCCGCCAACGGCCGCCCGCAAGTGCGGCTGTTGGATCAGAGCTTTTCGGCCAAGATTTCGCTCATTTGCAAGTCGGATGGGTTTGCCGTGATCCCGGCCGCCAGCACTTGCATCGCCTCAGGGGAGTGCCTGGAGTTCGTGCGCCTGTAAGCCAGGGCCCAGCATCCTTGCGCGTGCCCGGTCCAGAGCTGACCCAGAGGGCGAACCAAAGCGGCTCAGAAGGCGACCTAGGGGCGAGCTGACTAGCGATTTGAATTTTGCTGGCGAAGTAATTGGTTGTTTGCCACAATCCTGCTGGCTCGGAGCGCTGGCGCAGTGAACCGCAGCGATCTTCAAAGGCAGGTGAGGGGGCTCTATGTGGCGGCTAGCAGAAATTCTTGGGGCTCTGTCCATGGCAACCGACATGTCGGCGGGCAACCCGCCGGGAACCTCGCTGACGGCGACGGTCATTTCGGTCCGAATTGGGCGCGCCTTGGGGCTTTCCAATGATGAGCTTTCCTCGCTCTACTATGCCGGGATTTTGCGGTTTATCGGCTGTACCGCCACTTCCTCCGACACCGCCGCCATAGCCTTGGGCGATGAGCTCACCGGCTATCTGGCCATGACCCGAGCGGATCCAGCCAACCCCGATAGCGTGCGCGCGGAGCTGGAAGCCACCTTTGCGCCAGACCGCTCCATGGAAGAAAAGCGCGAAATTATCGAGATGATGGTTGCCATGGGGCCACAAGCCATGGCCATGGGGCTGCCGCACTGCGAGCAGGCGGTTGCGATTGCGAAACGCTTGCCGGTGCCAAGCACCGTGAAGAGCATTCTGCGACACATGGAATCGCGTTGGGATGATCAACACCCTATCCATCCTTCCGGCCCCAATTTGTTGCCCCAGACGCGCATTATTGAGTTTGCCATCGTAGCCGAACTACACCGACGAGCGGGCGGGCTGGTCTCTATGGCCGACTGCGCGCTGAGCCGACGTGGCGGCCAGTTTGACCCCGCGGTCGTCGATGCATTTATTGAAAATCCGGCGTCTATATTGGCCGGCCTTAGCCCCGCTGAAGAATGGGGTAGTTTTCTGGCCGCTGAGCCGGGTTCTCCACGTATGACGGGAACGGAAGGTTTGGGAGAGGCGGCTGAAGCTCTGGCCGATTTTACCGATCTCAAGAGCCCTTGGTTCACGGGGCACTCCCGGCGGGTCGCTGGCCTCGCCCACCTAGCGGCTTTAGAGGCCAAGAGCGATGAGGCGGCAGCTCAAGTGGTGTTTCATGCCGCTTTGTTGCACGATATCGGTAAGAACGCGATTGCAAACGGCATCTGGGACAAGCGCGAGCCCTTGAGCCGGTTCGAGCAATCCCAGGCACTAAGCGCCACGCGCCATACCGAGCAGGTTCTGCGCATGAGCCCGATTTTCGACCCCATCTGCGAAGTGGCTTGTTCTGTCAATGAGCGGCGTGACGGGTCTGGCAGTCACCGGGGCATGGTGCTGCCCGACGGTGGCGCTTCGTTTCTGGCGGTGGCTAACCTATTTGACGAATGGACCAACGATGCGCCTACGCAACCGGCGATCAGCGAGGACGAGGCAGCAGAGGGTCTGTTGCGGCAGGTTCATGGGGGGCTCTTGCCTCACCAGGAAACGCGGATTGTGCTGGATTGTGTCGGGCAACGCAAGCGCGCGGCCAAGGTCTGGCCCAGCGGTATGACCCAGCGGGAAGCGGAAGTTTTGCGCGAATTGGCGCGGGGCAAGACCAACAAGGAAATTGCTCAGATTTTGAATGTGTCGCCCAAGACCGTGGATAATCACCTGCAAAACCTTTACCCAAAAATCGGGGCCGAGAGCCGGACGGCCGCGGCTCTCTATGCCATGCAAAACGGATTGTTCTCGATATAGGGAACCTTCCCTATGGTCGGTTTTGGGGCCTTTGCTTAGCCTGTTCTTGTGTTCAGCAACCAAACAACCTGAAAGCAAAACGGAGCTTAGCTCTTTGATGTTAAACAGAAAAATGGCATCAGCTAGTCGGTGAACTTTGGCGGTCTGGACCCGCTTCTAGTCCCCAGGTGCGTTAACCGGCGTGGCCAGCGGGCCCTGTTTGCAAGCAGGAACCGCCGTCAGGCCTCGACGCACCCCAGCCCCGGAGAAACCATCATGATGAAGTCCCGTCTTCGCGCCACCTGGCTTGCCGCCGCCTTGGCCGCGCCAAGCTTGCTGCTTTCCGCCAATCCTCTTTATGCCCAAGAAACCAACCAGGAGGCTCCCGCCATGCAACGTCAATCCGTCAATCCTACAACATGGGGCGCGGCCTATCTGATGGATCAAGGCGAGGTCGTCAGCGGTGCGAGCCGCGTCCTGCGTACCTCCGGTCAGGTGGCCATCAAGGAAGATCCAGCCAGCGAGTTGGGCATCACCATCACCCACGTCGGCGATCTGCGCGGCCAAATCCAAGACAGCTTGGCCAGCATCGACGCCATTTTGGAACAAGCAGACATGACGCGCTCTGACATTGTTCATGTCCATTTTTATACTACGGACATAGACGGTTTTTTGGCCAACTATGATGTCTACGCCTCATGGATTGAGCCAGCAGGCGTCATGCCGCCGCAATCCTTGCTTGGCGTTATACCGCCGTCACTCCAAAATCCGGAAGCTGCCGTGTGACATAATGCGGAAGTTGTCCGACACCTTGTCGCGAAACGTTCCCCATTTGCTCGGAAGA
>JAUIHE010000183.1 GCA_030432195.1 Alphaproteobacteria bacterium
AAAGCCGTGTAATGCTGGGCCATAGCTGCGAACAAATTCCATAAACAAATGATAAAGCGCGATAAATCCCGCTGTCTCCCGCATGGAAAAGTGCAAATTCGCAGCTACCTCGTTGCTGTCGGTTGGTCAAAATTGTGACCCAAACCCCGACGGGCAACGACTAGCGCAACTGGTCTTTCAAGCAATCTGCCACGCGTCCGAGCAAGCTAGGCAGCAAATTGGGCTCAATTACGAGAGCCAGGCGCAAATATTGTGAACCTGGGTTATGCCCCCCCTCGCCCCAAGCGACCGAATCGCCGGGAAGCGTGCGAATGCCCTCTTCGATCCACAGCTTGAGGCAGGCTTCCTCTGCTGAACGCACCGGCAGCCACAAGAAGAAACCGCCCTCAGGGATGGCACAGTCCAACGCCTGCTGCGCCGCCTGGAAGGCCGCGTTATAGCGGTCGCGGTTGGCCGCAACGTGCGCTTCATCGCGCAACAGCGCCGCCGCCCCGGCTTGCAAGGGTGCAGAGATGGCCGCACCGGTGAATTTCATTATGGCCGCCACATCGTCGATCGCCTCAGCGTCGCCGGTGATGAAGCCACAACGCAGACCGGCAGCGCTGGAGCGCTTGGACAAGGAGTGCAGCACCAGCACATGGCTGAAATCGCCGCCGACCTGCGCAAAGACACCGGGCGGCGGTGTTGTACGATAGATATCGGCATAGCAATCGTCGAAAATGGCCCAGCAATCATGCCCGCGCGCCTGATCGACCAGCGCCTTCAGGTAGTCCGCACTGGCGACGCTGCCTTGCGGATTTGAAGGCGAACACAGCAGCACCGCCGCAGTGCGCTGCCAAATCGCCTCGGGCACCGCCTCATAGCGCGGCAGGAAGTTGCTGTCGGCTTCAGCATTGACCACCACCACCTCGGCTCCGGCGGACAAGGAAGCCCCGACATAGGTGTGATAGAAAGGATTGGGGGTCAAAATGACCGGCTTGGCAACGCCCTGAGCCTGTTTGCGCGCGACGGCGGCGCGGATGGCCATGGTCATGCCCTCGCGGCTACCCGCCGAGGCCAAAAGATCGCGCTGCGGCTTGAGGTCAAGCCCATGCAGACCATAGCGGCGCTCGATCCAGGCGATCTGCGCCTCCAACAGCTCGTCAGAGCCCTGGTTGGGTGGATAGCGATTGAACTCTTGATCGTGCTCCGCAATCACCTGTGCCAAAAAGGCTGGCGGCTGGTTTTGCGGCTCGCCAATCGTCAGGGCGACCGGCTGCTTACCCGGCTTGTGCTTGTCCAGCAGCGCGCGGGTCTTGGTGAAAGGATGCATGCGGCGCGAGGCCTCAAGCAACGACATATTCGGCAGGGTAAAGAAAGCAGGTTCCATACTTTGCCCATAAAAGGGCTTGGCGGGGAAGACAAGCGAAGATCATCTTCCCCACCAAGTTTAGTTTGGGGGAACGCAACTGGAAATGGGGGCAGCGGCGCTGCTTTGATCCGGGTTTGGGCGATATTGACCCGGCAAAACTAAACGCCCGCGCCCCCAAAATGCGCCGCATATACCCGCGGCGCTGGGTGTCTTAAGATGCGCCAGCTTGGCAGCTGGAACGGGCCCTAGAACGAATTCTTTCCAAATTCGGGATAGGCTTGCAGGCCGATTTCAGCTTCATCGAGCCCGCTGGTCTCTTCTTCCGGGCTTACCCGAAGACCCACGATGGCGTTGATCGCGGTCCAGGTGACCCAAGACGCCGCCGACACAAAAGCACCGATAGCCACGATACCAATGGCCTGGACGTGCAGGGCCACGCTGGGGTTAAAGATCCCCACGGCCAGAGTGCCCCAAATGCCGCAGACCAGGTGGACCGAGATCGCACCGACAACGTCATCAATGCGCAGACGTTCGACCACGATCACTGAGGCCACACACAAAGCGCCACCAATGCCGCCGATGATCATCGCCAAAAGCGGAGTCGAAACGTCGGGGCCCGCAGTGATAGACACCAATCCCGCCAAAGCGCCGTTTAAAGCCATGGTCAGATCGACTTTGCCGAACCAAAGTTGCGCAGTGATCATGGCCGCCACCACGCCAGCTGCTGCTGCCATGTTGGTATTGACGAAGACGACCGACATGGCGGTTGCGTTTGCTCCTGATCCCAGCGCCAACTGCGAGCCACCGTTGAAGCCAAACCAACCGAGCCACAAGATAAAGGTTCCAAGGGTTGCCAAAGGCATGCTGTGACCGGGCAGAGCGTTGATCTTACGACCGCTGAACTTGCCCAGACGTGGGCCGACCATTAAAGCGCCAACCAACGCAGCCCAGCCACCGACGGAGTGGACAATAGTCGAACCGGCAAAGTCACTGAAGCCCATATCTGCGAGCCAACCTTTGCCCCAGGTCCAAGAGCCTTGGATGGGATAGATAATGCCGGTCAACACCACCACAAAGATCATAAAGCTCCACAGCTTGGTGCGCTCTGCGATGGTGCCAGAGACCACCGACGCTGCCGTTGCCACAAACACCATCTGGAAGAACCAGTCTGACGAAGCTGAATAGCCGGTTGCTAGGTCGGGCGCGGAAAGATCGCCGGGGTTGTAGGGCGCGCCGCCCTTCATGAAGCCCAGCACTTCTATGCCGCCGATCCAAGCGTCGGCGGGATACATGAGCGCATAGCCAACAAGATAGAACAAGATGCCTGCGAGCGAATAGAGCGCGATGTTCTTGAGCAAGATCGTGGCGACGTTCTTGGAACGCACCAGCCCTGCTTCCAACATGGCAAAACCAGCAGCCATAAACATGACCAGCGCGCCGCAGATGAGGAAGGAAAAGGTGTTGAAGACGTGGGCGACTTCCGCGCTTACCTCGGCAAAGGCGGGTTGGCCAATTGCAAACCAGCTTGCCGCCGTCAGAGCGAGCCCGGTTGCTGGGCGGTGCCAAACGCTGCGGCTGGCCAAAGATCGCGCGTTACATTTGGACGAAGAGGCTGGAGACATAAGCTCTTTCCTGAATTGGTCGTTATCGTTTGGGTCCATGGGGAGGAGATCCGCCTAGAAGCGCCCCCTCTGCCTCACCTAGTTCAAGGATCGTGCCAAGTTTGAAGTTCTGCCAAATTAGCACTATAATTCAGCCTCTTAGACACTGGGGAGCGGCCAGTACCACCAGATGCCCTCAGCCAGCATCGATCCTATTGTGACTATTTTTTAGCCTACACTGATCACATACTGAGCATTTTCTGTTGCACTTGCATTTTTTGACTAATTTTTAACCAGCGCTCGCAAATCGTCGCCGATAGGTAGTCTGCCGCTGTGCCGCCTTGTCCCAGCCGCAAGCCGCCGCTATCTGTCTATAGTCACCCCCGCTGACCGTCCCGCACTGGAGCTTGCCATGACCCAAACCTCCACCCCGACCACCGATCGCTGCGAAATCGCCATCATCGGCGGCAGTTTTGCGGGCATGACCACCGCGATCACCTTCGCAAAGCTGGGCTTTGATGTGCGGCTGATCGAGCGAGCGCCCTACCCCGTGACCTTGGACGACAGCTTTGACGGGCGCGGCCACGCAATCGCCAAGGCCGGGCAGCAGATCTTCCAGTCGTTAGGTCTTTGGCAGGATATGACGCCCTACGCCGCCGCGATTGACCACATCCGCATCACCGACGCGCAGCGCAACGGCCGCATTTCGCCGCTGCAAATGACCTTCAACGTCGCCGATCTGGGTATCAGCGACGCAGGCAGCTATCGCGATGGACCCATGGGTTACATCACCGAAAACCAGCCCATCCGCAACGTGCTGTTTCGGGCCATGAGCGCGGCCCTGGGCGACAAGCTGTGGACCGAGTGCGAAGTGGCCGAGTTCGACTTCTCGCAGCCTCTCCCGCAACTTGGGATGAAAGATGGCCGCCGCCTGGTGGCTGACTTGGTGCTGGCCTGTGATGGCCGCCCCTCGCCCACCCGCAAGGCCGCCGGCATTGGCCTCAAGTCCTGGCCTTATAATCAGTGGGCGCTGGTCACTTGCCTGCACCACAGTGAACCGCACAACAACTGGGCCTTTGAGCACTTCATGCCCGACGGACCCTTTGCAGCCCTGCCCCTGCCCGATCTGGCGGACGGCACCCATCGCTCCTCGCTGGTTTGGACCAAGTCAGAGGCCGCCGCTAAGGGCCTGTCACGCCTGAGCCAAGACGACCTAGCCGACTGCCTCAACGCCAGCTTTGGGCCCTGGTTGGGCCGCCTGACCCCCGTGGGCCAGCGCTGGGTCTATCCTTTGTCGGCGCAGCACGCCGATCGCTATGTCATGCCCGGGCTGGCCTTGATCGGCGACGCAGCGCACGGCGTCCACCCCATTGCTGGCCAGGGCTTCAACCTGGCCCTGAAGGACATCGCCAGCCTGGCTGAAATTCTGGTGGAATCGCGCGAGCGGGGCCTGGCTCTGGGCGACCTGCACCAGCTTGAGCGTTATCAAGCCTGGCGCCGACCGGACAATGCCGCCATGCTGGCCGCTACAGACGCACTGGACCGCCTGTTCTCAACGGCTCTGCCGCCGATCCGCATTGCGCGGGACTTGGGCCTGGCCGCCGTGGATCGCATGCCGCGCCTCAAGAAACGCCTGATCGTCGAGGCCATGGGCTTTGGCCCCAATTTCGGCTCCAAGCTGCCGGTCATGGCCACAGGTGTGCTGCCAGGTTGACAAGGCAGATAGCTTGCAGGCCGGCAATTGAATGGGTTCAAACTGTGGCCTTCTGGCTCGCAGCACGACCACAGCTTTTAGTATTACAGTAGAATTTTATCGAATATTACTTTTATGGCTCTCCACGATATTTTATCGAAGAAATTACATCGTTAGGTGGGTAACCAATCATACCAGGTCCGTATGAATACACCTGACCTGAATAGTGAATATCAGTCCAAAACTCCCACACACCGCCGTGAATTACCATTGACGACACCCTATCGTTCCAAAACCCTTTTCCAATCTTTCCTTCGTAGGTCGTTAAGTCGGGAATGTTTTCGCGTATTAATTCATTCCGACCTTGGTAGAACGCATGTTCGTAAAGAACAAAACTTGCTGTCGGTGGGATTACCGGGCTCATTTGATTGCTCCTTTAAATTGTAGGATATGTATTTAATACTATTTTTGGCATACAATGTCAAGTTGCAATATCTAATATAGATTTTGTTTTATGTGCGCACCAATATGGAGCTTCTTATTGCAGTTAAGCCAAATCAAATGCACAGAATCTTGAAGGATTTATAAAGAGGTGGGCCGTGTCATATGCTTCAGACGCGCACCCGCTCCACGCGTGTACCTGGTGTAAAGGCAAGCGTTGGGAGCGTTTCGTTTCACCGAGGCACATTTCTAGCTGCACCAGAGCTGCTCCTACATTCCCAGAGATCAGACTCTATACGATTTTCAAAAATGGTCCCCGAGAACTGCTTGATCAACACCG
>JAUIHE010000184.1 GCA_030432195.1 Alphaproteobacteria bacterium
AACACGTTGCTCAGGTCGTTCAGGCTCAACGACACGGCGCCGACAGAGGCACCATTCACGGCAAGCGTGCCATTGGGGTCGCCAGCATCAAAGGTTGCAATTTCCAGGTAGCTGCCATCTCCAACATTGAATTTCATCGAAACGTTGGGGTAAGCAGAGGTATCGTACCAAATCGCGGCCGGGAAATCGCTGGGGCTTTTGCCCCAATATACACGGCCTTGAGGATCAAATTGTGCCATAAGGGCTCCTTTTCGGGTTGGGAGAAACATGCCCCAACCCGGTCGGAGCACGCGCTCATCTGAGCGGACTTCTCCAAGGGTTAAGAACAATTATAGAACATAAATCGAAAACGCAACAAAAACCTGCGTCAAACCTGTGGGTTGTTGCCTGTACGCGCTGCCTGGCGAGCGCCTGAGCATGCGCATTCTTTGCCTCGGCGACGTCTTGGGTCGCGCTGGACGAACGGCTGTCATGCAGACGCTGCCCGGATTGCGGCAGCGCTGGAAGCTGGATTTTGTGGTGGTCAATGGCGAGAACGCCGCCAGCGGCTTTGGCATCAATGCCAATCAATGTCGCGATTTGCTCAAGTCGGGGGTCGATGTGCTGACCCTGGGCGACCATGCCTTTGATCAGCGCGATATTCTGACCATCATTGATCAAGAGCCGCGAATCGTGCGGGCTCTGAATTATCCAGACGGCACGCCCGGTGGCGGGGCGGCCCTGTTGACGCTGCACGATCAGCGCAAGGTCTTGGTGGTACAGGCCATGGGCCGGGTCTTTATGGACACCATGGACGACCCCTTTCGCGCGTTGGACCGCTTGCTGGCCAATCACCGCCTGGGCGCGTCGGTGCAGGCTATCATCGTTGATGTTCATGCTGAGGCGACCTCGGAAAAGGGAGCGCTTGGCCACTATCTGGATGGGCGGGTCTCTTTGGTGTTCGGAACGCACACCCACATCCCGACGGCGGACACGCGCATTTTGCCCAAGGGCACCGGCTTTCAGACCGATCTTGGCATGTGCGGCGACTACAATTCGGTGATCGGCTTCCAGCCGGAGGCGTCGATCAAACGCTTTTTGAAAAGGGTGCCGAGCGAGCGCTTCACCCCGGCAACCGGCGCGGCCACCTTGAGCGGTGTTTTTATCGAAACCGACGACAAAACGGGCTTGGTTCAACAGATTCAACCCGTGCGCCTCGGCGGCTGCCTCAGTGAGTCTCAGCTGCCAGAACTGGCAAGCTCGGCGGCGCACTGAGGCTGCGAAAAAACAGCGGGGCTGCGGGCGACTTTTTGCTGGTACCTGGACCCGATTTGCTCTTAAGATTCTGGTCTTAGTACATAGGGGCAATTCGGCTAGAGCAAAGGAGAGCGGCGGTCATGGCAACTTGGGATGTTGGCGCGCTGGATAATGACGATGCGCAGGACTTTCTGACCGAATGGCAAGAAGGCGAGGACTATGATCCGGTCGATGAGCTGTTGTCCGAGGTCTTGGACATGGAAGGCTCCTACCTAGAAGCCGATATCGGCGCGCGGGCGGTTGCAGCGGGTGCTGTACTGAGCGCGGTGGTCAATGAGAGCATTGAAGAGCTGTTTGCCGAGGATGAAGACGCTTTGGATTGGGCTTTTGGCTTGCCACAGCCCAAGGTGGGATTGCTCAACAAGTTGGTCCGCTCGCTCAAGCGCATTTTGAAAGAGGAATCCGAGCTGCGCGAGCAGTGGGAGGAGACCGATGATTTCGACGCCTGGCGGGCAACGGTGCGTGAGATTATCGCTGATCTGACCTGATCTGGCTTGACCTGATCTGGCTTGACCTGATCTGGCTTGACCTGAGCTGGGCGTCGCGCCGTCGGACAACACCAGGTTAGACGACGCGGTTTGCCCCGAAACCTGCGGCCATTTGGTTGCATGGCTTGCGTCGCTTCCAGAATTATTGTCCACCTAGGGCGCTGGGCTTTGCCAACGTGTTGGCCCCTCGCGCGCTCTTCGTCATTTCGCGTAGGTCTTTGCTCGAACGATGTTCAGTAACGGCTGGCGCAGGCACTTGGCGCGCCAGGTCTGCCATGCGCGATTTGCGACACGAGGTCTGCCCGGCGGCACAGTTTCCCAACAGCGGACGATGAGCATGAGAACCAGAATTGCCCAAATGATTGCCCGGGTCAGGCAGCCTGGTTTTTTCAGGGACATCCTGTCCGTTGCCATGGGCTCGGCTGGCAGCCAGGCCATCGTCATTTTGTCTTCGCCGATCTTGCTGCGGGTCTATGAGCCGACCGAGCTGGGGATTCAGGCAGTCTGTGTCTCTTTGTTGTTTGTCAGCGTTGTCAGCTCCTTGCGCTACAACCAAGCCATACCGCTGCCCAAGGACAACGACAAGGCCCGCTCGATTATCGACCTAACCATGGTGGTCGTCACGCTGATGGCGGTTTTGGTCGGGGTGGTGCTCTGGGCGTTTGGCGACCAGATCGCCGGCTTCACCAAGACACCAACCATCACGGAGTTCTTGTGGTTGTTGCCCATCATTTTCTTGTTGGGGGGCACTACCGAGGTGTTCTTGAACGCCGCCTTGCGCATGAAGCGTTTCAAGGCACTTGGCTATGCGCAGGTTGTGCAATCGGGCGTGCAAGTGATCTTCCAGATCAGTGTGGGGTTGATCGACCCGTCGGCCAAGACGCTGATGCTTGGCCTGGTGGCCGGAAGCCTGGCGGCGATCTTGGTCTATGTGGTCAACCTAGGACTGGCGCGGCCCAAGCTCGGCAAGATGCGGCTGTTCTCCCGTCCGTCAACGCTGTGGAAGACGGCAGGCGAATACCGCAAATTCCCCTTGCTGGCAGCCCCGGCGGCCCTGATCAACGCCGCCGCCGCGCAGGTCATGCCGATCCTGTTGGCAGCTTTCTATTCGACCAACGTCGTTGGGTGGCTGGTGCTGGCACAGCGGGTGGTCGGCCTCCCGATCACCACCATTGGCTATGGCGTGTCGCAGGTCTTTTTTCAACGCGCAGCGGAACAACAAAACCAGGACCAAACGCAGCTCTTGAGCCTTTATCGCCGGGCCGCGCGCACGCTTTTCCTGATTGGTTTGCTGCCCATTGGCCTTCTGGCGGTCATTGCGCCCTACATTGTGGGCCTGGTCTTCGGTCAGCAGTGGGTTCATGCGGGTTGGTACGTGACGATCCTGGCGCCGATGTTCCTTTGCCAGTTTGCCGTTTCGCCCCTATCCCAAATTGTTGCAGTGATCGGCGCGCAGAAGATTCAGCTGATTTGGGACATTACGCGGTTTGCGCTGGTCGTAGGCGCGATCTACCTGTCGGCCTATGCGAAGCTGAGCGCCGATATCTGCGTTGCGATCTACGGGCTCGTCATGTCCGCGAGTTATATCTACCTCTATTACCTGACAATCCGTGCGATCAAAGCGCAGAAAGCCGCTGAAATAGCGCCAGCGCCCCAAGACAAAGTTTAGGTGGCAAGAGGGCAAGCGGCGCGCACGGTTTGACTGTGGTGCGCAAGGGCCTGCTGCGGGATCGGGCGACGATACAGGCGTGCGCGGCCATAGCATAGGCCTGGCCTGGCGCCAGCTCGCTTGTCTTAAAGCGCATTTCACGGAACTACGTTCAGCTTGCGGGCTCTGTCTCTTTGATATTGCCGCAAATTCACCTTCGCAATCGAGGTTGATTGCTCAAGTTTTTGCTCTAGTGAATTTGGCTTGATGCTTCCAGGCCAGATAGGCACTTGCGTAGCGTGACACCGTCCAGCGGCTTGGTCAGAATTGTTAGCTCTGGGTGGCTGCGGCGCAACTGCGTCAGCGGCTGTTTGCGCGTTCCGGTGATGAGCAAAGTTGGTGATTTGCGCTCGGTCTCGTTGAGCCAGCGCAGGACACTGCGCCCGTCTTTGCCAGGCAAGATCAGGTCAAGTATGATTAGATCGGAATCAGCCACGCTCGAAGCCTCAACGAATGCTTCAGCATCGCCGTAGGCCTTGGTGTCGTAGCCCCAAGCAGCCAAGAGAGTCTCAAGGCTGTCGCGAACAGCGCGATCGTCTTCGATGATGTGAACTGTCCGCGACATCCTCAAATCATGCCTCCAACATAGGTCTAGCGTGTGACCCTGCGATACCAGCATTAAAGCCCTTGCGCTGACAATGGCACAAGCCACGATCGTAACGCAACGGTTTTGCGGGCGTACCCGCTGGTGTCGTGGGCTAGGCAAGCTAGACCCCCTCTCACCGCAAAGGCATTCCCTGTTGTGCCCAAAAATGATCTCAGCGTAGATCGTTGCTCGGCCTTTGTGGGGGGGGGGAGATAAAGACCGAGGTCCCGATCAGCGCTGAGATACGAAGTAGGACACGAGAGAACCTTATGTCTGAGGCCTGCTGCAAACCTTGATTTATATCAAATTCAGACCTTACTCTCACAGCCGAACTTTATATAAAACACAATAATATCAACATGGTAGGATGATTTGGTGACGGATTGTTGACTACTTTGGTATTAGTACGTAGCCAAGCGACCTGCCCGATATCACCCCTGTTCGGCGCCCTGATCTGGCGGACATACACTTTGCGGTTCTTCGATCACGCCGCATCACTTTGATGTGAGACCAAGAGAGACCCGGCTTTCCCCTTTTGAAGGGCGCGACATATTGGCTAGGGTGTCTGCGTGCGCGCTGCACTCTTCCCACACTCCAGGAGCTTGTTCCATGAAGAAAATTTTCGCCGCTGCCCTCATTGCCGCCAGCGGTCTCGGCTTTACTGCCGCACAGGTCGTCGCCGAATCCCACGGAGCCATGGCCCCAACTCCAGCCGAGGCCATTGCAAAGCGTATGGCTTTGATGGGCAGTGTCGGTGATCAAACCAAGGCCCTTGCCGGTATGATGCGCGGCGCTCCGATGGATTGGAGCATCGTTGCGAACGCAGGCACCAATACCCAGACGGTCGCTGAAACCATGCCGGCACTGTTCGTCGAGGACTCCTTCGTTAAGCCCAGCACCGCTAGTCCGGTCATCGAACTGGAGATCGAAGACTTCACAGCGCGATTTGAAAAGCTGGGTAAAGACGGCAAAGCCCTGTCGGATGCGGCTGCCAACGAAAGCGTCGAGGAGTTCCAGGCTGCCTTTGGAGCCTACATCTCCAACTGCAAAGGCTGCCATCAGGCCTATCGCATCTAAAAGAGAGCACAAACTCGATCGCGGCGGTGGGCAAGCGCAGTCCAGGCTTGCCTAACCCCGGTCGGGCCCTCAGACTAGGCGGCCTGGCAATCATCATCGCGAGGCCGTTTATCAGCCCGTTGAATAAGTACATTTTTGAACGTAACAGAACGTTCAAGCGTTAGGTTGCATACGACCAATGCC
>JAUIHE010000185.1 GCA_030432195.1 Alphaproteobacteria bacterium
GTGCGGTAGGCCGGCGGCAGGGCCCGCGCCCTGGTGCGCCGGCTATAGCCGCATGTGCCGGTTGACGTCCTTGTAGAGAAGATAGCGGAAGGGTCCCGGGCCGCCCGCATAGCAGGCCTGCGGACAAAAGGCGCGCAACCACATGTAGTCGCCCGCCTCGACTTCTACCCACTCGTCGTTCAGGCGATAGACCGCCTTGCCCTCAAGCACGTAGAGACCGTGCTCCATCACGTGCGTTTCGGCAAACGGAATGACGCCACCGGGCTGGAAGGTCACGATGTTGACGTGCATGTCGTGGCGCATGTCGTCCGGGTCGGCGAAACGGGTCGTGGCCCAAACGCCATTGGTGTCAGGCATAGGCGTGGGCGCTACTTCCTGGTCACTCGTAACGAAGGGATCCGGGTGAGCGATCCCATCAACCGCGATATAGCGTTTGCGCACCCAATGGAAGCTGGCCACCTCCGCGGAAGTATTGGCGATGCTCCAATGAGTTCCAGCGGGGATGTAGGCATATCCGCCGGCTGACAAAGTGTGATAGGCGCCTGCAAGCATGAGATGCAGCTCGCCTTTGGTGACGAAAATCACGCTTTGAACACCGGCCTGCGTTTCGGGTTTGTCACTTCCTCCACCAGGCTGAACTTCAACGATGTACTGACTAAAGGTCTCGGCAAAACCGGTAAGGGGGCGCGACAAGATCCAAGCCCGCGTCCCACTCCAAAAGGGCAGGTTCGACGTAACGATGTCGCTCATGACGCCCTTGGGTATCACGGCATATGCTGCGGTAAAGACCGCCCGATCCGTTAGCAATTGCGTCTGTGGCGGAAGCCCTCCGCTTGGGGTGTAGTAGCTGCGGCTCGCGTTTGTGCTGGTAGCTGCGGGCTCAGGCAGATTATCGCTGGTTGTCATGGCAACATGTCCTTTAGGCGTAGCAATGCAATGCATTCAACTTGCTGGCAGGCTTCAGCGAATTCTTGGTCGCGTTCGTTCTGCACGCGCTCTATGAAGCGCTGAAGGATTGTCTCCTTTGTCAGGCCTTTGACAGCGATGATAAAAGGAAAACCGAATTTGTCCGTATATCGCGTATTGAGCTCGGTGAAGGCGGTATGTTCTTCTTCGGTCAAAGCATCCAGCCCGGCCGATGCCTGCTCTGCCGTGCTCTCCACCGTTAGCCGTTTGGCCTGCGCAAGTTTGCCCGCCAAGTCCGGGTGAGCGGTCAGGACGCCCAGGCGCTCCTCTTCGCTTGCGCTACGGAATTTGCGAGCCAAGGCGCTGTGCAAGCCTACCGCTGTGTTATGAGCGGGGCCAAATTCTAGGTCATCAAAGGCACGCTCCGCGATCCATGCTGAGTGTTCGAACACGCCGCCGAACTGCTCAACAAACTGGTCGCGCCGCATCTTGGTCGGGACCAAGCTTGCCGGTTCATAGGGGTGTTCGGTTTGCCAGTGCTGGGCAATCTGCTGGCGCGTTGCGAACCAAACGTCTTTATGGGCCTTCACGTATTCAATGAAGCGCTTCAGCGCCATAACCCGGCCCGGACGGCCGACCAAACGGCAATGCAAACCGATCGACATCATCTTGGGGGCGCCTTCCATGCCCTCAGCATAAAGAGCGTCAAAGGTATCGTGCAGGTAAGCTTCGAACTGGTCGCCCGAATTGAAGCCCTGGGGTGTCGCAAAGCGCATGTCGTTGCAGTCGAGCGTATAGGGCACCAACAGTTGAGCACGCTCGCCGCTCTCGTGCCAGTAGGGTAAATCATCGGAATAGACATCGGCCACGTAATCAAAGCAGCCCATTTGAGAAGCCAAATCGACCGTATTCACCGAGCAGCGACCGGTGTACCAACCGCGCGGTGCGGAACCAGTTACCTCGGTGTGTAAACGGATTGCCTCTTCCATTTGGGCTCGCTCGTCGGCGACGTCGTAATCTTTATATTCGATCCACTTCAAGCCATGGCTGGCGATCTCCCAGTCGGCGTCTTTCATGGCTGCGACTTGTTCGGGCGAGCGCGCCAGCGCGGTGGCAACCCCATAGACTGTTACAGGAATATTGTTGCCGGTAAACAAGCGGTGAAGCCGCCAAAACCCGGAGCGTGCACCGTATTCATAGATGCTTTCCATGTTCCAATGGCGCTGGCCCGGCCACTGCGCGGCGCCGACAATTTCAGACAAGAATGCCTCGGATGCGGCGTCACCGTGCAGGACGCAGTTCTCACCGCCTTCTTCGTAGTTGATCACAAACTGTACGGCGATTTTGGCACTGCCCTGCCCATCCGGATTGGGCCAATTGGGCTGGGGCGCTTGCGCGCCGTAGCCCCGCATGTCGCGCGGGTAGTGCTGCATATGTTTCACTCCTTGGGATCAAATGTTCTTGATCATCTGCAACATCCTAAAGCAAAACTGCAAGACATAAATCCCGCGTACCACTTCGCGGAATAGAACAGAGGGAAGAGAGCATGGCAGACGGGTTTTTGACTACCCACGTGCTGGATACCGCAGTTGGAACACCTGCGGCCGGCATGAGAATCACGCTATATGCGCTGGATGGCGGCTCGCGCAAAATGCTGGCAGAGATGACAACAAACGACGATGGGCGCACCGATAGTCCGATCCTGCCCAAGCAGGATTTTGCCACCGGCAGCTATGAATTGGAGTTCCAAGTCGGCGATTATCTGGACCGCCAGCAAGGCGCAAGCAAAGCAAACCGTTTCTTGGACGTCGTTCCGATCCGCTTTCAAATCGACGATGAAAGCAGCCACTATCATGTGCCGCTGCTGGTCTCCCCGTTTGGCTTTTCGACATATAGGGGGTCATAATGGATTGGATTGTTCTTCACGATTGGTTGCTGGCGTTGGTGCGCTGGGCGCACGTCATTGCCGCTATGGGCTGGATCGGCGCCTCATTCTATTTCATCGCGCTTGACCTGGGCCTCAACCGCGGTTCGCACAACCCCGAAGGTGTCGCCGGTGACGAATGGCAAGTGCACGGCGGCGGTTTTTATCATGTGCAAAAGTACCAGGTCGCTCCGGCCAGCATGCCAGAACATTTGGTGTGGTTTAAGTGGGATTCCTACGCGACCTGGCTGTCGGGTTTTGGCCTATTGGCCTTGATGTACTATCTGGGCGCTGATCTCTATTTGCTTGACCCACGCGTTGCAGACTTGGCGGCGTGGCAAGGGGCCCTCATCTCAATGGCGTCCCTGGCTTTGGGTTGGATCGTCTATGACAGCCTCTGCCGCTGGCAGCAGGACGGCAACAATAATGTCCTGATGATCGGCCTGTTCTTTGTCTTAGTCATCATGGCCTGGGGCTATACCCAGATTTTCACAGGCCGCGCGGCGCTGTTGCATTTGGGCGCCTTTACCGCCTCGATCATGACCGGCAACGTCTTTTTCATCATCATGCCGAACCAGCGCATCAGCACCGCCGACTTGAAGGCGGGCCGCACGCCTGATCCCAAGTACGGCATCATCGCCAAGCAGCGCTCGACCCACAACAACTACCTGACGCTGCCAGTAATCTTCTTGATGCTGTCCAACCACTATCCCATGGTGTTTGCAACGGACTACAACTGGATTATCGCTAGTCTTATCTTCTTGATGGGTGTGTGTATTCGTATTTACTTCAACACCTATCATGCGCGCAAAGGCGTGCTGCTTTGGCCGTGGGTGTTGGCGGTCGCAATACTGGCGGTCATTGTCATTTTGTCTTTGGCGCCAGCTTGGATGAAGCAGCAAAGCAATGAAACCGCCGCGCTGTCACCGCTTGAAGAGCGCATGATGGCCGCGCCAGGGTTCGAAGATGCTGTGGATATCGTACAAGCACGCTGTAGCATGTGCCACACCGGCGAGCCGGTGTGGGAAGGCATCCATCAAGCTCCTAAGGGCGTCATCTTGGACAACGAGCGCGATATCGCGCGTCAAGCCCGCTCGATCTACCTGCACGCGGGCCTTTCTGACGCCATGCCGCCAGGCAATGTCAGCTTCATCGAGCCCGAAGAGCGCGCCGCGTTGGTGGCTTGGGTCAAGGGTTCGTAACGAAAGCGCCCACACCAACAAACAAGAAAAGCCAGAGAGCCCCTGCCCTCTGGCTTTTTCTTTGTCTTTGTGCGCCGCGTGAGCTTAGCCAGCTTCCGGTTGCTTTACGATGGCGATCGACAATTCGTCGAGCTGCTCTTGGCTCACTTCTCCAGGTGCACCCATCAATAGGTCTTCCGCGCGTTGATTGAGCGGGAAGGCAATGATTTCACGAATATTGGGTTCGTCCGCCAGCAGCATGACCATGCGATCAACGCCGGGCGCGGCGCCACCGTGCGGCGGTGCACCAAACTTCATGGCGTTGATCATGCCACCGAATTTCTCGTCCACGACTTCAGGCCCGTAGCCCGCGATGCCAAAGGCCTTGTACATGACCTCTGGCAAGTGGTTTCGGATTGCGCCCGAGCTCAGTTCAATGCCGTTACACACGATGTCGTACTGATAGGCCAAGATGTCCAAGGGCTCTTGGCTCTCAAGCGCGTCCATACCACCTTGCGGCATCGAGAAGGGATTGTGCGAAAAGTCAATCAGGCCGGTTTCCTCGTTCTCCTCGAACATAGGGAAGTCAACGACCCAACAAAATTCGAACCGGTCTTTGTCAATCAAGCCCAGCTCGTCACCCAAACGCGCGCGCACTTGACCGGCAAACTTGGCGCAATCCAGCTCCTTATCGCAGGCAAAGAAAACCGCGTCGCCGTCTTCCAGGCCCATGAGCTGACGCAGCTGCTCGGTGCGCTCTTCGCCCAGGTTCTTGGCAACTGGACCAGAGCCGGCGCCATCCTTGAAGAAGATATAAGCCAGGCCCGGCTTGTTTTGCTCTTTCTTGGCCCAGGAGTCCATGCGATCACAAAAAGCGCGGCTGCCGCCCTTGGGCGCTGGAATTGCCCGCACAACGTTGCCCGTATTGATTAGCTTGGCGAAAATACCAAAGCCGCCGTCACGGAATACTTCCGTCGCATCCTTGATAATCAGCGGGTTACGCAGGTCCGGCTTATCTGAGCCATAATCCAGCATCGAAGTCTTGTAGGGAATGTGCTTGAAGGGCATGGGCGAGACGCTCTTGCCCTCGCCTGCAAACTCCTCAAACAGGCCGTGCAAAACAGGCTCAATGGTGTTGAACACGTCTTCTTGGGTGACGAAGCTCATTTCAAAGTCGAGCTGGTAGAATTCGCCCGGAGATCGGTCTGCGCGGCTGTCCTCATCGCGAAAACAGGGCGCGATTTGGAAGTAGCGGTCAAAGCCCGCCATCATGAGAAGCTGCTTAAACTGCTGTGGAGC
>JAUIHE010000020.1 GCA_030432195.1 Alphaproteobacteria bacterium
TAATCTAACGCGGGCCAATCCTTTGGCGATAAATCTTTCCCCCGAAGGGCTCATACGGTATTACTCCTCGTTTCCAAGGGCTATTCCGTACCAAAGGGTATGTTCCCACGTGTTCCTCACCCGTCCGCCGCTAGGACCGAAGTCCTCGCTCGACTTGCATGTGTTAGGCCTGCCGCCAGCGTTCGTTCTGAGCCAGGATCAAACTCTCAAGTTGATCTCCTGACTTAACGGGTATCCATCAATTTAACTAAGCGCTAACCCAATCAAACCAATGAACCCACACGTCTTGCGTCTTGAAATATCCGTTACAACAAACCAACAGCTCGCTGCCCGAATATCCCTTCCATTCATCTCTACTTTTTCGAATATCACGCGATCGTTTGCAGCTCTGGGTCGCGTCCAGCGGGCCGGTTTGTGTGGCCCCTCGTTGCTGCGGGAGTGCTGATGTACTCCCGGGCCTCGGGGATTGCAAGCGTCTTTTTCGAAAAACTGCAATTTTTTTGATCTTTTTTAAAAAATCGCGTTAATTCCGATACTTAGAGGCTTGAGCGTTCGCGCTTCATCGCTGCGCGCGCGCCGAACTGCTTAAGAAAGCCCGATAAGGATGACCTTCAAACCGATGCTGCCAGAGCGCGTTGGTTGAAGGCACGCAAACGGCATCACCCAGGGCGGGTTATCCGTTCGTCAAGCTGCCGCGCGCGGACGGTCACGAAGGGCGGCGCGGGGTGCAGATCGCGGCAACTTTGCGGCGTCCCCGGGGCCCCATCCACAAAGCCGCGAGGGCCGGTGGAATGCGCTTGGCCTTGGCGAATAGGCAGAGTAGGTTGCGCCACAGTCTTAAAGATGGTTCCTTGCCAAGATTGGGCGCCATCAAGGGCGCTGCGATAGGTGCCCGGCGCGCCGAGGCCCGCAAGCCGACCAGCGCTTGCGACGGGACGAGGAAACGATCTGCAAGAAGGCCGCGCTCAAGACGGCTTCAAGCAGGTCCGATTTTGTGAACACTGACCAACACCGTTTGATTGATCATGCGACTTATCCATTCTGATATACAGCCCCCCCACCAGTCGGGAGGCCGCCGCACCTGTGCCACGGGCCTGCTAGCCATGCTTGCACTGGTGCTTGGGATTTGGGGTGCCCCCGCGCAACGCGCCGAGGCCTCTTTGTTCATGCGCCTTTCGGCAACCATGGATCCATTCGCGGCACTCTTTCGGCCCGAATCAAGCCAGACCAACCAGTTTGCGGACTTCGACACCTACCGACTGCCCGCCCGTCAAAACGTGCTGGATTGGTTCCGTCCCAAGCCCAGCGGCCGACTGGTCATTCCTTTGATGGAAGAAAGTGCCAGCCTTGGACTTCTGAGTGGCTTTGAGGACTATGACCGCCTCAAGATGCAGTCGCTCAGCCATTCCGAGCCCATTGTGCAAGGCGACACCTTCGGCCAAGCCCTGACCCGCGCCGGCGTACAAGGCGGGGATCGCCAGCAAATCCAAGATGCCTTGGCCAAGGTGTTGGATCTGCGCAAGATGCAAGCAGGCTGGACCATCAAGCTGACCTTTGATCCGTCAAAAGCAGATGGCGAGATCCGCTATGTCGAGCGCATGGAGATGCACACCAACTCCATCGAGCGCACCTTCATCGTCAAGCGGACCCCCAACGGCTTTGACGGCGAGGAAAATCGTCTCAAGCTCATCAAGGGCCACGTGCGCGCGGTGGTTAAGGTCGAGGACGGTCTCTACCTGGACGCCAAGCGCCTGGGCGTGCCCGAGCGCATCGTTGCCAACCTGGCGCTGATCTTCCGCCATCAGCTGGCTTTCGATCGTGACATCAAGCCGGGCGATTCTGTTGAAGTGCTGTACGAAGAAATGCGCGATGACAACGGCGAATTGATCCGTAGCGGCACGCTGCTGTATGGCAAGGTCATGGCCAAGGGCAAAGAGTTCGAGTTGTATCGTTTCCGTCGCTCCTCTGGTGCTGTGGCCTATTACACTCCCGAAGGCCGCAATCCCGGATCTCGCGAGGCGCTGAGTCGCAAGCCCATTGCCAGCGGGCGGCGCTCGTCCACCTTTGGCCGGCGCAAGCATCCCGTAACCGGTGCCTATAAAATGCACTGGGGGGTGGACTACGCTGCACCAAAAGGCACGCCCATCTATGCCGCGGGCACCGGCACTATCACCAAGCGCGGGCGCAACGGCGCCTATGGCAACATGGTCGAAATCAAGCACGCCGACGGCTTCATCACCCGCTATGCGCACATGAGCGCCTTTAAGCGCGGCCAGAGCGTTGGCTATAATGTCTCAAAGGGCGAGACCATCGGCTTTGTTGGCACCACCGGTCGGTCAACCGGCAACCACTTGCACTATGAAATCCACAAGAACGGCAAGCGGGTCAACCCGCTGAAGGTCAAGCTGCCGGTCGGCCAGTTCTTGGACAGCCGCGACAAAGCCCGCTTTGGCGATCAACGCCGCCTGGTCAGCCGCATGCTGACGACCGCCGCCCCGCCGCGCACCCAGGTTGCCGAAGCCAGCCAATAGCGAACGGGTTGGGCGCGCCGACACCTGGTTTGGGTTAGCGGCTGCCGCTTGAACTCATAGGTAAAAAAACAACCCCCGCTGGGACCGGCCCGGCGGGGGTTTCTTGTGAGCATTGCCAGCGCTGCCGTTTAGGCGGCTCGGCGGACCTCATCGCTGTTCGCCAGCACCAGCTTGCCGTCGGCCACCACGATACGCGCGGTCTCGCCGTCGGCCAAGTGGCCGGACAGCAAGGCTTCGGCCAAGGGGTTTTCCAGACTGCGCTGAATGACCCGCTTCAAAGGCCGCGCGCCATAGCTGGGATCAAAGCCCGCGTTGGCCAGCCAAGTGACCGCTTCCTCGCTGAGCTCCAGCGCGATGCGACGTTCCGCCAGACGGCTGCGCAGGCGGCCCAATTGGATCTCAACGATGGATGCCATGTTATCGCGGCTGAGAGCCTTGAACATCAGCATCTCATCGAGGCGGTTGAGGAACTCGGGCCGGAAATGCGCGCGCACCCGCTCCATGACCTGCGCCTCCAAGCGATCGGGATCGGCGGCCAGGCCGCGGTCAACCATCAGGTCAGACCCCAGGTTTGAGGTCAGGATAATCAGGGCGTTGCGCGCGTCCACGGTGCGGCCGTGGCTGTCGGTCAAGCGGCCTTCGTCCAACATTTGCAGCAGCAAGTTGAAGACATCTGGATGCGCCTTTTCCACCTCGTCAAACAGGATGACTTGGTAGGGGCGACGGCGCAGCGCTTCGGTCAAGACCCCGCCTTCCTCATAGCCGACGTAACCCGGAGGCGCGCCGATCAAGCGGGCTACCGCGTGCTTTTCCATGAACTCCGACATATCAATGCGCAAGATCGCGCTGTCATCGTCGAACAGGAAAGAGGCCAGAGCCTTGGTCAGCTCGGTCTTGCCGACGCCGGTCGGGCCCAAGAACAAGAAGGAGCCCAGGGGCCGGTTCGGATCTTGCAGGCCCGCGCGCGCCCGGCGGACGGCATTCGCCACCGCTTTGACCGCATCGCCTTGACCGACGACCCGCTGGCTCAGCAGGCCTTCCATATCCATCAGCTTTTCGCGTTCGGATTCCAGCATCTTATCGACCGGAACCCCGGTCCAGCGCGACACCACCGAAGCGATGTTCTGGCTGGTGACGGTATCCGAGGCCATGGAGCTGGGCGCCTGCTCTTCGCTCTCCAGTTTGGCCAAACGTTCTTCAAGCTGAGGGATCTCGCCATAGAGCAACTGACCGGCGCGCTCCAGCTGGCCTTCACGGCGGGCGATTTCCGCCTCTGAGCGGGCCTTGTCCAAGGCTTCCTTGACCTGCTGGGCCTGCACGAGGGTCTGTTTTTCAGCCTGCCAAACCGAGGTCAGATCACCGCTGCGCTTTTCCAGCTGGTCCAGCTCTTCGTTCAGGGCCTCAAGGCGCTGTTTGGAGGCGGCATCGCTCTCCTTTTGCAGGGCCTCGCGCTCGATCTTGAGCTGCACGATGCGCCGGTCCAGCTCGTCCAGTTCGGCGGGCTTGGAGTCTACTTCCATACGCAATTGCGCGGCCGCTTCGTCCATTAAGTCGATGGCTTTATCCGGCAAGAAACGATCCGAGATATAGCGGTTCGAGAGCGTCGCCGCCGAAACCAGCGCGTTATCAGCGATACGCACGCCATGGTGCAGCTCGTACTTTTCCTTCAGGCCGCGCAGGATCGACACCGTGTCTTCAACACTGGGCTCGGTGACAAAGACCGGCTGGAAGCGCCGCGCCAAGGCCGCGTCCTTTTCGATGTACTTGCGGTATTCATCCAAGGTGGTCGCACCGACGCAGTGCAGCTCACCGCGCGCCAGGGCGGGCTTGAGCATGTTCGAAGCATCCATGGCACCATCGGTCTTACCCGCACCGACCAGCGTATGCAGCTCATCAATGAACAGGATGATCTCGCCCTCCGCAGCGGCAATTTCTTGCAGCACGGCCTTCAGCCGCTCTTCAAACTCGCCGCGATATTTGGAGCCCGCGACCATGGCGCCCAGATCCAGCGCCAAAATGCGCTTACCGGCCATGCTCTCTGGCACGTCGCCCTGCACAACGCGCAAGGCGATCCCTTCGGCGATGGCAGTTTTACCGACACCGGGTTCACCGATCAAAACGGGATTGTTTTTGGTGCGGCGCGAAAGGACCTGCAGCGCGCGGCGGATTTCCTCATCGCGGCCGATCACGGGGTCCAATTTACCAGATGCTGCGACCTCGGTCAGATCGCGCGCGTATTTCTTCAGGGCCTCAAAGCCTTCTTCGGCACTATCGCTATCAGCGGTACGGCCCTTGCGCATGTCTTGGATGGCTTTTTCCAGCGCCTGCGGGGTTAGACCCGCCTGCTTCATCACCGCTCCGGCCTTATCTTGGCTCATGGCTAGAGCCTGCAAGACACGCTCAAGCGTGATGACCTTATCACCGGCTTGTTTGGCCAGCTTCTCGGACTGATCCAAGACCTTGACCATGCCGCGATCAATTTGAGCTTGGCCAACGCCAGAGCCGGTCACTTGCGGCAGCGCTTTCAGCGCGCTTAAAGTAGCCTGGGCCAGCGCCTCAGGGTCAGAACCAGCGTTGCGAACCAGCGTCTTGGTGAAGTTTTGCTCATCGTCCAGCACGCTTTGCAGCAGGTGCAAATCGGTGATGGTCTGATGGTCCAAGCGTACTGCCAGAGTCTGACAGGCTTGCAGGGCTTGACGGACTTTGCCCGTCATCATTTCAATATTCATGTATCGCATCTCCAACTGCCGGGCCCTCCTGCTTGGCAGCCAGGCCCCGGTATTCAGATCCCCCAGCCCATTGCGGCACTGGAGATCACGCAGCGCTGCGTGACGGTTGGCATGTAGGTGCGACAGGCGAACCTTACAAGAACGGCGCTAACAGCAGCGACAAAAAAACCGCGCCCTCACCAGAGAACGCGGCTTTTGTTTCGTTTGACTTTGCTTACGCGCTAGAGTATCCGTTAAGATCAAGGGCAGAATTTGCGGTTTTGTGCGACGATGGCGTTTGCGATGGTCAGCAGTTTTCTCATAACGGCTGTGATGGCAACTTTGTGGGGTTTGCCCGCGTTTCGGAGCCTCTCGTAGAAGGCCTTGAGGTCTTTGTTGTAGCGTATGGCAGCGACGGCAGGCATGTAGAGAGCTTTTCTGATGACAGCCCTTCCGGCGCCGATTCTTGCTTGGCCGGACCATCTTCCAGATTGCCGGACGATGGGGGCTAAGCCCGCCAGGGAGGCGATTTTCGGGCCGCTGATATCACCAAGCTCTGGCATGTGGGCGATCAGGGTCGCCGCTGAGATCGGCCCGATACCGACGATGGAAGAGAGTAACTCAAAGCGGTTTGCAAGCTCGCCGTCGCTTTGGATGGTGGCAGCAATCAGAGCGTCCAGCTGATCAAGATCTTTGCGAAGTTGCGCCAATCTTGCCGCAGATAGGCGCTTAAGGGAGCCCAACTGCAGATCTTGGTTTCGGTTTTTCTCTGCCGTTTGCTCTTTGATCAGACCGTCGCGCATCAAAAGAATTTCTCTCAAAGATTCAATAGTCTTATGAGGCAGTTGGCTGGCCTCCAGATCCAAGGCATCAACCATTTTGGCCAGAAGCCGCGCATCAACAGCGTCGCTCTTGGCGCGCTTTCCCGTCGATTGAGCAAAGCGTCGCGCCTGCCAGGGGTTCACCTTGAAATAGAGGCACGAGCTGTCCGCCAGAAGCGCCTCTAGCTGACGGTGATAACGCCCTGTTGCCTCGAATACGAAGCGGCACTGGCGATCCTGATCCTTCAGCCAAGCTTTTATACTCTTGGGATCGTTGGCGAGCTGAGTGCTTGTGTTTGTCGCCGATATGTAAAGCTCCAATGTTGCTTTGGAAACGTCGATACCTATGGTAGATTGTGTCATCTTTACTCATCATCCATGCTTGTCATCCGGGCCCTCGAAGCCCGAGTATCCGTTCGGATCGTTAAGAAAAGACGAGGTGACTCTTACTCTAGCTCGGTGCAGGTCACAGCGGATCGCTGGGCCTCACCAGCAAAACCCACGAGCCAGCCTCGCCGCTGTAGCTGGGGTTGCAACACCAGCTACAGCGCTCTTGATTCTACCCAAAAGCTACTCACATCATAAGACAAGCAAAGCCCGAGCCATCGCCCTCGATTGTGCCAAAGACAAGCAAGGTGCATTTGCGGCAATATCAAATAGAGTGAGCGCGCCCGGTGAAGATAATTCAACGAAACGTGCTAGGCGGCGTCGCTCAGGTCATCGCCGGATGGCGCACTTGAGGCGGCCTCACCGTCCGAGCCTTCTGCCTCGGCGACTTTGGCTTTGGGTGGGCGCCCCCGGCGCTTGGGCGCGGGCTTTTCTTCGCCAGCTTCACCTTCAGCGGCTTTGGCTTTGGGCGGGCGCCCCCGACGCTTGGGCGCAGGCTTTTCTTCTTCGCTGCTTGTGCTGCTAGCCTCTGTAGGCTCTGCGGCTGGCAAGGGAAGCTTGTCACTCAAGAAAGCGGGCATTTGGCCCAGATCCGGTTGCTCCATTTCGGAGGGATCAACGCCGGGCGCGCTCGATTGTGCTTCGCTTGCAGTTGGAACAGCTTCGGCGGTGCGTAGGACTTGCTCGTCGCCCTCGTTGCTGCGATCGCGCGCTTCCATTCCAGGGCGATCTTTGCGGTCACGGCGGTCGCGGCGGCGATCATTCTGGCGATCGTTCTGGCGCTCACCACCCTGGCGCTCACCACCCTGGCGCTCACCACCCTGGCGCTCACCACCCTGGCGTTCGCCTCCCTGGCGATCATTCTGGCGATCCCCGCCATCACCGCGAGGCTCGCGGCGATCTTGCTGCTGCTGCTGACGGCGTTCTTGCGCCTCTGCTGCTGCTTCTACCGCGATATTGTGCAGGCGCAAATAGTGCTCACCATGCTGAAAAAAGGCTTCGGCCTGAACCAGATTGCCCGATGACAGCGCGTCGCGCGCCAGGGTCTGATATTTTTCAAAGATCTGCTGAGCGGTGCCGCGGACCTTGTTCTCAGGACCGGAAGATTCATAGACCTGGTTACGGTTCGGAATATGAGATTTGCGGTTGTTTCGGTTGCGCGGCCGACGGCCGTTCATGCCTGGTCTCATGAAGTACCCTTTTTGGGGAACGCTGCCGTGAATGCGGCGCGTTGGAATCTTTAAAGTGCAAGGTGGGTAAAGATGCGCAGCCTTGGCTTCCTAGCGACCAAGCACGTCGGTTGACGTGCAAATCAAGAAGCACTGCCGAGGGGGATCGCGCCAGAACAGCCCGGATCCGCTCTTTAGTGGGTCTAGCAAATACGCTCTCTCGTTTCAGCGAGGTTGACGCTCAAACTTGGCAACCATGCTAGTGGCTTTGCGCGCATAAGTCAAACGCCGCCTGCACGCCACAGCCAAGATCTTGGTTGCCCCGCCAAGTCCCGATAGCAACGACCATCGCGCCAGCCTTCGGCCTCGAACAAAGCGCCCACGCTGTCTTGCTGATCGTAGCCAATTTCTAGGATTATCGCGCCGCCAGGGCGCAAATAGGCAGCAGCTTCGCGAGCCAAGATCCGATAGGCTTCAAGGCCATCTTCGCCGCCCTCAAGCGCCAAGCGGGGGTCTTGATCCCGCACGATTGCGGGCAGGCCATCAACGACAGAACGACTGATGTAGGGGGGGTTAGAGACCAACAAGTCAAAGCGCTGGCCCGTCGCCAGGGCCGAAAACCAGTTGCTTTGCACAAACCGCGCCCGCCTCGCCAGGCCCAGGCGCTCAGCGTTGGCTTCCGCGGTTACCAGGGCCTCGGCGCTGAGGTCAAGCCCCCAGCCGCTGGCATCGGTCCGCTCGCTCAAAATCGACAAGAGGATACAGCCGCTGCCGGTGCCAAGATCGGCGATGAGCGGCGCGTCTAGCGCTTGCAGCTCCTCCAAAGCCAGCTCGACCAGCAGTTCTGTTTCTGGTCGCGGCTCCAAGGTGGCCTCGGATAATTCGAACTCCAGGGACCAGAATTCGCGCCGCCCCAGAATTCGGGCGGGGCTGCGTCCCATCTTGAGCGCCTCTAGGGCATCACGCAAAATGCGCGCCTGTTGTTCGGATAGCCTCAGATCGGGCTCACGCACCAAGGCTAGGCGGTCCAGCCCAAGCAGCGAAAACACAAAGGCTGTGAGCGCGCGGCTATCCAACCCGGTGTCACCGGACTGCTGTTCGCCCTGCAACAGGCTGCGCAAAGTCAGCAGCGGACCGCTGGGCGCCTTGCTCATGCCAGCACCGCTAATCAGCTCGCTGCCATCGCGGCCAGCTTGTCGGCCTGATCTTCGGTAATCAGCGCATCAACCAGCTCGTCCAGCGCTTCGCCTTGCAGCACCTGATCCAACTTATAGAGCGTCAGGTTTATGCGGTGATCGGTGACCCGGCCTTGCGGAAAGTTATAGGTGCGGATGCGCTCCGACCGGTCGCCCGAGCCCACTTGCAGCTTGCGACTGTCGGCGCGCTCGCGATCGGCCTCTTCGCGCTGCACTTCATAGATACGTGACAACAGGACCTTCATAGCCTTGGCTCGGTTCTTGTGTTGGGACTTTTCATCCTGTTGGCTGACCACAATGCCGGTCGGCAGGTGGGTAATGCGAACGGCAGAGTCGGTGGTGTTGACGTGCTGGCCGCCGGCACCAGAAGCGCGGAAGGTGTCGATGCGCAGATCTGCGGGATTGATGGAGACGTCGATCTCCTCAGCCTCAGGCAAGACCGCCACGGTCGCCGCCGAGGTGTGAACCCGCCCGCCCGACTCTGTTTCCGGCACGCGCTGCACGCGATGCACTCCAGATTCAAACTTAAGGCGTTGGAAAACGTTTTGCCCGCTAATCATGACGCTGGCCTCTTTCACGCCACCGATGCCGGTATCCGACAAACTGAGGGTCTCGACCTTCCAACCCTGGGTCGCAGCATAGCGCTCGTACATGCGCAAAAGATCAGCGGCAAACAGGCCCGCTTCGTCGCCGCCAGTGCCCGCGCGTACTTCCAAGATGGCGTTGCGCGCGTCGGCCTCGTCTTTGGGCAACAACGCGATCTGCACCGCCTTTTCCAGCTCGGGGTAGCGCGCGTTCAATTCGGGAAGCTCTTCGCCCGCCAGTTCCTTCATGTCGGCATCGGCGCCTGGATCATCCAAGATCGCCTGCATTTCCGCGATATCGTTGTGCAGCGTCATCAGCTCGCGCAACTGAGGCTCGACCTGGTTCAACTCGGCGTATTCGCGGCTGAGCGCCGTATAGTCATCGCTGCCGGGATTGGGGTGATCGGAGAGCAGCGATTGCAGCTCTTCAAAGCGGTTCAGGACGGTTTCGAGTTTGGAAATCAGGCTCATAGCGGGGCTACCAAAGAGGTCAAACGATCCGTCAAAGCCGCGCGATCCACGGCGTCTTGACTGCCGTCTTGCATATCACGCAGCGTCACCTTCCCTTGTGCAATTTCATCGCTGCCCAACAGAACAGCATAGCGCGCACCGGCCTTGTTGGCCCGGGTTAGGCGCTTTTTCAGATTGCCCGAATAGGACTGATCGACCACCAATCCGGCTTGACGCAGCTCATGCGCCAGCGTCAGAGCCTCGGTCTGCGTATCCGCGCCCAAAGGCAGGACGGCCACCGTTTGGGGCTGCTCGGGTTCTTGATCCAGCAGCAAGGCCATGCGCTCAATGCCGCCCGCCCAGCCGACGCCGGGGGTCGGCGATCCGCCCAGCATCTCGACCAAGCCGTCATAGCGCCCGCCGCCCAGAACGCCCGATTGAGCGCCCAAATGGGTCGTGGTGAATTCGAAAGCGGTGTGGCAGTAGTAGTCCAAGCCGCGCACCAGCAAAGGATTGTGGGTATAGGCAATGCCCAACGCTTCCAACCCCGCTTTGACCTCGGCGTAGAAGTCCTGGCTCTCAGCATTTAGATAATCTTCAAATTTGGGTGCAGCGACGACCAATTCTTGATCCGAAGTCGATTTGGAATCCAAAATCCGCAGCGGGTTCTTGGTCAGGCGCTCCTGACTCTCTTCAGACAGCTGGTCCTTGAAATCACTGAAATAGGCCACCAGCGCGTCGCGATAGGCTTGGCGGGAGTCGGTGTCGCCCAGCGTGTTCAGCTCCAAAGTGACCTTATCGTCCAGGCCCAGAGCCTGCAGCACCATGTGCCCCGCGGCGATGGTCTCAATATCCGCCTGCGGTTGGCTCTGGCCGATCAGCTCGACCCCGATCTGGTGGAACTGGCGATAGCGGCCCTTTTGCGGGCGCTCATAGCGGAACATGGGCCCGGCGTAGAAGTGCTTGACCGGGGTCTGGTTGCTGAGGCCGTTGGAAACGAAAGAGCGCACCACGCCCGCCGTGTTTTCAGGGCGCAGCGTAAGGCTGGCGCTGCCGTCGCGCGAGGGGAAGGTGTACATTTCCTTTGAAACAACATCCGTTGCTTCGCCCAGGCCACGCGCGAAGACCTCGGTGGACTCAAAGATCGGGGTCTCGATCTGCTCGAAACCGAAACGGCGCGTAATGCGGCGCGCGGCATCAATGATGTGTTGGTGCTTGCGCTGTTCGTCGGGCAACAGGTCACGGGTGCCACGTTGGGGCTGAAATTTGCTCACGCCGGGGGGCCTCGATTGGTTGGGGGCTTGTCTTGCCCGCATGAGATAGCAACGCAGCCGCCAAGAGCAAAGCCCAAATAGCGCTCAAACCGCGCTCATGCCCTGCCTTTCGCTGAACAGGGGCCTTGCGGGCGCCGCGATACGCCAAAATTGAGAGGGCCAGCGCTCGTGGACGGCCTAGCAATGGCCTGTTGCATACCCTGGCCTGTTGCATACCCTGGCCTGTCGCAAACCCTGGCCTGTCGCAAACCCTGGGCGTTATCCTCACCGGTACGCACCCTGCCCACAAAAACAAAAACGCCCCCGGAACCGAGAGCGTTTGCGTGTTCGAAGAAGCGAAGAGGTCCGCTTAGCTGTCGATGTCTTCTTTCAGGTCGCGCGCATCCAGCGAGAAAGAACGGCCGCTGGAATCCAGCGCGCGCAGGCTGGTGACCAAAGCGCCGTCCACATAGACTTCCAGGAACTCACGCTCGGCGGAAATGAGCTGCAAGTTGGGCTGCTGAGGCACGGCAAATTCTTGGCCTTCCTGCAGAACTTCAGATGCGATCGTGTTGCCGCGCAGGTCGCGGATCTGCACCCAAGTCAAGCGCTTGGCCTTGATGCTCACATCCGCCGTGGCAGCCGGCGCTGCTGAGACGATGCCCAGACCGTCAAGCGAATCTTGGCTAGCCGCATCCAGTGGTGTGCTGTCAACATCCAGGCGATAGCCATTGTTGATGCCACTAAGTTCAGCCAACAGCTCGGTCGGGCTGTCAGCTTCAAGATCGCCGGGGCCTGACACGAACGGCAGTGAGCGGTCATTGACGCCCGAACCCAGGGCTGGCAGCGCGCGACGCTCGCCAGACTGCGGGTCGATCAACACAGCGGTGCCGTTGGGCTGCATCGTGATGTTCGGCACGGACGAGCTCATGAACCACCAGGTTGCAAAGCCGCCCATAATCATCAGCAAGCAGGCAACCAAAGCAATGCCCTGCGGCGCCTTGCTGCTGGCTTGCGCTTGGGTCTGTTGAGAGATCGCAGCGGTAATGTGGTTTGGCTTCAGTGGTTGCTGCTGTTCAAACTTACCGCGGGCCTCATACTTGAAACGCTCGACCATTTCGTCGGCGGGCAGGCCCAAATAGTTGGCATAGGTGCGCACAAAACCGCTGGCATAGGTCACGCCAGGCAGCGCGTGGTACTGGCCTTCTTCCAGCGCCTGCAAATAGGCCGCGCGAATACGCAGCTCCTCGGCAACTTGGAAGATGGAACGCTCATACAGGCTTCTGTAATAGCTCAGAATTTCGGAAAGGCTAAAGCCGTGCCAATCCGCTGCGTTGTAGGTATATGGATCATACGACAGATCATAGAATTCGTGCGCTTGCATGCCCGCGTGGGTCACGTATTGCTCCCCCGTTGGCTCAGCGTACCAATGTTGATCGTAGCGATGGTCGCGCATATCGTCTCGCGCCTTACTCATTCGTTCTTTGTCCCCAGAACCTGGTCATTAACGAGATTCCTTTGAAAAGCCAAGGAAATCTGCCCCTTTTCCGCCCTCAACCTGTGAGAATGCCGGATTTTCGCCCCAATTTGACAAATCAATCACTTTCACACCTCGCTCAATCAGGGCGACTCTGAGCGGACCATCCGGCCCAGCGGACGCCCCCCAAGAATGTGAACATGATAGTGCGGCACGTCGGGGTGCGAGTCCGCGCCGTGGTTGGAAATGGACCGGTATCCCGTCAGCGCAACGCCTTTTGCCTCCGCCGCAGCATGAACGCATTGCCACAGATCTTTGACCTCTTCGGCAGAGGCCTTGTCGGCAAAATCATGCTGGGAAACGTATGCGCCTTTGGGAACCACGAGCACGTGGGTCGGCGCCTGTGGATTAATGTCCTCGAAAGCCAAGCTGTGCTCAGTTTCTGCGACTTTTGTACAAGGAATCTCGCCACGCAGAATCTTGGCAAATATGTTGTTGCTATCGTAGGCCATGGGCGGCTCTTTGCTAATATCGGCGGTCGGTGTCGGGATCGGAGCCCTGGGCAATACGCAAAACGGCGTTGGCCAGACCCCCAAGTGGTCACCCCGAGATCAAGAAGAAACTTCAATCAACACCGGGTCACATGAAGGTGACAAGCGGTTGATTTAAATGCAAAAATAAATTGATAGTTTCTGCTTTAGACCCCTATGTTCCTTTTTTGATCCGCAACAATGCAAGGCCAACAAGAGCCCGCGGAGGCCTTTTTGCCACCAAGGATTGCGACCCCAATCAGGCGGCAAATGGCAAAACCAAGTCCAGAAGTGGCGCAATCGGGGCCAAAGACCGGCGCTGTGCGGGCCAGCATTTATGGAGCCAGCCCGCTTGAAACAAGCGCCTTCTAAGAGGGATAGATTTGCCGCTTGCCCCCGGCAATAGGGCGAAAATCACCGATAAACTGGCGGTCTCGGTCTCACGCGGCGCTAGACTAGAGCACCGTCATTGACAAAAAGTCGTGCTTGTCCAGTTCGAGCGAATAAAAGCGGCCCGCAACGTAGGACCCGTTGACGTAGGCGTAGCGCGGATGCCGGCCCCAACAGCTGAACCCCAGGGACTCATAGACGTGGATCGCTGCTTTTTGGGTCTCGCGCACGTCCAGCATGACTTCCTTCAGACCTTCGCGCTGCGCAGATTGCAGGGCGGTCAACAACAAGCCGCGCGCCAACCCATGGCCACGCGCCCAGGGCGCAACGAAAGAGGTCGTGATTTGGCCGACATGCCGCTGAGCTTCGTTGTTGGCAGGCATGTGTTTGAGTTGGATTGAGCCCACCAGCACGCCGTCTAGGCGCGCCAGCCACACATCAATGCCCGGCACCAAGCAAAGGCCGCGCCAGTATTGCTCCATCACATCACGCACAGGCGGCTGCACCCACCCGAACCCGCCACCTTCCCGGATGGCTTCGTCAGCGGCGTTGCAGATATCGTCCAAATCGTTTGCGTCCAAATTACTAAGACGTTCGATTTCCGGACGTTGACCCAGGGCCTTAACAGACGCCAGAGCGTTCATACGCGCTACCTCCATGATGCTTCGAAAGAACAATGGTGCCGTCATGCCTTGCAGCCATTGAGCGAAATCACATTTTTGTTTTTTGCCTGCCTTGCTGGCAAACATTTTGCTTTGAGTTCAAAGGAACTCGACCTTTGCCACTGCCAGCACGTCGTGGCCGCCGGAGCGTTGCCCCTTACTTAAGGTACTTGCACCCGCGCCTCAACCCCTTCCAGTCCGGTGGCCGATTTTGCGACCCGCAGATCCAAGCATAAACGCAGCGACCAACCGCGGCGAGCAACCAAGGCGCCCCTGCGTCAAGGGCGGCTTTGCTCTTGGCTCTGCTTCTGCCAGTCCCTGCGGCTGCGAACAAGCACCCTAAACGCGCAATTTATGGAAAAGACGCGCAAATTTTGTTTCAAACTTCGTCACATTTTCGCTCGAATACGGCGCCAGATCGCCGCCATGGCTAAGTTCAGCGCCACGCCACCACGCCCAAAGGCAAGCCGCAACCAGGGCTGCCGCTCGTCGGCCAGCTGGCCTTACCCCTTGCGATTGCGCGCCGGTCTTTTTATCCCAACATTCTTGCTTATCTAACTAGTTCACCTGGCCGTCTTCGCGCGCTTCAGAGCCCCACCAAGGCTTCGCTGCTTTGCGCCGTTTACGGACGGACCAGCCGCCGCCAACCTTTACAGACCCCAAACATGACCAGACAATGAGCCAAGCTTCCTCCCATACGCAAAGCATGCACGCCACAACCATTTTATCCGTTCGCAAGAACGGCAAGGTGGTTATCGCTGGGGACGGCCAAGTCTCCCTGGGCGACACCGTTATCAAAGCCAGCGCCCGCAAGGTGCGGCGCTTGGGCAAATCCCAGGAGGTTATCGCGGGTTTTGCTGGCGCGACGGCTGACGCCTTTACCTTGTTTGAGCGGCTTGAGGCCAAGCTTGAGGCCTATCCGGGGCAGTTGACCAGAGCGGCCGTTGAATTGGCAAAGGACTGGCGCATGGATAAGTACCTGCGCCAATTGCAGGCCATGATGATTGTCGTCGATAAGGACGTGAGCCTGGTTATCACTGGCAACGGCGATGTCTTGGAACCCGAAGATGGCATTGCCGCCATTGGTTCCGGCGGCAACTACGCTCTTGCTGCGGCGCGTGCGCTGGTCGATCAGCCGCTGGAAGCCGAGGCCATCGCCCGTAAAGCCATGAGTATTGCAGCTGAGATCTGCGTCTACACGAACAACAACCTGGTGATTGATAGCCTATCATGACCGACTTTATGACCGCCGCGGCCTACTCGCCGCGTGAAATCGTTTCAGAACTGGACCGCTTTATCGTGGGCCAAAACGATGCCAAGCGCGCCGTTGCCATTGCGCTGCGCAATCGCTGGCGCCGACAACAGCTCAGCCCCGAGATGCGCGAAGAGATCCTACCCAAAAACATCCTGATGATCGGCCCAACCGGCGTTGGCAAGACCGAGATCGCTCGGCGCCTGGCCAAACTGGCCCGCGCGCCCTTCTTAAAGGTCGAAGCGACAAAGTTCACCGAGGTGGGCTATGTGGGGCGTGACGTCGAGAGCATGATCCGCGATCTGGTGGAAGTTGCTTTCAGCATGCTGCGCGAGGAGAAGATCAAGTCTGTACGCGCGAAGGCGGCGATCAAGGCCGAAGATCGTGTCCTAAACGCGCTGGTTGGCAACACCGCCAGCGAAGAGACCCGCCAGAAGTTTCGCAAGCGCCTGCGCGAAGGCTCGCTGGACAATACCGAAATTGAACTGGAGCTGGTCGACACCGGCGGCACCGGTATGCCCATGCTTGAGATGCCCGGCATGCCCGGTGCCTCATTTTCGGCGATTAACCTGGGCGAAATGCTCGGCAAGATGGGTCACAAGCCCACCAAGCGCCGCAAACTAAAGGTGGCCGATGCTTATGAGGCGCTGATCCAGGAAGAGTCCGGCGCCATGATTGACGAGGACGAGATCAAGATTGAAGCTCTGCAGGCGGTCGAGCAACACGGCATTGTCTTCATCGACGAAATCGACAAGGTGGCAACCTCGGCCGACCGGCGCGGCGGCGATGTCTCCCGCGAAGGCGTCCAACGCGACCTGCTGCCCTTGATCGAAGGCACCACGGTCGCGACCAAGTACGGCCCGATCAAGACCGACTACATCTTGTTCATCGCTTCGGGGGCTTTCCATGTCTCCAAGCCCGCCGATTTGCTGCCCGAGCTGCAGGGGCGCCTGCCGATCCGCGTTGAACTGCAAGCCCTAAGCCAGGAGGATTTCGGCCGAATTCTCCGCGAGCCCGAAAACTCGCTCATTCGCCAGTATACCGCGCTGATGGGTACCGAACGGGTGGCCCTCAGCTTTACCGACGAGGCGATCGACGCGCTGGCCAAGCTGTCTGCCGACATCAATCAGTCGGTCGAAAACATCGGCGCGCGGCGTCTGCACACCGTGCTGGAGCGTTTGCTTGACGACATATCGTTCAATGCCTCGGACATGGGCGGGCAGAGCGTCGAAGTTACGGCCGAGATGGTCAATGAGCGGGTCGCGCCTTTGGCCCAAAGCGCCGACTTGAGCCGCTTTATTCTCTAGCGCAAAACCCGAAGGTGGCTTTGCGCAAACAACCAGCAAAACCCGAAGGTGGCTTTGCGCAAACAACCAGCAAAACCCGAAGGTGCGGCCAGGATCGTGAAGGTGGCTTTGCGGGCTTGTCTTTGGCGCCGTGCCGCCACCGACGCCGGTGACGCGGCTCGGGGTTTTGATTTAGCCACCAATGAACTCGGCGCGTCGTTCTACCAAGGCCGCGCAGAGATAATCGACAAACAGGCGCACGCGGCGCACCCGGCGCAAATCGGGATGCAAGAGAACCCAAGTCGAGCGGCGCTCATCCAATTGGGTGCCGGGTACGCGCTGAAGCTCAGGAAAGCGCGCTTGTGTCCAGGCTGCCAAGATGGCCATGCCAGCCCCGGCTCTGGCCAAATGCAGGTGCATCTCTGGATCGGTGATGGCGTGGCGGACCTTGGCTTTGGGGTAGGGCGAATTTTGAATAAATTCCAGCAGGTCGGCTTGCGGCCCATAGCCCAGCCACTCCAACCCCTGCCCCTTCGGCCCGGCCTTGGGCAGAGCGCGATCCAAGTAGTCTCGCGCCGCAAAGATGCCGATCGAAAGCGGGAACAGCTTACGGCCCACGGCCTCGCCATCGACCTCCAATACATGGCGCACAGATACATCGGTCTCTAGCTTTTCGATGGAATCGATCGCGAACGATAGGCGAAGTTCGATGTCAATTTCCGGGTAGAGTGCGCAAAAGTCGGAGATCACCGGCGCCAACAGAAAATGCGCGGTCATAGGATCCGCGGACACACGGATACGCCCCGCGGCCTCGCGATCCAGCCCTTTGACCGCATTGAAGCCCTTGAGCAGGGCCGCCTCGGCCTCCAAGGCTTGGGGCAACAAACGTCGGCCCGCGGCGGTCAAGCGCAGACCATCGGCGCCCCTTTGAAAGAGCTGAGCGCCGAGTTGGGCCTCCAGGCTCTCGACCTGTCGGCGCATCGTGGCGTGGGTGCCGCCAGTGGCCTCCGCGGCGGCACGCAGCGAGCCTTGTCGTGCGACCGCCAAAAACGCAGGCAGTGACTTCCAATCCATAGGGCGCCTTCTGATCGTGTGGTTCGATTTCGTTCCATAATGGAACATATAAGGCAGTATTCGGGTTATATTTGCTCCGCTATAGCATGAGCCACACCCCAAGGCCAGCCGCCCAGACCAGGACCAGGACCAAGACCAAGACCGGGACCGCAGGCCGCAATCAAAAAGGATAGGCTCTCATGGCAACGCTCGTACCAGCCCACAACACGCTCCCACTCACCGCCGACATGCAGCGCGCGCTTGCCACAAGCCCTCAACCCGCGCCATCCGACAACGCGCGTCTTGCAGACGCTCAAGGTGGCGTGCCACAAGCACAGTCCCTGTCTGCCTGGCGCATTCCCCGCTATGGCGCTCCGGGCATTCTGGTACCCGTAACGCGACCCATGCCAGAGCCCGGCCCCGGCGAGGTTTTGATAAAGATCGAAGCCTCAGGCGTGACCCGCGCCGACGGCATGATGCGCGCCGGCACACCGAAGTTCGCCCGTCTATTCCTTGGCTTGCGCCGCCCGCGCCAGGATCTGATCGGCACCTGCCTGTCCGGCCGCATCATCGCGGTAGGCTCCAACGTCACCCGTTTTTCCGTCGGAGACGAGGTGTTTGGAGAGGCGGGGCTGACCTTTGGCGCCAACGCCAGCCACATCTGCCTCAAGCAGGACGGCGTTCTGATGCACAAGCCCGCCAGCCTGACGCATGAACAGGCCGCCGGATTGTGTGATGGGGCCCTGACCTCTTACAACTTCTTGCACAATGTCGCGAAGCTCAAGGCAGGGGAGCGGCTGTTGATCCTGGGCGGATCGGGCAGCTTGGGAAGCGCGGCGGTCCAAATCGCCAAAGCAATGGGGGCAGAGGTCACCGCCACCTGTAGCGCGCGCAATGTTGATCTGGTCGCCTCGCTTGGGGCCGATCATGTTATCGATTACAACCGGCACAATGCGCTAGATAAAGGCGCAGGCTACGATGTCATCTATGACACGTTGGGGGTGGCGAGTTTTGCAGCCGCAAAACGGGCGTTGCAAGCAAACGGTCGCTATGTCTGCCCCGTGTTGAGCCTTGCCCTGTTGGGGGCTATGATGCGCACGCGCAAATACGGCGCGCGCAAAGCGCGTTTTTCGGCAACAGGTTTGCTGGCGCCAGAGGTCTTGCGGTCCATGCTTAGCGCCGTCATTGACCTGTGCGAGGCGGGCAAGTTCTCGCCGCTGATGGATCGCAGCTACCCGCTTGAGCAGCTGATCGAAGCCCAGCGCTACATGGAAACCGGCCACAAACGCGGCAATGTCGTGGTTGTGCGCTGAGCCCGCCGGGTCTAGGCGGTGACCCATTCCCGTAGGCGCGGCGTGCCAGGCCAAATTGACCTCGCACGCCGGGCTCTAAACACTGCGAACCGAAAGTGCAGCTTGCCTTAGAAGCGCATGATGTCGTCCATGGCATCCATCATGGCAGGCAGCCCGAACAAGCTCGCGATATCGGGGATGTAGAACTTGCGATCATTGATAATCATATAATCTTTCTCACCATCCATCACCACATCCCAGGTCAAGGCGTCGTCGCCGGCCGGACGGCCAAAGGCCTCCATGACAGCAACATAGGGGTCGAAGACCACCAAGATCTCGTCTTCAGTCTCGGCAATGATGCGACGTGCTTCTGACATAAAGGCATCCCAACCTTCAAACTGGGAGGTCTGTGTACCAGTGTAGGCGTTGAACGAAGTCGCACGCATGGGAACCAGGACAACATCGCTGTTGGCGGTTAGGCGACCCTTTTGGCTGCGGTAGTCGGCATTTGAAATCAGATGGATTTCCAGTGTCGGCAGCACCGCCAGCAAGGCCAGCCAGGAGGTTTCGATGTTTTCATCTATCGGCAGATTTTTCAGAATGTCATAGGCCAACGCATCCCCCAACTGCGAGACACTCATGTTGAGGCTCAGGCTCTCAGGCGCCAACAAAGCAATCATGTCGCGCTGTAAATTGCGCTCAGCGACGTCCCTTGGCGAGGGATCGACCGGCTCCTCGCTGCGTTCATACTCGTTGGTTTCGGAGTTGTAGGAGTAGTCGTATTCAGGCTTCAGGTCCGGCAGGGTCACGTTGAAACCATCCACAACCCAATTCATAGCAATTTCGCCGCGACGCTCTTTGAAGCCGGACAAGCGCTGCGCTACCGACAAGGCTTTGAAACCGAAGGATTCCAAGTCATCATCTTCCGGATTGATCGCGAAAAGATCGCGCACATCAAGGCTCAAGTTAACGTCATCAAAGCCCAAGAAGGCATCATAGAAATCGGCAAGGCTTCCTTCAACGCTCATGCCATGGCCTGCTGCATCGATCTGCTGCAAAGCCGCCAGGATTTTGGCGATCGACAAGCCCGATACGCCCAAGGTTCCGTTACCCTGACCCATGGTAATGGTCACATCGTCGTCGGGCATTGCATGGATATCCTGCCCGGAAACGGTGATGGACAGGCGGCCCAGCTCGCCCAAGGTCAGATCGGTTCCATCAATGCGCAGGCTGGCTGATCCTGCGCGCCAGGGGCCGTCTGGCAAAGAAGCATCCAGGTCGCGTAGGGTGACGTCAGCTTGCAGCAGATCATATCGGCGCTCCTGCAAAAAGCCCATCAGGTTGACCAGTTGGCTTTGGTCGGGAGCCAAGAAAGCCGACTGCACAGATCGCGTAATTAGCGATTGCAGATCCAGCGGTTGACCGGTCTTCACCAAGATCCGCGCGCTGAGTTCACCCGCAAGGACCGGCCCCACATCGGGGATATCCGCAGCCAGGTTGACACCGCTCAAACTCAGCAAGCTGGCGTCTATGTCCTGCTTGCCTTGTTGGTCAATCGCAAGTTCCAATGCGCCGAGCCGCGCGAGCTCGACACTGCCGCCGCCAACATGCACCGCCACGCTCTTAAAGTTCAGTCGCATGGTCTCATAGGAGCGGGTCTCGAACGACCAAATCCCGGTGAGGGTCGAGCTTCCTATCGACAATTCCATGCCGCCGCCCAGCGCAATTGTATCCGGCAGCGCAAAGTTGGAAACTTCATAGCGCTTGTCGCCCAAATCGGTCAGATCAAAGGAAACCGCGCCCAAGGGAATGAAGCCCATGATGCGAGCATCGGGCAGGCGCACGTGCTGGGTGGTGCCCTCGGCCTCAATCTCGATATCTGGGGCCATGAGCGGGCCGATGATGGTCAGCGGCAAGGGCTGAGCCAAGGAAATCAGCAATTCGCTCTTGAGAGCATCAGGGCTCAGGCCTTGAGCCCAAACGCTTGAGCCGCCACAGGCAAGGCCAGCAGCGAGCAAGACCGCAGCCGGTCGAAGAGCACGAGAGACGGAATTTGGTGGCGAGAATGAACGCGGGAGGCGGAACATGCGGGCTCCTTTTATTGTTCTGGTTGGATCACATTAGGCACGGCAAGCGACACCAGCGCAGGAGAGCCCGCGCGGCGCCGAGTAGGCCCGAACTAGACCCGCCGCAACGGCGCGCCCAGCTTGGGTGCAAGCTTCGTGGAATCATGAAACAAGAATTTGCAGGCGGCCGCGGTGCTTTCCCGCAAATTTCCCGCAAATTTCCCGCAGTTCTTGGCGAACCGCAAATACGCAAATACGCAAACAGCCAGCCTGGGGCCTAGTGCGTCGGGCGCTGGCCTTGCAACAGCCCTTCCGCTCTAGCTGATTGATTTCTAACGCAAGTCCATGCTCATTCGTAGTGCCACTCATTCGCGGCTTGCTCTAGTCCAAGCCCCGATACAGCCCAAACAAGGCCCAACCCAACGCGATGAAGCAGCCCAGCGCCAAGCTCCAAAACCCATAGGCATAGCCCTGCGCCAAGCTGCCCCCAGAGGCCGTGACCGTGTCAATCACAACCCCCAAAAGGCTCAAGATGGCCCAAACACCCGCAAATAAGGTGGTGTTGATCAGGGCGTTTGACCGCCCGGCCATCTGCGCGCCCAGCCGATGGGTCATGTAGGCATAGATCAAAAAGCACGCGTTCTGCATGGTAATGGTCAGGGCAAACAGGCCGACCCCCAACCAGGGCGGCAGCAGCGTCAGTGCCACAAGCGAGGCTCCCCCGATTGCAAGGCCGCCGATCATCACCGCCTCTGTGCGCAAGCCAAGGCGCGCCAGCAACGCGGTAAACCATCCCAAACCCAGGGCCGTGATGACGAAAAAGGCGTTGATGGTCAAAAGGATCCAGCCCTTTGTGGCCGCTGTTACCGACAGCATGTCGTCGATCCACGGTCCCATCCAAAGCGATTGAATCGCCATACCGGAAGCCATGCCGAAACACATGCCCGGCACCAAATAGACAAAGGCGGGTTGGCGCGCGATGGTCCAGAGTCCGTTCAATACGTTGCCGTGGCGGACCAACTGCGGCTTTTCAGGCGTAACCAACAGCAAGCTGGCGGGCACCAGCAATGCCAGCGCGCAGAGCCCCCAAAAGATCATCGGCCAAGGCACATGCGCGTCCAGCCACTGGATGGGCACCGTCGCCGCCATGGCGCCCAGACCGCCAAAGGCAAGCATCAGATTGTTGAGGAAATACAGCCGGTCACGCGCGAACCACAATGACAGGGCCTTCAGGCCACACATCAATCCGCCCGCAACGCCGATGCCAATCAAGAAGCGGCCAAGGGTTAGCATGGCAAAGCCGTCGGCCAGCGCAAAGCAGGCGCATCCCAACGCCGCCACCGTGTAGAGAAGCGACTGTATCCGCCGGGGCCCAAAGCGGTCCATCGCGAGCCCCATCGGCACTTGAGCCAGCGTAAACGATAGGAAATAGGCCGCCGTCATCGCGCCAAGCTGGGCCTTGGACAGATCGAAGGCATTCGTCAGCGTCGCGCTCAAGGTGGCGTTGAGATTGCGCACCAGGTAGGAATAAAAATAGGCCAAGGCAAAGGGCAAAAAGACCGCTAGGAACAGAAACACCTGACTATAGCCGCCGCTGATATTGCCTTGATCTTCACTCACCTGACCGGCGGGCGCCTTATTGCTCATGTCGCTGTCCTTCGTTGCAAGCGCCTGAAGCACAGACACTTTCGAAGCTTGCATAGCCGAGCCTGGTGGCCCTGCCTAGCCCGGCCATCACCGATTCTGAATTGTGGGTTCATGACAGAACAGGCCAGGCCCAATTTCCAGGCCCAATTTCCAGACCCAATTTCCAGGCCCAATTTCCAGGCCCAATTTCCAGGCCCAATTTCCAGGCCCAATTTCCAGGCCCAATTTCCAGGCCCGATTTCCAGGCCCGATTTCTAGGTCAGATCCCCGGCCTTGCATTCAATCTAAAGTTGTGGCATTGTGCCTGCATTTCCGAGGGTCTACTGGCCCCAAACCGGTCGGTTTTTTTGCGGCCATTCCAATTTTGACCCAAGCCTATTTAACCCAAAGTTTATTTTGACCTTGCGAGATCATTTCATGCTCCGATTGCAAGCCCCCCCTTTTCCCCTCCTGGCGAGCGCCAGCGGACTGGCCGCCATTGCGGGATTCGCGAGCCTCTCGTTCCTTTCCGCTGCTCCTTCCGCCAAGGCCCAGTTCCTGACTATCGGCGGCTTTCTGGAAGCGGAGATGTACAATTTCGACCGTGTTGACGCCGACAGTTCGGTTCAAAACCTGGATTTCGTCGTGGACGGCCGTTTGGACATTGATGCCAAGTGGGAATCCAAAGTAGGCATCGCCCTCGGCGCCCATCTGGAGTTGGACCTGGAGCAATCGGACGACGACCTTGACGGCGATGACGGTAGCAGTGGACGCGGTTTTGATCCTTTGGGCCTCTTGGCTGGCCTGCCTTTGACCAAAGGCCTCGTTGAAGATGAAGACGCGCTCGATCAAGATCTGGTTGCCTTCAACGACGGCTATCTTTTCTTTGATTCGGCCCTGGGCTTCGTCGCTTTGGGCGACACCGGCCCGGCGGGCTATGCGGTCAATCAGTTGCAGGTGCCCTTGTTGGCCCATGGCGCGATGGAGATTGACGCTTTTGTCGAACAGGAAGGCGAATTGGCCTACTACAGCAACTCAGCATTCGGGTTTGATTTTGACGGCGCGGTCGATGATGAAGGCCGCTGGTCGGCGGGGGCTGCCTATACGCTGGACCTAACAGGGCTGGACATCACTCTGGGTACCAGTTTTGCGACCGAGGGTTTCGCCTTTTCGCTGCACGGCGACTATGGGCCCTGGCAAGCGGGCGTGTCCTACGCAGATACCAGCTTTGACCAAGATCTGTCGTCCCGCTTTGGCCTGGCGTCGGGGACCATCGTGGCCCAAGCGCGCGACTACCTGTCGGCTGGCGTGTCCTACCGTATGGGGCCATTGATTCTCGGTGGGGGCTATGAGCTGCAAAACATGAAGTTTGCCAGCCTGGCGCCCTTTGGCAGCAAGCAATCCATCGGCTCCTACCACGTCGGCGCGGCCTACGAGCTGGCCTCGGGCCTGACTCTGGCTACCGGCCTTGCCTACTTAGATCCTGATGTTGGCACCGTTAATTCGGATTTCATGATGGATCTGGGCGACGGCAGCCAAAACGACAATGAAATTTCAATCAAATCTTCGGTCACGGTCAGCTTTTAGGCCCGCGCCATCGCAAAGGATTACCGCATGTCAAAGCACGGCTACGAGAGCGGACGGCTCAACCTGCCTTTCGTCGGCATTTCCACCTTCGCCAAGTCCGACTATCAGCCCGATTGGGATTCTATCGACGCTGACGTCGCGGTTCTGGGTGCGCCCTTTGACTTTGGTACCCAATGGCGGGCGGGTGCGCGCTTTGGGCCTCGTGCTGTTCGCGAGGCATCAACGCTGTTTTCCTTTGGCCATGCTGGCGCCTACGATCACGAAGACGACGTGACCTACCTGGATGGGGTGCGTATCCAAGACTTGGGCGATGCCGACATTATCCATACCAAGACCGAAGCCAGCCACGACAATATCGAATTTGGCGTGCGCCAGATCCTGAGCGCAGGCGCCTTGCCTTTGGTGATCGGCGGCGATCATTCGGTCAACATCCCCTGCATTCGCGCCTTCGACCAAGACTGTGCCGACAAGGGGCCGATCCATGTCGTGCAGATCGACGCCCATTTGGACTTTGTCGATCAGCGCCACGGTGTCACCCAAGGCCACGGTAACCCCATGCGCCGCGCGATCGAAAAAGACTACGTGAGTGGCATGACGCAATTGGGCATTCGCAACGTCTCTTCGACGGCCAAGGAGGGTTACGATTATGCCAGAGCCCAAGGCTCGGACATCTTGTCAGTACGCCAGGTCCGCAAGCTGGGCACGCAAGGCGTCTTGGATCGCATTCCGGCAGGCCAGCGCTTCTATGTCACCATCGACATTGACGCCTTTTGCCCCTCGATCGCGGCGGGCACTGGCACACCCAGCCACGGCGGCTTCATGTACTACGACGTGCTAGAAATCCTGCAAGGCCTGGCCCGTCGTGGCGATGTCGTCGGCATTGATCTGGTTGAGGTCGCCCCTGCCTACGACCCCAGCGAATCGACGCAAATTCTGGCCGCGCAATTGCTGCTCAATTTCTTGGGCTTCATCTTCGAAGCGCGCAAGCATCACGGAGCCCTGTCCTAGACCATGGCTAGTATTGACCTCAGCTATCAAGACACCGATCAAGGCCGGCGGCTAGCAACGCTGACCATCAACAATCCGGACAAGCTCAACGCGCTGACTCTGGCCATGATGGATGATCTGGAGCGGCACTGCACGGCGCTGGAACGCGATGACGATCTGGCGATGGTCATTCTTACCGGTGCGGGCGAGCGAGCCTTTTGTTGCGGGGCCGATATTACGGCTTGGGGCGCGCTCTCCAGTCGCGATTTTGCCCGCCATTGGGTGCGCGACGGCCACCGCATCTTTGACCGCCTGGCGCGTTTGTCCAAGCCTACGGTCGCCGTGCTCAACGGGCATGCCCTAGGCGGTGGGCTAGAGCTGGCCGCCACTTGTGATCTGCGGATCATGGCCCCCAAGGCTCGGTTGGGCCTGCCCGAAGCGCGGGTGGGCATCATCCCGGGCTGGTCGGGCACCCAGCGCCTGGCCCGCTTGCTGCCCGAGCCTGCGGTCAAGGCCATGGCACTGTTCGGCCAACAGCTCACGGCTGAACAGGCACGCTCTTGGGGCTTTGTGTTTGATGTTTGCGAGGCCCCGATCGAGCGCGCCCATGCCCTGTTCGAGCAGGTGCAAGACCTGTCGCCGCGATCCGTAGAGGCCGCCAAGTACCTGTTGCACGCCGGAGCCAACGAAGACCGCGCCGCCCACATGGACGCGCTGGCTAGCGGTTGGGTCGCCGCGAGCGATGACAAGGCCGCCGGTGTTGACGCTTTCGTCAACAAACAAAAGGCGCGCTTTACTGGGCTCTAGCCTATGATTGCGGCTCGTCTTGTGCCAATTCTGGCTTGCGGGCGATGACAAAGACGGTTCTGCCGTCCCTTTGCACCCAGCTTTCTTCGATGTCGAACCCGGCGGCCTTGATATCGGCCACATACTGCTGTGAGGACATGACTTGCACGCGCGGGGCCAAGCCGACAAAGGTCATGAGCGGCAAGACTTTGACCAACAGGCCCTTCATATCGGCCAGGCAACCCGTCGAGCTGACGAACATGCCACCCGGCTTGATCAAGCCATAGATGCGGGTGATCTCGCCGACCGGATCATCCAGTAAGTGCAACAGGTTCAGCGCCAGTACGGCGTCAAAGCTGGCTTTGCTGGCGTGGCCAGCGGTCTCTGCCGTACTGACCTGAAAGCGCAAATTGGCGTGGTTTTCTTGCGCTGCTTTTTCCTCTGCGATCGCAATCATGGCGGGCGAAATATCGGTCGCCAAGTATTCACCCACGTGCGGCGCATGCAACAGCGCGGTCGAGCCGGTCCCACAGCCCATTTCCAAAACTGACATATCGGGTCGAAAACGCGCCTGGGTCTGATCCAGCTTCTTTTGATAGGCCTGAGGATCGTCAACAGGCTTGCGCGCATAGCCCTTGGCTACGCGATCCCAAAATTTTGCGGGCGTTTTCACTTGGTTTGATCCTTACCTTCAGACGAACCAAGCCTGGATAGTCTCCGCCCAAAAATACATGCCAAGCGGTATCGGGGCCAGACCGGCGGCCAACGACAAAACGCCCGCGATCGGACCAAAGGTGCCGCTGAGCCCCGCCATCAAAGCCAAGCCTCCGCCGCCACCCAGCACCGAATTGCCCGGCACGTTCAACAACAGCGCCAGCAGACCATAGCGCAGCTTCAGCGCCAGGGGAGCCAGCCAACCCGGCAGGTGTTCATACAAGAAGGTCACGCGCTCGGTAGGCGATAGCGGGATAACGTGGATCAAAAGATCACCCGCCTTTTTGAGTCGCAAGCGTTGAAACAAGCCCAAGATGCGCTGCAACAATTCTTCGTCACGCACCGGCCGCCCCAAGCGTCTACCAATAAAAAAGCTGAGGCTGAGACCCGCCAGGGCCGCAAAATACGCCAGAGGCGCCAAGCGCCCACCGTCCAGCATCATGACGAAAACGCCGATCTCAAGACCCGGTACAAATGGCACCGACAGCAGCAGAGCGTAGGAGACCAGCAAAATGAAGATCAGGCTCCATTTGATGTGCGGAACATCGTCGTAGGTATCCAACAAGGTCATAGTCCAGTGGCTGCCGACAATCGCCAGGACAACCAGCGCCAGGACAACCGATATTTTCGCAATCAGCTTGCTGAGCTTGACCGCGCGCTGCCAGGTCGTCAGCTCGGACGCGTGTTCAGCGTCAGTCGATGCGTTCTCGAAAGCTGCCGGATCAGCGGCAGGCTGCGGGTCGGACGAGGGCTGAACGGGATCTGATGTCATAGCATTGATGTGACCGCTTGGAAGAGCCCTGTCAATTGGATTGACGATCAAAGCTGCGCGCGCTGATCTGTCCTTTCGCCCAAGATTGCGGCAAGGCCCGCTTCGACATGCAACCGAGTGCTATCAAAGCAGGGCCGGTCGAAATCACCGGCGGCGACCAGCAAATCCACCTCGGTGCAGCCGAAAATGATCGAATCTGCCTGCGTATCCTTGGCAACAATGGCTTGGTAGCGCGCCTTCGAGGTTGGCAGCACCTGGCCCTGACACAACTCCTCATAAATCACGCGATGCACCTCTGCGCGATCCTCGCTTTCTGGAACCCGAACCTCCAAACCAAACCGTTGTTCAAGATAGCCTTTGTAGAAATCCTGCTCCATGGTGAACGCGGTGGCCAATAACAGCGGGCGTCGGCATCCCGCCGCGACCAGCGCCCGTCCCGTCGCCTCTGCAATGTGCAATACCGGAATGTCCAGACTGGCTGCCACCGGATCGTAGAGCTTGTGCATGGTGTTGGTGGCAATCATTAGGGCCGAGGCTCCGGCGCCTTGTAGGCCCTGCCCGGCTTCAACCAACAGCTTTTCAAGCTGAGCCCAATCACCCTGGTGCTGCAACTCGGCGATCTGGGCGAACTCCAACGACGCCAACAACAGCGGCGCCGAATAGAGCCCGCCCAGTTGCTCGCGAACGCCTTGGTTGAGCTTTTGGTAATAGACAAGGCTCGACTCCCAACTCATGCCCCCAATCAGGCCAAGCGTCTTGAGAGGGCGTAGCGGATTGGTCATTATAATCATTCCTTAAATGTGCGGGGCTTGGTAGCAAAACACCTCTTCCAGTCGCCTGTCAAACACCCCTGAAATCAGCTAGGCCAGCGCCAGCTCATGGGTTTTGAGGTAATTTCTTGCTGGAAGCCGAGGCTACTGTCTCGCGGTTTGCGCTAGCTTCGGCTTCGCTTCCTTGGCTAAGCTGTTTTCGGAGCTGGGAAACGGCCCGCTCAGGCGCATGTCCAAAGGGGAAGGCAATGACCAACGCTTCGGCTTTAACAAATGGGCCGCTGTCAGAAAGCTTCCCGCACGTCGCTATCCTCCAGCAGGCTTTGCGCGACCAAGGACTTAGCCTGGCAGGGCGCCGGGTGTTGGATGTTGGGACCGGCGACGGCCAGGCGCTTTTAGGACTGGAGCAAATAGGAGCCATTGCGCCCCTTGGCATCGACCCACGCCATGCGTCCAGCGAGCAGCGCCAACAGGCCCACAATCGCTTGCGCCACGGCGACGGTCAGAATCTAGCCTTTGCCGACGCCAGCTTTGATGCCCTCACCTATTTCTTTTCCCTGCACCACCACCCTGAACCGGACTACGCGATTCTCGAAGCCGCGCGGGTGCTACGCCCTGGCGGTCTGGCTTGCTGTGCCGAACCCTTGGCTGGCTTCGTTGACGATCAGCAGGCCCGCACAGCTCACCACGGAGTTGTCCGCGAGCATGTAGCTTTCGCCCGCTAATCCCAGATCGCCCGGATTGCCCGAGCAAGCCGCCGTTGCCAGGCCTGGAAGTCCAAGCGCAAAGGCCAAGGCCAAAGCCCCAACTTTCAAGCGCTGGAAGCCTAAGCGCCCATGATGTGATGCGCCGCGGTCCTTTGTCTGTTCGTGGGCTGGCTTTACGGCTCGGACCAATGTCGCTGGTCCTAGTCTGTTAAACCTCCGCATATCCTACTCCACCAACTAAATTATATTGTGACTATAGTTTTGACCTATTGTGAGAGTAGCAATGGGGCAAAGGCTTTGCCGCGGCGGCGCATCAACTATTTTTAAATGTTAATTAATTTATCACCTCACATTGGTACCTGAGAGTGCAACCCCACCTCAACGGGCACAAAAAAAACCGCCCGAAGCGCGCGCTCCGAGCGGTTATTTTCTGTAAATTGGCAAGAAGCCTAGACGAAGGTCACCTTGGCGACTTCGTAATATTTGGTTCCTTTAGGGGTCGTGACCTCGACCGAGTCACCCGCGCCTTTGCCGATCAACGCCCGCGACAAAGGAGCCGAGATCGACAGCAGGTTAAGTTTGATATCGGCTTCTTGCTCTCCGACGATTTGGTAGGTGGCCTCTTCGTCGGTGTCCTCGTCGATCACGGTGACGGTAGCGCCAAAGCGCACCGTGTCGCCGGACAGCTTGGACACATCAATCACATCGGCCAGGCTCAAGATGCCTTCCAGCTCCTGGATACGGCCCTCAATAAAAGACTGTTTTTCACGCGCCGAGTGATACTCAGCATTTTCAGACAAATCGCCGTGTGCGCGCGCTTCTGCAATGGCCTCGATCACCGCGGGACGCTCGACCGCTTTAAGATGCTTCAGCTCTTCTTCTAAGCGACCCACACCCCCGGCTGTAATTGGGATTTTTTGCATGCTCTTATGGCACTTTCTTTTGGCTAGAGTTGAACAAAGCAAAAGGGCGCGGCCATAACGGACCGAGCCCTCTGTTCGTGATTAACCTCTAGAATAGGATTGAAGTGAGGCAACTTCAAGGTCTTGGTTTTGAAGCGCCGCAATTGCCTGTACCAGCGCCTCAGCCCCGGCCATGGTGGTAAAATAGGGCATGCGCTGCATCAGGGCAGTCTGACGGATATCGAAAGAGTCGCGAATAGCCTCGCGGCCTTCGGTGGTGTTGATCAGCAAAGCCACTTCGCCATTCTTCATACGATCGACGATATGCGGGCGTCCTTCCAAAACTTTGTTGACCCGCTCGACCGCAACGCCAGCAGATTCAAGCGCTGCTGCCGTGCCCGCCGTTGCGAAAATCTCAAACCCCAGTTCAACGAAGCGTTTGCCCACGCCCGCCGCGCGCGCCTTGTCGTGATCGCGCACCGAGATAAAGACCTTGCCGCTGGTCGGCAGCTTGACGCCCGCGCCCATCTGCGCCTTCAAAAAGGCGTGGCCAAAGTCGGCA
>JAUIHE010000186.1 GCA_030432195.1 Alphaproteobacteria bacterium
GAAGCCAATCTGCCATGGGTCGAGACAGCTCGGGTAGAACGCTCGTTCCCGCAAAAATTGATCATACATATCAATGAGAAAGTGCCAGCTGCGATTTGGAAGCGAGACCAAGAATTCGTCTTGATTGATCGCAATGGAACCACAATTGAAGGGGCTCCGGTCGACAAATATGCCAATTTGATCCTTATGGATGGTGACATGGTCCCTGAACAAGCGCCGGCATTTTTTAGTGCGCTGGATCAGGAACCTGACCTCAAGCCTCTGGTTCAAGCCGCCGTCCTTATTTCAGGCCGTCGCTGGGACATCCGCTTGGGGCGCTACATTACGGCCAAGTTGCCCGACCATGATCTTGCTGGCGCAATCAGCAAGTTGGCCCGGACCGACGAAGCCCACGACCTGTTGTCCAAGGATGTGCATACGATTGATTTGCGCTTGGATGATCGGATGATTTTGAGGCTCCGCGAAGCAGAAGCATCGCGAGTCTTGCTCGACCGCAAGGGTTCAGCGGCCTGAATGAACCCCGCTCCCGTTTTGGGGGTGTTCGGATTACCGGGCTTCGGCCCGGATTATGGGTTCATTGAGGTCTGATCGTCTTAACCGCGGCCAGCCTCTAAAATGTATTTTGGAAGTTGAACGTGGCGCCTATTTCGATGCCCAACGCTCTTTCTGTATCTAGCCCGCGCACTGTTGCGGCCCTGGATATTGGCTCGTCTCGCATTACCTGCATGATCGCTGAAGTCGGCGACACCGGTGCCATGGAGGTTATCGGCATTGGCACCTACAGAGCCAAAGGCATTCGCGCGGGTCAAATCGTCGATATGGACCTGGTCCGCTACTGCATTCTGCAAGCCGTCAGCGCGGCTGAAAAAAGCGCCGAAATGCAGATCAAGGAAGTGCACGTTAGCTTGTCGTCCAGCCAAGTACGCTCGACCCTGCTGCCCGTAGAAATGCCGCTGCGTGGCGAGACAATCGAAGCTCGCCATATTCAGCAGCTCACGGCCTTTGCTCGCAAGGCGGTGCTCGGTCAGGCCCCCCAAAGCAAGGTTGAAGTCAGCACCCCATCGCTGCATGTCATGCACACCATCCCGCTTGAATTTGTGGTCGATGGCGAAGGAGGGATCAGCGATCCTTGCGGCATGCTGGGCACGACACTGGGTACGCCCTGCCACGTTATCAGCACCAGCCTTTCGTCGTTTACCAACCTGGCCCGCTGTCTAGAGAACTGCCATCTGGTCATGCGCAGCGCCTCCATCGCCTCCTTGGCGGCGGCGCACGCTTGCCTGACCGACGACGAGCGCGAACTCGGCACGACGCTGATTGACCTGGGCGGCGGCACCACCAGCATGGTGGTCTACAGCGGCGACAAGCCTTGCTATACAGAAGTCTTGCCGATCGGCGGGCGCAGCATCACAAGCGATATTGCCAACGTCTTGCCAACGACGTTGCTTCATGCCGAGCGCCTAAAGCTTTCGTTTGGTAGAGCCTTCATTCAGCCCGGCGATGAACGCAGCATCATTGAGGCCCCGACCTCAGCGGACCCGCAGACCGCAGAGCAGCGCAAAATCTCTGTCAGCTTCCTCAATCAGATCATTCAGGCGCGCGTCGAAGAGATTTTCGAAATGGTGGCCCAGCGGTTGGAAAACCCCCAGATCGCTCGCTATGCCGGGCGCCGCGTGGTGTTGACCGGCGGCGGCGCTTTGCTGCCGGGCATCAAAGACGAAGCTTGCCGTGTCCTGCAAAAAGAAGTGCGCATCGGTCGGCCATTCAACATGGGCGGCATCCTGGAGAGCGCAGGCCCTGAATGGGCCACGGCAGCTGGCCTGCTGAAAGCGGGCCTGCCCAAGCACCGCACCCCCAAAGCCCCGCCGCTTGCCGAACCCGTTTTAGACCAGCCCGGCGCCCGTTCCGCCTGGCACCCCATAAGAAAGCTGTTTGGCATTTAATTTTAGGCCAACACCAAATTTAAGCCCGGATCCTTTCGTTAAGGAGATTTCAAATGAGCCTGTCCGTCTCGCTGCCACAAGATCAAGCCTCTTTCCGCCCGCGCATCGTGGTGCTGGGAGTGGGAGGCGCAGGCGGCAATGCCGTCCACAACATGATCCGTTCTCAGTTGGAGGGCGTGGAATTCATGCTGGCAAATACCGACGCCCAAGCGATGCAATTGGTCCCTTGCGACGCGCGCATCCAGTTGGGTCGCCAGTTGACCGCAGGCCTGGGCGCGGGCGCAGATCCCAATGTCGGCCACAAGGCCGCAGAAGAGAGCGCCGAAGACATCGCCGCCGCATTGTCGGGTTCGCACATGGTCTTTATTACCGCGGGTATGGGTGGTGGCACCGGCACCGGTGCGGCGCCCGTCATTGCAAACATCGCCCGCCATATGGGCATTTTGACCGTTGGTGTCGTCACTAAGCCGTTTGACTTCGAAGGACAGCGCCGACAGCGCCTGGCCGATGAGGGCATCGAGCAGATGGCAAAACATGTCGATACGCTGTTGGTCATTCCCAACCAAAACCTGTTCCGTGTTGCCAACGACCAAACCACCTTTGCGGATGCCTTCCGCATGGCCGATGAAATCTTGTACACCGGTGTGCGCTCTATTTCTGACCTCATGACCCGCCCGGGACTAGTCAACTTGGACTTTGCCGACGTGCGCTCGCTGATGACCGTGGCAGGCAAGGCCATGTTGGGCTCGGGCGAAGCCAGCGGCGAGAGCCGCGCAATCGAGGCCGCAGAAGCTGCCATCTTCAACCCTCTGTTGGACGATGTGTCGATCAACGGAGCCAATGGCGCGCTTATCAACGTAGCGGGTGGATCGGACATGTCGCTGTTCGAGGTTGCTGCCGCTGCGACCCGCATCAAGGACGTGTTGGCGCCCGATGCGAATGTGGTGTTCGGGACTTCACAGTCAAGCGAACTGGACGGCAAGATTCGCGTGTCGCTGGTTGCCACGGGTATTCAGGAGCAAACCGCCCAACTAGCACAGCCAGAAGGCGGCGCCTACAATCCGTTCCAGACGGGGACCCCACGCATTGCGACACCGCAACAACAGGCCGCCGAGCCCGTGGAAGCGCCGCTTGCACCGACCATGAGCGCCGGTGATTCGTTTGCAACTCAATCTCAGCCTGCACCGGCACCAGAGCGCACTCAACCACTACTGGCTAGTGCTGAAGAGCTTGGGCTGACCCCTAATCCTTTCGGCACCTCAATCGTGAGCAACACGCAGCCAGCTAGCAGCAACACAGAGCGCACATCCGAGCCCGCCGCCTATGTCTTCAACATGGACGATGCGGGGGCCGAGGATGACCTGATGAACCTGCCCGGCTTGGGACCACAGCCCAGCCTGCCAGAAGAATATAAGCCCGTCGCGGTTGGGCAAACTCACGGGGCGAATGACTATAACTTCTACGAGCATAACACGCCCTACCCGGCTGAATCTCGCCAGCCCGAAGTGCCCGCCTCCTATGCGGCGGCGCCTCAGGCCTCATACGGTGGTGACGGTTGGAGAGGTCGTGGACAGCAGCCCTCAGCATCGACAGCGGCAAATCACACCCAAGGCGCAGGCGGCTTTGCTGCGCCTCGCGGCCAACACCGCGGCCAAGCGCCCGTGCGTCCTCAAGGTGGCGCAGGCGAGCACCGCGCCTATCCGACATCGGCCGAGCAGCCCGAAGGCTATTGGGGCCAGCCGGATGTCGGCCAGCCAGACATAGACGAACAGGCTGTCGAGGCTTGGGCGCCGGCCTATCCTGCTGACGTTGCCCCAGATCAGCCCAATCCTCTGCGTCAGGCCCCGCAAGGGGAACAGAAATCGCACCAAAACCGTCCACATCCGCAACACACGGCCCCACAGCCGCGCGGCCGGGGTGGGTTGGGCGGCTTTGCCTCTCGTCTGCTGCCCTTTGGCAATGGCGCATCCGACGGCGCGCAGACTGCTTCGCAGCGCCCACCAGCCTTTGCGCCTGCGCCTATGGGTCAGCCAACTGCACCACAGATCCGGCCCCAGCAGGCCCAGCAAAACCCTGCCCCTCAACAACGCCAACCCGACGCTTGGCCCGAGTTGGTGGTGGACAACAACGACCTGTCCCGCATGGACGAAGAGTTGATCGACATTCCAGCATTCCTTCGCCGTCAAGCCAATTAGGCCGACAGCGCTAGGGTCCGGCTCCTGCTTACAGGGGCGCTCTGACGATTGCTGTTTTGCAGCCCTCAGGGCACAACTTATAGGGAGGCTTCGGCCTCCCTTTTTTTTGACGAAATTGGCTGCCCAAATTTGCCCTAATTGCGCCTCGATTCCCTTGGCGCTGCCCCTGCTTTCGTTAACGTTTGCAGAAAGCAAATGTGCAGCAGGGCCTGTCTGCAATGCCTAGGCTTTCCCGCAAACCCGCTTAGCTCAAGGGCACGCAGCGTCTATGTTGCAAAAACCTGTCGGTTTCTTGCAGCCCCGTAACATACCGTAACAATGATTGATTCGTTGGCCACATTTCCGCCCCCTATAAGGAAGCGGTAAGACACATCTGCCGATTATAAAACAGAGTGTTGCCACGCGCCGATACGGCGCCGTTCGATCAAAGAGTGAGCGAGACGAGGGGATTATGGTTTCAGCACAGAAGAACGCGGACACGCAGCCATTGGTGATGCAGCAAACCCTTGCATCCGATGTAAGCTGTATGGGCGTTGGCCTGCACTCAGGCGCTTCCGTCACTCTGACCTTAAAGCCCGCGCAAGCCAATTCAGGCATTGTCTTCGTACGAACCGATCTGACCGACGGTGAGAACGAGATCCCGGCGGACTACCGCAATGTTTGCGACACACTGCTTTGCACCAAGATTGCCAACGAGCACGGCGCCAGCGTCGGCACCATCGAGCACCTGATGGCCGCGCTCAGCGCCATGGGCGTTGATAACGCCTTGGTTGAGATCGACGGCCCAGAAGTTCCAATCATGGACGGCAGCTCTGCGCCATTCGTCTTTTTGATTGAGTCGGTCGGCCTGCAACAACAAGGTCAGCCGCGCCGCTTCATCAAAGTACTGAAGCCGGTTGAGCTTGAACAGGACGGCAAAGCGGTAAGCCTTGCGCCTGCTGACAATTTTGTCATCGATTTTTCTATCGAATTTGCCAGCGAAGCCATTGGGCAGCAGCAAATCAAATTCGACGTCAGTCCCTCTGGATTTAAAAACCGCTACAGCAAAGCGCGCACTTTTGGCTTCCTGCATGAAGTCGAGTATCTGCGTAGCAAGGGCTTGGCGCGGGGCGGTAGCCTTGACAATGCCGTGGTGGTTGA
>JAUIHE010000187.1 GCA_030432195.1 Alphaproteobacteria bacterium
CACCGTGCCGCAAATCGGCGCCATGTATAAGGGCGACTCTGCGCGCAAACTGACCCTGGCCGAGTATGGCTTCCGCCTGCCCTCTGCCGCCGACAACCGCCCGCTGAAGTTCGAAGAATGGGAGGCTATGCGCCCGCAGACGGTCCACGTTTCGGCGACGCCCGGCAACTGGGAAATGGCGGCCACAGGCGGCGTATTTGTCGAGCAGGTCATCCGCCCTACGGGTCTGGTAGACCCCGTTTGCGAGATCCGACCGACCGAGACCCAGGTGGACGATCTGATAGCCGAAGCACGCGAGGTGGCCGACGCTGGCGGTCGCATCCTGGTCACAACCTTGACCAAGCGCATGGCCGAGGATCTGACCGAATACATGGGCGAAGCGGGCCTGAAGGTGCGCTATATCCACTCCGACGTGGACACGCTGGAGCGCATTGAAATCATTCGCGATTTACGGCTAGGCGTCTATGACGTGCTGGTGGGCATCAACCTGCTGCGCGAGGGCTTGGACATCCCCGAATGCCGCCTGGTCGCCATTCTGGACGCCGACAAGGAGGGCTATCTGCGTTCGGCGACCTCGCTCATTCAGACCATCGGCCGCGCCGCGCGTAACGTCGAAGGCCGCGTCATCCTCTATGCCGACCGCCAAACCAACAGCATGACCATCGCCCTAGGCGAGACCCAGCGCCGACGTGATCGGCAACTGGAATACAACGCTGAGCACGGCATCACGCCTGAGACGATCAAGAAAGAGATCGGTGACATTCTGGGCTCGGTCTATGAGCGCGATCACGTCACGGTGGGCACCGGCGACGAGGACTTGGCGCACCTGCAGGGCAAGAGCTTGCGCGATACGCTGGCCGAGCTGGAAAAACGCATGCGCGATGCCGCTGCCAACCTGGAGTTTGAGGAAGCCGCACGCTTGCGCGATGAGATCAAGCGCCTGGAAGCCAAGGAGCTGGAGTTGGGCTCGCCGGGCTTGGGCGCGCCCGACACGGCGGGCAAGACCGCCGGACGTAATAAGCAGCGCCGTCAGCAAGAGCGGGGCGAGGGCCGCGGCATTGTCGGCAAGGCGGGCTCTGGCGCGAAGAGCAAGATCCAGTCCAAGGCCCCAACCAAGGCCCCAACCAAGGCCCAGCCGATCAACCCGCTGGAGAAGGTGGTAGGGCCGATCAAGCGCAAGCCTCGGCGTTAGGCCTTGGCGTTAGATCAAAGCCCAGCGACAAGGCAGCCGACATTAAGACCGCCATCCCTGTTCGGGCGTCACGCCGCAGTGCGTGCTTTGCTCTTTGATAATGCGTTCACTGAATTTCATTCAACTCGCGCGCTCTATCTCCTTGGTATTGCCGCCCAAGCAGCCCAAGCAGCCCAAGCGGCTTTGGCGCAATCGAGGCCGATTGCTCCGGCTTTGCTTTAGGCCGTTGCAATACAAGCCAAATTGCAGCACCGCGCGGTTTGGCGCGAGGCGGCTTTGGTACAATCGGGCCCTTGGACCACATGGGGAGGGTATCAAGGGCAACATAGATCGACAGGCCTTCAGGCCCCCAGTCCCATCAAGATGACCTTTGTCAGGCTCAAGGCTCAATCAAGGCTCAACAGGGCCGGATGAGAGCGCAGCCCCTCGGCCCGCGCGATGAGAGCCCAGGTCGACATTTGTTCCACTGTCGCGCAGCAAGAATGTTTCAGCGCCATCAAGCTCGTAGGAGATGTGACGCGTTAGATGACCTTGGTATGCCCTTGAGCGATGCGCCCGGTCGTCTCGCCCTTGAGCCCCGCCTCATCAGTAATCACAACATCAATGCGGCCCGGCGCGCAATAGCCAACCCGGCTGGTGGTCCCAAGTTTGCTGCCCACAACCAACATATTAACCTGGCCGGATTGGGCGATCATCGCCCTGGCCACCTCGGCCTCATGCAGATCGAAGTCGAAAGCACCGCTTTCCGGATGCAGCGCCACCGGCGCGACAAAGGCATGGTCGGCCTGGAAGCGCTGGATTTCTGACAGCGTCAGCTCGCCAAAGGTGCCGGGGACGTCGCTGATCAATTGACCGCCGAGCAACAGCAACTCGATATCGCATTCAGCGGCCTTGATGATCGAGGCCACGTCGATCGAATTGGTGATGACCATTATGCCCGGCAACTTCGTCAGCTCGTGCGCGAAGATCGAGGTTGTTGTGCCGGCATCCACCATGATGCATTGGCCCGGCTGAATCAGTGCGGCCGCCTTGCGGGCGATTTCGCGCTTTTCACGCGGGTTTGCGGTCAGGCGCTTCTGGAACGGCTCCTCTGTGGTTGGCCGCGGCAACACCGCCCCACCATGGACCCGCCGCACATCGCCCTGGTTCTCCAACTCGACCAGGTCGCGTCTGATGGTCTCGCGCGACACGCTCAACATGTCCGCCAGCGTTCCAGCGCTGACCTGATTTGTGGTGTTCAGAAGTTTGAGGATACGCTGATGCCGCTCTTTGGACCACATGGCTAGGCCACCTCACCCCTGCCCTTCGCCCGCTCCATAAAGCGAAGCACCACCTTCATCGCCAACAAGGCAGTCGCGACTACGAGCATAATGCAGGTCGAAAAGGCGGCCGCCTGTGATGTCAGCCCAGCGTCGTCCAGGCGCATGATGGTGACCGCTGCTACGGTGAGCTTTGGTGTGGTCAAAAAGACGACTGCTGAAAGAGTGACCATGGAGCGCATGAACAGGAAGAAGAAGACTGAAATCAACATGGGTGCCAAAAAAGGAGCCACCACGTCGCGCGCAGTGCGCCCGATCCCGGCGCCCAGGCTGCCCGCCGCCTCCTCAAGCGTGCGCGGGAACTGGCGAAACCCGGTCATCACGGTCAAAAAGCTCTGCGTGTGATAGTGGTAGAAATTCACCGCAGCGATCAGCGCCGCCGTGCCGTAGAGCAAATAGAGCGGCGTCGCGGTTGAGTTGAAGGTCAGGATGTAGGCCAGACCAAGCACCATACCTGGCACAGCTGCGGGCATCACAGCCATAAGCTGGATCGGCTTGGCAATTACCGCGGGCGCATGGCGCAGCCCAAGGCCCAGAAAAAAGACGCCTGCCGTTCCCCAGATTGCCGCAATAACCGAGATGTTGATCGTAGCCCAAAGTGACGAATACCCGCCCGCCAAAGTGATGTTGTAATGTTTCCAGGTTAGATCAAAGCGGTACGGCCAAAGCTTTACGAAGCTGGCGTAGACAACGATGGCAATGACCGATGCAATCATCGCGGCAATCGCAAAACTTGCCGCCGCCATAGGCAGGTCGCGCGCGGGCGTGAAGCTGGGCACGAAAGGCACAATGTTGTTCGCCTCCTGCCCGCGTTGGCGTTTCATAGCCTGGCGCTCGATATAGTAGGCGGCCACGGTCGGCAACAACAGCATGACGCCGACCACAGCTCCCAGGTTGAAGTTCCGCTGTCCAACGACTTGCGAATAGATCTCTGTCGCGAGCACCGAGTAGTCGCCGCCGATGACCGCAGCGTTGCCAAAATCCGTGATGGTGATGATGAAGGTCACGAAAGCAGCGTTCAAGATGCCGAACTTTGCAGCGGGTAGGGTGATATCGCGGAACTGGCGTGTTGGTCGTGCGCCCAACACCTCTGCTGCTTCATAGGTCCGGGCATCGGAGAGCACCAGCGCTGCGCCGATAATCATGACAACCTGCGGCAGAGCATAGAGCGTGTTGGCGATCAAAAGGCCCCAGAAGCCGTAGATATCAATCTCAATGCCGATCATTCGGCTCACGATCCCATTGCGTCCAAGCAAGAAGATAAGCCCAAGGCCCTGGACCAAGGAAGGCGCCAAAAGCGGCAGGACGATCGTCGCGCGGATCAACCATTTGCCCCAAAACGAACAGCGATGGAGCGCATGGGCGATAATGAAGCCCAGCACCACGCTAGCCAGGGTGGTGGCCCCGCCCATCACCATGGAGTGCCGGGTTGCCCGCCAAAAGCCTTTCGAGCTGAGAACATCGGCGTAGTTCTTCAAACCATAGCCGCCGTCAGTTTCCGTAATCGAGCGCAGGAAGACAATCGCCATCGGGTAGACGAAGAACAGGATCAACCCAATCAGCGGCAAGCCGATGCAGACAGCAATCAGCAGCAGGTCGCCATCGAGGCCCCGGCGCATCTGGGCAGTGTTCGTGCTTTGTGGAGCCGCCGTCATGCCGTGGGCTCCCCATCATTGACCACCCAACAACAGCTCTCCTCCGGAATCTCCAGTGTAACGTCTTGCCCTTCGCTCAGTTGGATATGGCCTTGCGTTTCAACGCGAAAGGCCCCGGCGGGGCTATCGACTTCAATCCGACGCAGGTTGCCCAGGAAGGTAATGGATTGCACACTGGCCTGCAGAGCCCCTGAACCAGCCCCTGAACCAGCCGCTGGGCCGTCACCGCTGGTGGTCCTCAGCTGCATTTGCTCGGGTCGTACGCAGGCGACATAGGCCTGGTCGTCGCCTGCAGGCCGCTTGGCCAACAGATGCGGGAAAAACTGGCGCACGCTTGCGGTTTCGATCAGGTTGCTGATGCCCATGAAGTCGGCCACAAACCGTGTCGCGGGCCGCAGATACAGCTCTTCAGGCGTACCACTTTGAACCACAGTGCCGTGGTTCATGCAGACGATCTTGTCGGCCAAGGCCAAGGCCTCTTCTTGATCGTGAGTCACCATTAGGGTGGGAATTCCCAGCTTGCGCTGCAACTGCCGGATTTCGGCACGCAGCTCTGTGCGCACCTTGGCATCAAGCGCCGACAGCGGCTCGTCAAGCAGTAGAACACTGGGATCAACTGCAATGGCCCGGGCCAAGGCGATCCGCTGTTGCTGGCCGCCAGACAACTGCCAGGGGAAGCGGTCTGCAAGCTGCGGCAGCTTTACCGTTTCAAGCAGGTCTTGAACGCGCTCGGCGATCTTGTCTTTGGCAATACCGCGAATTTTGAGCCCATAGCCGATATTTTCGGCAATCGTCATATTGGGAAACAAGGAATAGGATTGAAAGACGATCCCAAACCCCCGTTTGCGCGCTGGCACACCGACCAGGCTGGATCCCTGCAACAGCACCTCGCCATCATCAAAATCGGTCAGGCCAGCGATCACTCGCAACAGCGTCGTCTTCCCGCAGCCGCTTGGGCCAAGCAGGCAGACGAACTCATGTTCTTCGAACGAAATCGAAACGTCATCGAGGGCAACGAAGGTGCCGAATTTCTTGGTGAGGTTCTTGATGTTCAAGTACATGTGGGCGCTTTCGGATATGTGTCGCACAAAAAGACAGCCCAC
>JAUIHE010000021.1 GCA_030432195.1 Alphaproteobacteria bacterium
CTCGAAATCGACCGAGTTGTGACCCCAAGCAGGGATACGACCTTCCCACTGCCAGTTGGGTTCAATGTCCTGGGGCGTCAGGAGGTTAGGGATGAGGGCGCGCGACATGGCTTTCTCCTTCAGGCGCGAGAGACCGCGCCTGTTTGTTACACAAAATCAATGAGTTAATTGCTACTGAATGCACCAGCCGCCGTCGATGTGCAGCATCTGGCCGGTCATGTAGTCGCTGTCCGGGCTGGCCAAGAAGGCGGCCGTACCCTTGATGTCATCGGGGTAAGAGACCCGCTTGATGACCAGTTCGTTTTCAACGATGTCGTCATAGGCCTGGCCAGCACGCTCCTTGAAGCCGATCTCAACCAGATCCTTGTCGAGCTGCTCCCAAAGCGGGGTGACAACCACGCCCGGCGCATAGCCGTTAACAGTAATGCCGTGCTCGGCCAGACCGACCGCGCCACAGTGGGTCAGCGCCAGACAGCCGTACTTAGAGGTACAGTAAACCGTTACGTCCACCAGCGGTTTGCGCGAAGCAATCGAACCCACGTTGATGATCTTGTAGGGGTAGTCTTGCTTACCCTGCTTGATCATCTGACGGGCGGTTTCTTGCATGCCCAGCCACATGGCCTTGGTGTTGACGTTCATAATCATGTCCCAGTTGTCTTCATCAATATCCATGAAGAAACGGGGCTTGTTGAGACCGGCGTTGAACAGGCCGACATTGATCATGCCAAAGGCTTCGACAGTGGCGGCAACCGCCGCGGCATTGTCTTCGCGCTTGGTGACATCCATTTTGACCGCGATCGCTTTACCGTTGCCGCGCGCATTGATGCGATCGGCGACTGATTGGGCTTCGTCCTGGTCCAAATCGCCCAAGCAGACGTTGGCACCGAGTTCAGCAAAATGCTCGGCGTTGGCCGCACCCATGCCGCGGGCGGCACCGGTGATTAGAATGTTTTTCCCTTGCAGGCGATTGGGGTCCATCTCAGATCCTCCTTGAATTATGTAAACCCGTTTTTCATCAGCGCATCGGCCCGCGCTTGGGCTCTGCGCAACGCGTCACGCGGGGTGATGACCCCGCGCAGCATGTCGTGGAATTCCTCGCCGCAGACCTGGATGATGTCGCAGATCTCCGGGACTGGGGGGCGAGGCCAAAATTGCAGCTCGTCACGCCAAGACATGGCGTCCACATCCTCAAAAATGGGAGACAAGCGGCGCACTTCAGGATCAATGCCAACCGAGTAGCGGGCATTGGTGCGGCTGCCGTTTTGCACGTACATTTTCTGTGCTTGCGGCGAGGTGAAGACCAGCAAGGCCTCGACGGCGGCAGGGACCCGCTCGGCAGGAAGGTTGGCCGGGATGCCCATCATATAGCCGCCGACCGGCGCAGTGGGGGTGCCGCCGGGACCGCTCGGGTGAGGCAGATAGCCGGTGGTATTGGCTGCTGGTGACGAGGTATCCAGCTCAAAGTAGGGCGCCAACAGGGTGTAGCCATAGGCCATGGGCACGGCGCCCGAGGCATAGGGGCGCACGCGCTCGTACCAAGACATGGATAGAATGTCGGGCGGCGAGTACTGCAACAGCTCGCGCAGGAACTCGACGGCTTCCAGGCCAGCAGGCGTGTCGATGGTCGGGCGGTAGTCGCCGTCGGCCAGGCGCTCGGTTTCGAAACCACCGGCGATCTTGGGCAGGTTTAGAATCGGTTGGCCGAAATCGGCCAGCGTCATCAGAACCGTGTGGCCCAAGGCGGTGCCCCGCGCGGCGTTCCAGGCGATGCCATAGCGCCCGGCGCTGGGATTGTGGAAATGGCGCGCGGCTGCCAACAGATCGTCGGTGGTGCGCGGCGGCTCAATTCCGGATTCGGCGAACAGGTCTTTGCGATAGAACAGCAGCTCTGGCGTGGTCTGCGCGGGCACGCCGTAGGGGCGCCCGCCCCAGTAGGTCGCTTTCCAGCCCGCGGCGTGAAAGTCTGCCGGGTCCAGGCGCGCCACATCCAGCGCTTGGTCGAGCGGCATCAAAATGTTGGTTTCAGCGAAGCCGCCGACCCAGGGCAGGTCTACCGCTATGATGTCATAACGGCTGGTCTTGCGCTCAGCGTTCTTGACGGCTTCTTCACGCAGACGATCAATCGAGAAAGCGCGCTGGTGAATTTGGGTGCCGATGACCTGTTCAAACTGGCGCTTGAGGTTGTCCATGACCATAAAGGTTGGGTCACCATGGACCAGAACGCGAATGCCGCCTGGCACCTTCAGCGGTTGGCCCAACACCTGTAGCGGTGGAATGGAGCGCGCTTCCAGATAAGAGCCACCAAAAAAGTAGTCGTTGGACTCGGTCTGAGCCAGCGAGCCGCCAAACTGGCTGGCCGCGAGCCGCTGAATCCGACCCGAGAGCTGCATCCACTGGCCCAACAACTTCGGGCTTGGGTGAAGCGAAAAACTGCGGCCGCTTTTGGTGCGTGGGCGCTGCTCAACCAGGCCCGCCTCAACCATCTCCTTGAGCCGCCGGGTCGCGGTGGCGTAGGGAATGCGGCTGGCACCGATCAAAGAGGTGGGGGTAATGACCTTGGCTTCCAAATGCCCGCGCATCAGGTGCAAGAACATTCGAAAGAAGGGATTGGGCGCGGAAACGTCAAGAATGTCGTCAAGCTCGTCGCCGAAATCCTCCAAGAAGCTCACGATCTGAAGCATCTCGGTTTTCGCTTGTAGCGATTCCGGCATCTTGCGATGATTATGATCCAAGGCGTTCATTGAGCTTGCGGGGTCTCTTAAAGGTAAGGTCGATACGCCGGATAAAATGTCCAAATTGGGAGTTTTGTTAGCGGGCATCTTTGGCGTCTCCGTAAAATGTTCAAATTGACATCGATACAGTACTGGAAAAATATCCAATTTGGACATCAAAACATCCAATATGAATTACTTATGGGCAGATTGAATTTCGGGGCGCCGTCATAGTGCGACCAGTCGTCGAAGGCGCGACGCTCTCAAGCTTGCTGTGCCTCAAGGACGATTTTTTGGTCGTGAGGGTAAAAGACACCCAGATCACGACAACACCGGAAACTCAGGAAATCTCGGGAGAGGAGACCCTAAATGACTCGTTTTACTCTTGCTGCTACAACGGCTGTTGCTGCATTCGCGATCGCTGGTGCTGCCAGCGCTGGCAGCTACAAAATCGGCATCACTCAGAACAACGTTGGCGTTGACAGCTATCAGACTACTTATGAAAAAGCCTTCATCGCTGCTTCAGACGCCAACGCGGATGTTGAAGCGGTTGTTTTGGATGCCGGCGGTGACGTTGCGCGCCAAATCGCTCAGATGGAAGATCTGATCCAGCAAGAAGTTGATGCCATCATCATTTGGCCGACCAACGGTGAAGCTGTGATCCCCGCCGTTCGTAAGGCGCACAAGGCTGGTATTCCGGTCATCGTGACCAACTCTAACATCGCAGAAGCAGGCTTCCCCTTCGTTAAGTCTTTCTCAGGTCCTGACAACATCACCCAGGGTTCTCGTTCTGCTGAGATCATGTGTGACAAGTTCAAGGCAATGGGCATCGAAAACGAAGCCAAGGTCGCGCACATCACCGGCCAGCCTGGCTACACCACCGCGATCGAGCGCGCCAAAGGCTTCGAAGATCGTCTGCCTGAAGTTTGCCCGAACGTAACCGTACTGGACACTCAGCCGGGTGACTGGAACCGTGAAAAATCACAGAAGGTTATGGAAGCCTTCTTGGTTAAGTACGACGACATCGACGGCGTTTACGCTGGCGATGACAACATGGGCGTTGGCGCACTGAATGCTGCCAAGGCTGCTGGTCGCGAAGGCATCATTTTTGTCGGTGCTACCAACTTTGCGGTTGGCTACGAAGCCATGGAGCGCGGCGAATACTGGGGTTCAATCTACCAGTCACCCGTTGACGATGCTGAAGCAGCGTTGAAGACCGCTCTGGATGTATTGTCTGGTAAGGACGTACCCTTCCTGAACTACTTCGACACTCCGAAGATCACTCAAGACAACCAAGGCGACTTCACAAAGCCCGTCTTCTAAGTTGACAAAACCGGGCGAGGGGCCGCGCTGGCCCCTCGCTTTTTTAAACCAAAACATTCGGATAGGTTGGGGGAGACCATGAGCAGCTCGTTGGGCGAGCGTGTTGCTGGACGCTCGTGTATTGTTACCGGTGCGGCCCGTGGCATCGGACGCGCTATCGCAGAAGCCCTGCTTGATGAAGGGGCAGACGTTTGCTTTGCAGACCTGAACGGACAAGCCTTGGCGGCGCTAGCCGAATCCAATCGCCGACGCCTGGATGGGCGCGGCGGCAAAATCACCCACGCTGAAGTTGATGTCAGCAATCGTGAGCAGGTCCAAGCGATGATCGCTCACACCGTCGAAACTTTCGGCAAGCTGGATGTCAAATTCAACAACGCGGGTGTCAACAAGCCAATGAACTTCCTGGATGTAACGGAAGACAACTGGCATTTTATCATGGATATCAACGGCCTGGGCTGCCTGATTGGCATGCAAGAGGCCGCAAAACAGATGATCGCCCAGGGTCGTGGCGGCAAGATCATCAATACCGCTTCCATCGCCAGCCGTCAGGGCTTTGACAATGTAGCCCCCTACTGCGCGAGCAAGTGGGCGGTGGTATCTTTGACGCAATCAGCCGCCCGCGATCTTGCCAAGCACAACATCACGGTGACGGGCTTTGCCCCCGGGGTTGTTGCGACGGAGATGTGGGAAGAAGTTGACCGGGACCTGATGGATATCGGCGCCGCAGAGCGTCCGGGGCAGGCGATGGAAGAGTTTTCGTCAGAAATCCTCAAGGGCCGCGTCGCCCTGCCCGGCGACATCACTGGAACGACGACGTTTTTGGCGTCCAAAGATAGTGACTACATGACCGGTCAAATCGTCATGATCGACGGCGGTATGACCCTGGTATAGTCTGATTACGACACGCGGCAGCGTCCCGGTCGTGATCTGAAATGTGTCTGGCACCGGCAAGAAAGCGGTGCCTTGGCGGAACTGGGAGGATTCTATGCCCGCAATTACTAAGGCTAGCCTTGGCCGCTTTATCGCGCGGCAAGGGATATTGATCGCCTTCGTTTTGTTTATGGTTGGCTTCACGCTGGCCAACGAGCGCTTTCTTGCCCCTGAAAATATCATGGGCGTTGTGCGTTCTTCAGCAATTCTGGGGGTCATGGCGCTGGGGGTGACCTTCGTTGTCATCAGCGGCAACTTGGACCTGTCTGTCGGCTCGATGATGTCTTTTTCAACGATCGTTGTTTTGGATCTGCACGATAAGCTTGGCCCAGGATTGGCCATTCCAGCCATGTTTGCCATGACGCTGTGTTTGGGCGCACTGATCGGCTTTTTGGTTGGCTATTTGAAACTGAACTCGCTGATTGTCACGCTGGGAATGCTGTCAGCTATTCATGGCCTAACGCTCACCTATTCGGGCGGCAAGAACATGGATATTGCCGATAAAGAAGGCACCTGGTTTAGCATTTTTGGGCAAGGCGAAGCGCTGGGCATTCCTGTTCCTATCTTGATCTTTTTAGGTCTGGCGGCCTTCTTGGGCATTGTCTTGGCCAAGACCCCGTTCGGGCGCAAAATCTATGCTGTCGGCGGTAATGGCGTGGCGGCGACATTCTCCGGCATTCGCCGCGCACGTGTCGTCTTTAGCTGCTATTTGGTCTCTTCATTTTGTGTCGCAACGGCGGGCTTGCTACAGGCCAGTCGCTCGCTGGGATCTCAGAACACGGTCGGTCAAGGCCTTGAGCTTGAAGTGCTGGCGGCGGTGATTTTGGGTGGCGCCTCCTTGCTGGGCGGTTCAGGAACCGTCTTCAAGACCGTGATCGGTGTGCTGATTTTGGGCTTTATTCAAAACGGCTTGCTGCTGGTCGGCCTCCAGTTCTACGCGCAGTACGTTGTAACCTGGGTCATCATTATTCTTGCAGTTTGGCTGGATATCGCGGCCAAGCGCGGCAAACTCTTGTCCCCCATCGCATAAGGAGCTGACGACATGGCAAGCGGAATGCTGAGCACTTTCCTCAAGCGCGGCGCGATTTGGGGGTTCATCCTGGTCGAATTGATCTTCTTTTCTGTTGCAGGCGAAAAACTGTCCCTGTCTGATAAGGCCTTTATGGACTTGGACAACATGCTGTTGTTGTTCAAACAGTCAGCGCCGATTGGCATTATTGCGATCGGTATGACGATTATTATGATTAATGGCAATATCGACCTTTCCGTCGGCGCCATCTTTGCGCTGTCGGCGATCGTGCTGCTCGATACCATGACCTGGCCCATTTTTGCCGGCTTGGGCGACTGGGTGATCCCCGTTGCCTGGCTCATGGCCTTGTTGACGGGCGTGGTGTTGGGAGCGCTCAATGGTTTTATTGTTTGGAAGACCGGTATTGACGCCTTCATTGTGACCTTGGGCTCCATGTTGGGCTACCGCGGTTTGGTATTTGTTTACAACGGCGAAAATCCTACCTCGCACCTGAACTGGACCCTGGTTGACTTTGCTGAAGCGCAATGGCTGGGGCTGCACACGGCCACCTTGTTCTTGCTGGGCGCAACGGCGGTCATTTGGTTCATCATGAATCGCACCGTTCACGGTCGTAACGCCTACGCGATCGGCAACAACCGCGAAGCCGCGGTCAACGCCGGTATCCGCGTCGGTCCGCACATGATGATTAACTTCATGATTATCGGCTTTTTGGCGGCCTTGTCGGCGGTGGTGTTTTACTCTGAAAGTGGTTCGGTCAACCCCAACGACGGCGAACTTTATGAGCTCTGGGCCATCACGGCGGTGGTGCTGGGCGGAACCAAGCTGACCGGCGGTTCGGGCTCCATCATCTCGACCTTCGGCGGCGTTCTCGCCATCCAGTTGCTTCGTAAGGGCCTGGGTCACATCGGCGCGGATACAGAGACCGTCAATTTGGTCATTGGCTTGATCTTGATCGCTGTGCTGTTCTTGGATCGCCAACTCAACATCAAAGGCAAAGAGGAGCTGCGGGTATGAGCCAGAACATGCAAACTTCAACCGCCCCTTCTTTGCGCGACAAGCCTGTGTTGCGCTTGGAAGGCATCGTTAAGACCTTCCCCGGCGTTCGGGCCTTGGATGGCGTTTCATTCGACGTGCTGCCTGGCGAAGTTCACGCGCTGATGGGCGAAAACGGCGCGGGCAAATCGACCCTGATGAAGGTGCTGGGCGGCATCTATCAACCCGACGAGGGGCGCATCATCGTTGGCGAAGCGCCGGTCGTGATGACCTCCCCTTTGCAGGCGAAAGCCACCGGTATTGTCTTCATTCACCAGGAACTGAGCCTGGCCAACGAGCTGTCTGTGGCCGAAAACGTCTATTTGGGTGAGCTGCCCAAAAAGGCCTTTGGCCAGGTCGATTGGAAGAAGCTCTATGCCCAGACCAACGAGATTTTGGGCAAGCTCAAGGTGGGTTTTGACGCCAAAACCCGGGTCGGCGATCTGTCGATCGCCAATCAGCAGATGGTGGAAATTGCGCGCGCGCTGACCGTTGACGCCAAAGCAGTGATCTTCGATGAGCCAACGGCCTCGCTGACTGATGCGGAAAAGGTGGTGCTGTTTGATGTCATCGCCGATTTGCAGGCGCAGGGTGTGGGCATCATTTACATCTCCCACCGTATGGAGGAGATCTTTAAGATCACCGACCGCATCTCTGTGCTGCGCGACGGACAGTATCGGGGCACGCTGAGGACCGCCGATACCAACGAAGATGAAGTCACCCAATTGATGATCGGGCGCAAGCTGGACCTATCGCGCAACGCCAGCCATCATGAGCTGGGCGACGTGACCATTGAGGTTAAGGGCCTGAGTTGTGGCAACTTGTTCCAAGATGTTAGCTTTCAGGTGCGCGCTGGCGAGGTCTTGGGCTTCTACGGTCTGGTCGGCGCTGGACGGACCGAAATTGCGGAGACTCTGTTCGGCTTAAGAGAGCCAAGCGCCGGGCAAATCTTTGTGCAGGGCGACGAAGTTCAGATTCATTCGCCCGCCGATGCCATCGCTAAAGGCATTTCGCTGGTGCCCGAAGATCGCAAGGGCCAGGGCTTGGTTCTGGGCATGAATTGCCGCGATAACATGACCTTGCCGCAGATCGAAGACCTGAAGGCGGGGCCTTTTGTAGCAGAGGGCGCGGAGATCGCCATCTTTGACAAGTATCGCGATAATCTGGATATCCGAACGCCGGGCTGGCGTCAGACGGTCGGCAACTTGTCGGGCGGCAATCAGCAAAAGATCGTCATCGGCAAATGGCTGTCTATGCATCCAAGCGTACTGATTGTTGACGAGCCGACCCGCGGCATCGACGTTGGCTCAAAGGCGGTGATCCATGATCTGATTCGCGCGCTGGCGGCTCAAGGCTATGCCGTCATCGTCATCAGCTCTGAGATGCCAGAGGTCTTGCACGTCAGCGACCGCATTGCCGCCATGTACAGCGGCAAGCTCATGCGCACCTTTACATCCGAAGAGGTCAGCGAAGACAACCTGATCCAAGCCATTTCAGGGCTATCCGCGGACAAGCCGAGCCAAAAGGCGAGCGACCAGTCCAAGGATCAACCCAGCGATCAACCCAACGATCAATCAGGCAACCAGGCGGTCGCGTGATTGTTGGCTTTGCCGGGCTCGGGCGCATGGGCGCGCCCATGGCCGAAAACCTTGCCCGCGCCGGTTTTGACCTGGTTGTTTGGAACCGCAGTGCGGAAAAAGCGAGAGCGCTTTGTGCGGGCCTGAGAGAACAGGGGCTGTCTGTCGTTGCGGTTGATACGCCGCGCGCTCTGTCAGACGCCTGCGATGTCGTGGTCACCATGCTGGCGGACGATCGTGCCTCTTGGTCGGTCCATTGCGACCCGCAAGGCCTGTTCGAGGGCACCCGCGCGCATAGCTTCGTTGAAATGGGCACACTGAGCCCCCAGCATATCCAAGCACTGCATGAGGCCAGACCTGCGGGCAGTTTGCTGTTGGATGCGCCAGTGTCGGGGGCGACCCAAGCCGCACAAGACGGGCAGCTTCTGATTATGGCGGGCGCCGCGAAGCCGCAAATCGCGCCCCTGGCCGCGATTTTTGAGGCGCTGGGCAAGCAAACCATGGCCCTAGGCGCCGTCGGTCAGGGGGCGATTATGAAGCTTGCGGTTAATTCGTTGATTCATGGTATTAACCAGACCCTTGCTGAGGCCCTAGCGCTGGCAAGCGCGAGTGGCATCACCAAGTCTCAAGCCTTTGACGTCATCGAGGCCTCGGCGGCTGCCGCGCCCATGCTAAGCTATCGGCGACCGCTCTATCTGGACGAGGACCAGCACGCGGTGACCTTCACGGTCGCGCTGGCCCGCAAGGATATGGAGGTGACCGCTGAGCTGGCGACCGCGCTGGGCACGGCCATGCCACAGGGCCAGGTGACGCTTAGTCAGCTCAAGCAAGCCGAAGCCGCTGGCTATGCGCAACGCGACATGGCCTCCATTGTCGATTTCACCCTGAAACAGACAAAACAAAAGGAAACGCCATCATGAAAGCAGCTCTGTTTGTCGGCGGCTGGGAAGGGCATGCGCCAAGCGATTTTGGCGACTGGTGCCGCGATTTGTTGGCAGCCGATGGCTTCCAGGTAGCCGTCTATGACACGCTGTCGCCCTTGGCTGATCCTGAGAGCCTGGCCGATATCGATCTCATCGTTCCCATATGGTCGTCGGCGCGCTCTTCGCACCAGCCAGAGTTCGGCAATATGACCAAGGCCGAAGAAGACGGCTTGTTGCAACTGGTGGCGAATGGCTGTGGCTTGGCGGGCTGGCACGGGCACATGGGCGATGCGTTTCGCGATCGGCCGACCTATCACTTCTTGATCGGGGGGCAGTTTGTTGCCCACCCGCCTGGCTGGCCCGACAACCCAGTGCCATCCGACGATTTCGTGGACTATGACGTCACCATCTGCCGCCCGGCGGACCCCATTGTTCAAGGCATCAAGAGCTTCCGTCTGTTTTCCGAGCAGTACTTTATGCTCACAGATCCGTCGAACGAAGTGCTGGCGACCACCACCTTTTCAGGCGAACATCTGTGGTGGATCGAAGGCACCGTCATTCCGGTCGTCTGGAAACGGCGCTGGGATCAGGGGCGGATATTTTACTGTTCAATCGGCCATCGTTTGGAAGATCTGAAAGTCCCGCAGGTGACGGAGATGATCCGCCGTGGTGCGCGTTGGGCGGGCGAAGGCAAGCCGCGCGGTGAGCGCAGATCGCGATCAAGTGGCAGCCTTTGAGACGCAGATCGTCGCTCAATATCAACACGCTAGCGCCAAGCCCAAGCAATTGATTTCCATAGCGTAGGTGCAGTTGCGGCAAAATAAAACACATAGCGCGCGCCCTGTGAAGATAGGACAACCAAACGCGCTTTAAAGCGTCGGGCCTGTCGTTGCAACAGCGCTTCCGCTCTAGCTGACTGACTTCTAACGCAAGTCCATGCTCAGGCGTATTGCCACTCATTCGCGGCTTGCTCTAGGCGCCCAGTTGTTGCAAGCGTCGCTCTTGCCTTTCAATCAATCGTTCGACCTCGCCCAGCGCTGCTGCGGACAGGCCCAACCCTGGCGCCCGAATTGTGGCGGAGGCAATCGCGCCCCGACGCGCCAGCACATGCTTGCGCACGGCCAGCCCCGCGCCAGGCTGCTGCTCATAGCGAACGAGCGGCAGGTAGGCGTCAAAGATGTCTTGCGCGCGCTCCCTATTTCCTGCGCCGACCAGGGCCACAACTTGGGCCAGCATTTCCGGGTAGCCAAATCCGGTCATGGCCCCATCAGCGCCACGCGCCATTTCTTCAGGCAGGAACAGGGCGCCGTTCCCGCAGAGGATCGATAGGCGCCGCTGACCGGCTTGCTCGGCCTGGCGCAAGGCAGAAATCTTTTCCAGGCCCGGCCAGTCCTCGTGTTTCAGCATCACCACTTGCTCAAGCTCGGCAACGATCTGGCCGATGACGCTGGGGGCGATGTGAACGCCCGTGGCGAGTGGGAAGTCTTGCAAGACGATCGGCACCTTCGGTCCGACGGCTTGGGCCGCCTGGCGGTAGTAGGCCAAGATTTGCGCGTCGGTCTTGAGGCTGGAAGGCGGGGCGATCATCACGCCCGCGGCACCCATATCCATGACGGCTGCGCTCAGCTCCCCAATCGCGGCCAGGCCCGGGGCGGATACGCCAACAACAACCGGTTTGCTGTCCGCGCGCTTGATGACACGCTCGGCCACGGCTCGGCTCTCAGCCTGGGTCAGCTTGGGGGCTTCGCCCATCATGCCCAATATCGTGAGGCCATCGGCGCCCTTCTCGAAATAGAAGTCGGTCACGCGATCCAGGCTTTGCGTATCAATGGCGCCGCTTTCTTGGAAAGGCGTCACAGAGATCACAAAGACGCCTTTTGCGTCGGCGGTAAGTGTTGCCATGGTGAATCCTTGGTTTGGGCCAGTTCTTAGTTTGGGCCAGTTCTTAGTTTTGGTTGGCCCTAAGTATGGGTCAATTCCTGGTTCGGGGTGGTCCCCAGTTCGGGCCGTTCTCTAGTATTGATACCAGCCGCCCGGACCCCGGCGTTGATAGCGCCCTGAGCCCGGCTCGTTGAGAATGCGATCGCCGTCCCACCCCAAGGAACCGCGCAGATAGGTTGCCGCGACCCGCACAGAAAAGCGCTCGCCGTGGAAGGGCGACCACTGCAAGCCGTCGTGCGCTTTGGTCTCATCCCAGATGAAATCGCCCCGTTCCAGCACCACCAGATCGGCGTCATGGCCTTTTGCCAGGCAGCCCTTGCGGTCTTCAAGGCCAAAAAAACGTGCGGGGCGTTCGCTGAGCTGCGCGGCGGTAAGGCGCGGGGCATCCAACCCGCGCTCCTCTGCGGCGGTGAAGAAGGCGGGCAGTAGGGTCTCTAGGCCCGGCACACCCGCCCCCGCGTCGAAAATGGAGTCCGTCAGCTTATTGCCAATCGGCCAGCTTGAGTGATCGGAAGAGGTGAACGCCACCTGGCCGTCACCAATGGCTGCCCACAGGCCTTCGCGCTGCCCGGCGCGGATGGGCGGATTGACTTTCATGCGCGCGCCCAAGCGCTGACCGTCCTGGGCGGCATCGAACCAAAGATAGTGAACGCAGGTCTCGCCAGTCGCGCGCACGCCCAGCCTGGCAAAAGCTGCCACCTGCGCAAAGCCGCTTGCGGTAGACAGATGGACCGGGTGAGCGTGGGCGCCGGTAGCTTGGGCAAGGGCCAGGAACTGGGCGGTGGCTGCCAGCTCGGCCGCCAGTGGCCGCGCCAGGGCGTGCGCTTCTATGCCATCTCTGCCCGAGGCCCGGAAAGCTGCCATGCGCGCCAGAACAATTTCTTGGTCTTCGTTGTGAAGGCCCAGCGGCAAGCCTTCGTCGGCCAGGCGCTCAAACAGCTCCAGCATAAGATCGGCGGAGATGCGGGGAAAGCGCAATGGGCTGCTCTCAAACGATGAGATCTTGAAGGCCACTACGCCGCCCTGAATGAGGGCGCTCAGCTGGCCCGCGCCCGTCTGCGCAGTGGCAGTGCCATAGAGCGCCATGTCGGCGTGGGCATGTTCTGCAATGGCTGCAATCTTGGCTTCGAGGCGCTCTGGGCGGTCCAGGGGCAAGGGATTGTCATACGGCATATCGACCAGGGTCGTCACGCCACCGGCAAGGGCCGAGCGCGAGGTGTCCGCAATGCCGACCAGGCCTTTGCAACTGGTGGCGTGGGTCTGGCCATCGATACCCCCCGGCAGAATCAAGCGCTCGCCCCAGTCCTGTTCTTGGCGTGCCTGCGGCGCTGGACCCTGGCCGATGGCGGCGATAGTCTCGCCTTGAATAGCGATCCAGCCGCGCTCTGGGGGGCGATCAGGCAGGACCAAGTTTCCACGAACGATCAGGTCCATAGCGTTTGCGTTCCTTTCGTCACCTTGCTGTGTGGTAGTCAAGATCCAGCGCATCGAGTGCGACGGCGACCGCTGCTTGTACGGGGTCGATGACCGGTAGCCCCAGCCGCGCCTGTAGCGCGGGGCGATGGCCGCCCATACCGGCGCAGCCCAGGATTAGGACTTGGGCGCCGTCTTGATCGCGCAGCCGTTCCCCGACGTCTATGATGCTGCCGAGCGCTTCAGCCTGGTTGGCATGGGCGACCGTCATGCCGATGGGTCTGTCCCCAGCGAGGCGCGCGCTCAAGCCAAGTTCAGCGATGTGCCGCGCGTGGCGGGCGATAGAGGCCGAGCCAAGCGAGATGATGCCAAAGCGCCGCCCCAGCATCAGAGCCGTGCAGTAGGCGGCTTCTGCGATGCCAAACACGGGCACCTTGGCGTGAGCGCGCGTCTGGGCGAGCCCGGGGTCGGAAAAACAGGCGATGACGGCTGCATCGCAAGCTTCGGCCAAGATACGGTCCTGGGCGAGCTGGGCGGCGTGTTCAACATCCTGATCGCTTTCGATCCCCAAGGGCGCGCCCGGCTGTTCGGCGCAGTCAATCGCATGGCGGGTCTTATCGCGCAGCGGCAGCAAACACTGCGCCATAGAGGCGGTGATCGCGGATGAACTATTGGGATTGAGAACAAAGACGCGCTTCATGGCCGGTCTCTCTGAGGCAAAGGTGGCGCGCGCCTGCTGGTCATCGTTGAAACGCCGGGTGGACTTGCTGGGTGGACTTGCTGGGTGGCTTTGCCCGCTAGATTTGTCAGGTCAATTTTCCGGGCGGATTTTTTGGACGGATTTTTTTGACTCTGGCGCTGCGTGGAAAATTACCCGCAACTCTAGGCAGTCTGCTGGCCTGGGGTCAAGGCGGTCGTGTCGTGATCTTGCAAGAGGCCTAGCCGCACATGCGGGCCAGTGGAGGCAAGCCAGCAGTCCGGGTAAGGCCGCGAAGGCGACCTTCAGAAGCAAGGGCCAAACGGCAAAACAGGACGTCGAGAGCCTCTCAACGTCCTGTTTCTTCTTGCCGCGCTTTTGCAGAAGAACGTTCCTACACGATCAGCCAACATGCAGGCGCGTTCAGCGACAAAGGCGCAAGCAAAGGCGGCTGTGACCTGTGGTATTTAGGTTGGTCGCCGCCAGTCCGGAACAGGGATCAGCGCTTGCGGTGCTGACGCCCCGATAGGAGACCCGGTTTGCTCTAGCGCGCTTGAAGGGCTGGCACAGGGCCATAGTCGCGTTCTTCGCCCTCAAATACTGCAGCCGGAGCGGGGAAGCTTACCGGGCCGTTGGGGGTATCGACTTGAATCCGGCGCAGGTGTGCATGCGCGGAAAGTCCCGCCATGTCATTAACCGAGGCCAGCGCGATATTAGCTTTTGACAGCCGTTCGATGGCTTCGTTGGCCGACATGCTGGCAAAGGCCGCCGCCACGATAGCATCCGTTTCTTCTCGGTTTTGGACCCGCGCGACGTTGGTCGCAAAGCGCGCATCGCTCGCCAGGCCCTCGTCTTGCAAAAAGTCCTTGGCCAACGTGGCCCACTCGCGATCACTTTGGATCGAAATCAAGATGGGCGCGCCGCTTTTGGGGTGGAAGACGCCATAGGGCGCAATTGAGGGGTGGGCCAGGCCGACCCGCTTGGGGCTCTTGCCGCCTTCATGGTTCAGCAAGGGAACGGTCAGCCAGTCGGCCATGACATCAAACATCGAAATGATGATGCAAGCGCCCTTGCCGGTAATGCCCCGCTGGATCAGGGCCTCCAAGATGGCCGCATGGGCCGTTGCGCCCGTTGCGATATCAACGACAGAGATGCCAACGCGCGAGGCCTCTGTCGGCCCGCCAGTGATGGAACACAGCCCCGATTCTGCTTGGATCAACAGGTCATAGGCTTTGCGGTCGGCGAGCGGGCCTTGGTTTCCATAGCCCGTTATCGAGCAGGAAATCAGCCGCGGATAATCTTGATGCAAGCGCTGGGCAGAAAAGCCAAGACGCGCCAGCGAGCCGGGCTTTAGGTTTTGGATCAGAACGTCGGCGGTGGCCAGGGCCTCTTCCAGCGCGGCTTTGCCTTCGGGGCTTGTCAGATCCAAACTACGGCTTTGCTTGCCGCGATTGAGCCAAACGAAATAGCTCGATTGGCCCTTGGCAACGTCATCATAGCCGCGGGCAAAGTCACCCTCTGGGCGCTCGATTTTCACCACGCTGGCGCCCGCGTCGGCCAAGCGCGCGGACGCGAAAGGGGCGGCAACCGCTTGTTCGATTGCAACAACCTTCAGGCCTTTGAGCGGGGCGCTCATTAGAAAGACCTCGGCATGCCAAGCACGTGCTCAGCCACGTGTGACAAGATCAGGTTGGTCGAGATGGGGGCAACCTGATACAGGCGGGTTTCACGGAATTTGCGTTCAACGTCATATTCGCAGGCGAAGCCAAAACCGCCGTGGAATTGCAGGCAGGCGTTTGCCGCCTCCCAGCTTGCCTTTGCCGCCAACAGCTTGGCCATATTGGCCTCGGTCCCGCAGGGCAGGCCCGCATCGTAGAGTTCGCAGGCCTTGAAGCGCATCAGACTAGCGGCTTCGACCTCGATGAAGGCTTCGGCAATCGGAAACTGCACGCCTTGGTTTTGACCAATCGGGCGCCCAAAGACTTTGCGTTCGTTGACGTAGTCGGTGACTTTATCGGTGAACCAATAGCCGTCGCCAACGCACTCAGCGGCGATCAAAGAACGTTCCGCGTTCAGGCCGGTCAAGATGTACTTGAAGCCCATGCCCTCTTCGCCGATCAGGTTTTCTTCGGGGATCTCAAGATTGTCAAAGAACAGCTCGTTGGTCTCGTGGTTCACCATGTTGGCAATTGGGCGAACCTCCATGCCGGACTTCATGGCTTCTTTGATATCGACCAGGAAGATCGACAGGCCCTGAGATTTCTTTTTGACCTCGGCGAGCGGGGTTGTGCGCGCCAACAAGATCATCAGGTCCGAATGTTGAACGCGGCTGATCCAGACCTTCTGCCCGTTGACGACGTAGCGATCGCCCTTCTTGACGGCCGTGGTCTTGAGCTGGGTTGTATCGGTGCCCGTGGTCGGTTCTGTGACGCCCATCGATTGAAGGCGCAATTCGCCGCTTGCCAGCTTGGGCAGGATGCGTTGGCGCTGTTCCTCAGAGCCATGACGCACCAGCGTGTTCATATTGTACATCTGGCCGTGGCACGCGCCAGAATTACCGCCCGCGCGGTTGATTTCTTCCATGATAACAGAAGCTTCTGTCAGACTGAGCCCGGAACCGCCATAGGCCTCAGGGATCAAAGCGGCCATCCAGCCTTCTTGGGTCAGGGCGTCAACGAAGGCTTCTGGATAGGCGCGCTCTTCATCGACTTTGCGGTGATATTCTGCTGGAAACTGCGAGCATAGGGCGCGCACGCCTTCGCGAATATCTTGGTACTTATCATTCACGTGGTCCACATTTGCCTCCTCATGATGCTCGATTGGGTGGCAAGATAAACCAAAGCTAGATATCGCACTAATATATGTTTTAGATTGCTCGTATAGCAAATTGTTATGAGAGGCAGCGCGACTATGGACCTGAGACAATTGCGCTATTTCGTGGAAATCCTGGAGCAAGGCAGCTTTACCAAAGCGGCGCAGGCCTTGAACGTCGCCCAACCGGCCCTGTCGTTGCATATCAAAAACATGGAAGCCGAGCTTGGCGCGCTTTTGTTGCTGCGCGAACGGACGGGGGTTAGCCCCACTGAAGCCGGCAACCTGCTGGCACGGCGGGCCCGCTTGATCTTGGGCGATCTGGATCAAACCATTGACGAAGTGCGCAATCTGGATCGCGACCCCAGCGGTGAGGTGCGCATCGGTCTGCCCGGTACAATCAGCGGCATTCTGGCTCTGCCGCTGATCCAAGCGCTGCGCCAACACAGCCCGCGCATCAAGCTGACCATCGCTGAGGCCATGAGTGGCTTTATTGCGAACTGGCTGGACGAAGGGCGGATCGATCTGGCGGTGCTCTACCAAGATCTTGATCGCAGCAGCTTTTGTTCAGAGCCCTTGTTACAAGAAGAGTTGGTTGCTTTGGCGGGTCCGCAATGGCCGCTACCGGCAAGGCTGGACCTCACCGAATTGCGGGATGTCGCCCTGGTGTTGCCCAGTGCCGCCCATGGCTTGCGCGCCCTTATTGATACAGCGCTCCAGCCTTTGGACGTCAAGCTGAATGTTGTCGTGGAGATCGATTCTTATACCAATATCAAAAGCTTAGTGAGTGCTGGCTATGGTGTGTCCATCTTACCGCTGCACGCGGTCAGCCAGGAAGTGCAGGCGGGGACGCTGGCGGTGAGCCGTTTCAAGTCGCCTGGCCTGATGCGTAGCGCGCATTTGGTCTATCCCAAGCAGCGCTTGCGCACCCGTGCCCAGCAGGTGGTTCAGGATCTTTTGCGCGAGGTGGTGTCCGATCTGATCGCGGCGGGGCAGTGGGACGGCGCCCGCTGGCTTCAGAGCGAGGGCAGCGGTTGACCGCAGGCGTGTCGGCGGCGCGACCAAGCCCGACCCTAGGCGGTTGGCAAGGGCGACGCCCTTGGGAGGCGCGGGCATGCTCTAGCGCTAAGACGGCAGCTCAACAAGGGCAGGTCAACAAGGGCAGCCCAAGGAGGACGGGCAACAAAAAGGCCCGGCCATCAAAGCGATGGTCAGGCCCGCTAGTTGATCGTGAACTTTGTGATCTTTTCAAAGCCCGAGGGCGATGACGTCGAACACAGAGCGAGGTAGGAAAAATTCAGGTTGATGGCGCCAAATCAGCAAGGAAGCGCCCCGAATGATAGATGTTGGTCGAAATCCGGTGTCCTTTAGAGCAAGCCGCGAATGAGTGGCAATACGAATGAGCATGGACTTGCGTTAGAAATCAGTCAGCTAGAGCGGAAGGGCTGTTGCAAGGTCAGCGCCGACGCTCTAGCTAATGACAAAGGGATTGCCGGTCTTGGCACCGAAGGACATCCAAGTGGTTTTGGTCTCCAGGTAGTCGTCAATGGCGTGCTGGCCGCTCTCGCGCCCCAACCCCGAATGTTTGAAGCCACCAAAGGGCGCCATATAGCTGACGGCGCGGTAGGTGTTGGTCCAAATCGTGCCAGCGCGCAGCCGTTCAGAGGCTTTGAAGGCGCGCGCCATGTCCTTTGTCCAAACCCCCGCAGCCAGGCCATAGATACTATCATTGGCCGCCGTGAAGGCCTCTTCGTCGCTCTCAAAGGGGATGATCGACAGCAAGGGCCCGAACACCTCTTCTTGGGCGATCCGCATGTCGTTGGAAACCTTGGTGAAGGCGGTGGGTTGAACGAACCAGCCATCTTCGGCGCCCTCGACCGTTGCTTTGCCGCCGCCCATGACGCATTCGGCGCCGCCTTCGCGGGCGATGTCCATGTAACTCAAAACCCGCTGGAACTGCGCTTCGGTTGTGACAGGGCCGACCTGGGTTTCCAGGTTCATGGGATCGCCCAGGCGCGCTGACGCAGCCAAATTGACGAAGCCTTCAACAAAGGCGTCATGCAGGCTTTTGTGGACTAGAACGCGCGAGCCCGCGATACAGGTTTGCCCGCTTGCTGCAAAAATGCCGGAGACGACGCCATAAATGGCGCTCTCTAGGTCGGCATCACCGAAGATAAGCTGTGGCGACTTACCGCCGAGCTCCAAGGTGACGTGTTTGAAGCCTCGCGCGGCGGCCTCAGCCACATGACGACCGCCAATGTCGCCGCCAGTGAAGGCCACTTTGTCAACGCCAGGATGCTCGACCAAGGGAGCCCCGACATCAGCGCCGAGGCCAGGAACGACGTTCAAAACGCCGTCGGGGAAGCCTGCTTCCTTGGCCAATTTCATTAGCTCGATGGTTGACGCAGAGGTGTGCTCAGAGGGCTTCAAGACCATGGTGCAGCCCGCGGCCAGGGCCGGGGCCAGTTTCCAAGTCGTCAACAACAAGGGCGAGTTCCAGGGCGTGATTGCCGCGACTACGCCCACGGCCTCGCGGCGGGTAAAGACAAACATGTCGGGCTTGTCGATAGGCAGCACGGCCCCTTCGATTTTATCCGCCAGGCCGCCAAAGTAATAGAACCACTGCGGAATATAGCGCAGCTGAGTGCGCATTTCCGCGAAAAGCTTGCCGTTGTCGCGCGTTTCGATTGCGGCCAAGTGGTCGGCATTTTCAGCAATCAGGTCGCCAAACTTGCGCATGATCGCGCCGCGTTGGGTCGCGGTCATCGTGCGCCACGGGCCATGATCGAAGGCGGCGCGCGCGGCGGCGACCGCGCGGTTGACGTCTTCCTTGCCGCACCGAGCGACGGTGGCCCAGGGCTTAGCGGTATAGGGGTTGATGGTCTCCATAGTCCGGCCATCGGCGGCATTACAGAAACTTCCGTTTATGAAGGCTTGATAGTGCTGCATTCTGGTATTCACTTCTTCAAAAATCGCGATGAATTCGCCATAGGGTGCAGAGCGGGCCTTGCCGTCTGGCTGCGCGCGGCCCGCTCTGACCGGTTGTCTGGTCACCCGAGTTGCTGACGCAAACCTGGGTGACTGGACCGATTGACCTGATTGACCCCAGTGGCCCCGGTGCCCTAGTGCCTAGCGACCCTAGTGACCGAAGTAGGCTTCCATCAAACGCGGGTCATCGCGCAGCTCATCGACGGTACCTGAGATGCGCATTTCGCCGGACTCCAGCACATACAGCCGCGAGGCCAACTTCATTGCGAAATTGGCGTTCTGTTCGGTTATGACGATCGTCATCTTCAGCTCGCGGTTCATGCGCGCCAAAACGTCGGCGATTTCATCACAAAGCTTTGGCGCCAGACCGATGGTTGGTTCATCGACCAACAGCACCCTGGGGCTGGTCATCAGCGCACGCCCCAGGGACACCATTTGACGCTCGCCCCCCGATTGAGTGCTGGTCTCCTGACCTTCACGCTCTTCTAGGCGCGGGAACAAGCGGTGGATGGCCTCCAAGTTTTTCTCGATGTCGTCGCGCGCCGTATAGGCACCCACCATCAGGTTGTCGCGAACCGACATGAAAGGAAACAGGTTGAAACGCTCAGGCGCATAGCCGACACCGCTTTTCACAATATCCGCGCTGCCCAGCCCCACCAGCGACTTGCCGTCCAGACGGATGTCGCCGCTGGTTTTGGTCAGTCCCATGATGGAATCCAGCAGGGTTGACTTGCCAGCACCGTTGGCGCCGATGATGGCGACGATCTCGCCTTGCTCGACGGAAAAGGAGATGTCGCGCAGGGCTTGCGCCTTGCCGTAGAAGGCAGAAAGGTTGTCAAATTCCAGGAAACTCACGTCACCCCCCCAAGTAGGAAGCCACTACGGCTTCGTTGTCCATGACTTCTTTAAAGCTTCCTTCAGCGACCTTCTGGCCTTGATTGATGGCGATGGCACGATCCACCAAAGGCTCTAGCGCTTTCAAGTCGTGGCTCACGATCAAGAAGGTCATGCCCTCACGCCGCATGCTTTGGATCAACTCCGATATCTGAGCAATTTCGCCGACGGTGAGACCGGCAAAGACTTCATCCAACAACATGACGCTGGGATTGGTGGCCATGGTGCGGGCCAATTCCAGCTTGCGCAGGTCACCCATCGAAAGCTCGGAAGGGCTTTTGAGCAGATCCTGGGGCGCCAACCCGACGCTGAGCGCTAAGGCTTCTTCGCGGTCATGATCAATGCGCCCGAACACCATCTGGGTAAGACTGTCCGGCATGAGGCCAACGCGAATATTCTCTAACACAGTCATGTCAGAGAAAGGACGCGGCACCTGGTAGGTTCGGCTAATGCCATGGCGGATGCGGGTTGCCGTCGGCATGGCGCCGATGTCCTGACCCGCAAGGTGGATAGTGCCCGAGGTCTGGCGCACTTCGCCCATGATCTGCGAGAAAATGGTGGTCTTGCCCGCCCCGTTCGGCCCGATCAAAGCCAGGGAGTCACCCTTTTCGACCGTAAAGCTCACGTCATGGGTCGCGGTTAGGCCACCGAACTTTTTGACAAGGTTTGAAACTTTCAGAAGACTGGTCATGAGCGCGACTTCCCTTTGATGGCTGAAAGCGCCATTTGCAGGACGTGATGCAATCCTTTGGGCTCGTACATGTAGAGCAGCAATGCAATGCCGCCGTAGATGAAGTAACGCTCAGCACCTGGCAGATAAGGGCGCAGATATTCCAGCAAGAAGGTCAGGAAGAATGCGCCGAATATCGGACCAATGATGGTTGATGCACCGCCCAAGATGGCGGCGACGATGATGGTAAAGACAAAATTGATGTCAAACAGAGCGCGTGGCGCAATCGAGCCCAGATAGTGGACGTAGAAGGCGCCCCCTAGACCGGCAACAAAGGCGCTGAGCATGAAGGCCGCCAGCTTGAGTTTGGTGGTGTTGAGGCCCGATCCGCGAACCGCCTCTTCGTTCATGCCGATGGCGCTGAGGGCCGTGCCCAAGCGGGTCTTCATCAACAGCCACATGGCAAAGCCAAGGCTGGCCATGAGCCCGAACGATAGATAGTAGCCATTGACGGCGCCGCGGGTGAGGGTCTGGATACCAGACATGCCGCGCGTGCCACCCGTCAGGTCGGGCCGGATGACCTGCACCAGCTGGTACATGAGCTCCATAAAGGCCAGCGTGACGAGCGCGAAGTAGCTGCCGCGGACGCGCAAGGCGGGCAAGAACAGCAGGCTGCCGCCGACCATGGTGACCAGCACCGCAGCGGGAATAGAAATCTCGACAGGAACGCCAAAACGCTTGGTCAAAATCGCGGTGGTGTAGGCGCCAAGACCGATCAGGAAGGGATGGCCGAAGCTAACGTAGCCTGTACGACCGGAAAGCACGTCCCAGCTGATGGCAAAGATTGCGAGGTAATTGGCAAAAATGATCGTGCGCAAGGTGCCCTTGGAGACCAGTTGGGGCAGGTAGATCATGCCAATGATGAAGGCGGCCCACAGGGCCAGGTGATACCAACGAATATTCATTTTAGAGTTCCTCACGCCCGAATAAGCCCTTGGGACGCAGGACCAAGACGCCGATAATCAACACCATAGTGACGACACCGCGCAGCTCAGGAGCAACCGCAGACGTAACGATCACCTCCATGTATCCAATGATGTGGGCGACGATGAGCGTTCCGATAATGGAGCCAATGCCGCCAACGATCACGACAGCAACGGCAATAATGAGCGGTGAGACCCACATGCCTGGGTAGAGCTGGGTGTAAGAGGCAAAGAAGACCCCGGCGACAGCGCCCAAGGCACCAGAAATGCCCCAGGTCACCGTGTTGACGCGATCAGGATCAATGCCGCTGATGGCGGCGCCCTTCATATCCATGGAAACAGCCTGCATGGCGCGTCCCATGTGGGTGCGCCGGACAAACAGGTACAGGCTGATGAGGATAACCCAGCTGGCCACGGTCGCGACAAGGACGTTGTAGGTGACGGCTGCGCCACTGACGCGCACAACGCCGGGAATGATGGGCAACAGAATTTTGGAAGCATCGCCAAACAGCAGAACGACGCCTGCTTGCAGCACAACTGCCAGAATGAGTGTGGCTATTTCGATCGCGACAGAATCCCCCTTGAGGGTCTTTACGACAAGGCGATAAATCAAAAGACCAGTGGCGACCCCGATCAAGGCAGCAATAGCGACGCCAGCAATTTTAGGCAGGCCAAGAATTTGAGAAAAATAGAAGTAGCTGTAGCCGCCTATCATCAAATAGGCGCCGTAGGCCAGGTTCAGAACCCGCCCGATACTGAAGATCAGCGTAAAGCCCACAGCTATGAGTGCGTAGAGGCCGCTTAACAGGAGGCCTTGGATGAGTATTTGCAGCATGGTGTAAGCCCGCTCGATGCTGTTGCAGGGCCGCACAACTGGTAGCAACGCGCAAGGTCGCTTGTTCCGCTGTCCGGCTGCGAAGATAACAGAGTGCCGTTAGGGCGCGCTTGGCTCTTGCTAGACGCGCCCTAGGTTTAAGAGCCTTACTCTTTCACCCAGCTAGGCAAGGTGTAGACGGTGTTGGCGTATTCGAAGGGGTAGACGACGCCAACCGAGCCGTCTTCTTTCCACTGTACAACCACCATAGAAGGCTGTGCGGTGTCATAGGGCGCTTCCAAGTCAAAGCGGCCGTTGTGGGGGTAGGTACGCTGAGTTACAGGCTCAACTTCATCCTTGCCCCAGTAAGCGTAGCGCAACCAAAGCTTGCCGTCTTTTTCAAGCGTAAGATCTTGCTTTTCCATGGCCGCTGACCAGGCCTTGACGTCGCCGAATCCGCCAGCTTCTTCAGCCGCAGCAAGCGCTTGCTTTACGCCGTGGTAGGCGTTGAAACCGTTGAAGTGGGGAACCATCGGACGGCTGGTGTAGCGCGCTTGGTAGGCCTCCACGAAGTCAGCGCTCACCGGATCCATGTCAAAGCCAACCGAAGGAACGGGAGACAAGGTTGAGATACCGCCACCGGCGCCGCCGGTGTCTTCCCAGAACTCCATACCCATGGCACCAACGTTAACGCCGGTCATCGCCAACGGAACCTGGAGCTTCACGTACTGTGAAGAAATGACCTGGCTGTTGACGGTCGAAATTTGGTAGATAAAGTCTGCGCCAGAGGCCTGAGCTTTTGAAAACAGCGGTGCAAAATCGACGGTGCCCACATCATAGGTAATGATGTCTTTAACTTCGATGTCAGCCACCGGCGCCAGGGCGTCTGTTACCAAGCCAGTGATGGCGCCGCCAAACGCGGTATCTTCGGCCAAAATGACCACAGAATCCCATCCCATTTTCTCCTTCAGCACGTCTTTACCGAAGTTGATGTACAAGGTAGCCAAAGCTTCGTCTGACGCGATGTTCATGAAGTAGGGCGCCATGGCGTCGGGATCTTCAACGACCATGTCGATGATGCCGACATAAGAAGTCCAAGTGTCCAGGGTGGGGATTTGATATTCGATCATGCGCGGCAACCAAGCCAGCGAAACGTCATCGATCGACCCAGAGATAACAAAGTCAACCTCTTCGGTCTCGGCCAGGTACTCATAGGCCTTAACGCCCTCTGTGACGTCTTCGCCGGTATCGGCCTTCACCAACACGACCTTCTCGCCTAGGATACCGCCCTTGGCGTTGATTTCGTCGATGGCCATTTCCGCACCGCGCAAGGTGCTGAGGCCCGTGTCTGACGACAAGGATCCAATGAAGCCAACCTTGATGTCGGCATAAGCTGAAGTGGCTGCCAATGCAGACCCCATCAGTGCGGCTAGAGTGATGTTTTTGACGCTCACGCGTGCTCCTCCCTTGGTGGTGAACCCCGCTCAACAAGAGTCAGGGCAGTATTGTATACTGTATACGCACATATTGTTGCAGGAGTTGCATGTCCGTTGTTCTGCCCTCAACAGCGCTCTGAACTGCACTGTGGCAGCCACGAGCACGATGGTGGGCAATCCGAAACCCGCCCAGTCGGGCGGCGGCCTTGCTTGACAGATTTATTCTGAGGCGAATGAACAATCTTGGCCGTGGCGTTTGTCGCTCGGCTGACGCTGCTATTCCCCCCCGGAAACCACGTCTCTCTCCGCAATAGTTGCGTCGCAAACTCGGCAATCGGCATTTGACGGCTTGAGCTCACAGATATCTTTGTATACAGAATACAGTATCACGTCCAGAGTTTTGACAAATTTTTTTGGGGAGATGGCAATGAAAGCCATGATTTTACCGGCCGTGGGGGCCAAATTGGAAGCCGCGGAGCGTCCAGATCCAAGCCCAAAGGGCGAAGAAGAGGTGATTGATGTGATCGCCTGCGGAGTCTGCCATTCCGACTTGCACGTAGTCGATGGGGACTACGGCGATGCGACCCCGATCATCTTAGGGCATGAAATTGTCGGGGAGCACAAAACGTTGGGGCCTGTCATGGTCTACGCGCCCTGGGGATGCGGCGATTGCCCCGAGTGTGCCAAAGGACAACAGCAAATCTGCTCCAATGCAAAGGAAGCGGGCCTCGTCGTGGATGGCGGCTATGCAGAGAAGGTTGTTGTGCCAAACACATCCTATCTTGCGCCGATTGGATCGTTGGATCCCTATTCTTCGGCACCTCTGGCTTGTGGTGGTCTGACAGCCTATCGCGCTGTTTCTCACGGTATTCCTGACCTTGGCAAGCGCAGTAAAGCCGCCGTCATCGGCGCTGGTGGCCTGGGCCAGTTCGCGATTCAATACTTGCGACACCTGTCAGATGCCGAGGTCACGGTTATCGATATTGATGAGAACAAGCGCAAAGAAGCCCTTGGGCGCGGTGCGCATGCGGCTGTTGCGCCGGACGAGGTGGACACCAAGTTTGACTTTATTGTCGATTTTGTTGGCGCGACTCCAACCTTGGAACTGGCATCAACGCGGGTGACCAAAGGCGGCTGCGTTGTCGTTGTCGGTTTGTTTGGGGGCAGCATTCCCTTTGGATTCGGCCGCGTTCCCCATGAAGCGCGATTCTTGTCCTCTGTCTGGGGCAGCCCCAAGCAGATGGTCGAGCTGTTGGACTTTGCCGCCAAAACGGATATTTCAGTTCCGGTCGAGCGCATGCCACTGAGCCAAGCGCAGGCCGCGCACGACAAGCTGCGCTCTGGTGCCGTCAGCGGGCGGATCGTCCTGGATATTGCTGGCGAATAAATTGCAGCAAGGGCGCGCGGCCTGCCAAGACAGCCCCTTTAGGCAGCCCCTTTAGGCAGAAACGGCGTCAATTTGCATAATCATGCCATCGCGGATGTGATCGCACATCTTGGCTCGGGCCAGGTTTTGATCGCCGGTTTCAATGGCATCGACTAGCTCTTGATGTCCGCCAAGCGACTTTGAAAGGTCAACCTTCTCAAGCGTTGCGAACATTGTGTAGGACGGCCCGCGGTTCCAGATATTGTCGAACAGTTCCAGCAAGTATCGGTTCCCGGTGGCTCCAACAATGGCTCGATGTACTTTTCGATTCGCGAGGAAATAGGCTTTGACGCTGGGGTGTTCAACACGCTCCGCCTCGCGAATCTTCTCGCGCAGATGGTCCAAGACCTTCAGGTCGCAGCGGGCGGCCAGCGAGCAAGCGGCGTGTCCCTCAATGGCACAACGCGCTTCATAGATTTCGGTAATCTCTTCTTGCCCCAGCAGTCGGAGCCTGAAGCCGCCGTTGCCGACGTCTTCCAGCAGCCCCTCTTGTTCAAGGCGAAACAGAGCCTCGCGCACGGGGGTGCGACTGATGCCCAGCTGAGAGGCAAGCTTTTCCTGAACGATTCGATCGTCAGGGGTGAAGCTGCCGTCATAGATAGCCTGAACGATTTGCTCGTGCGCCTGGTCGGCGAGCCGCCGCTTTGGTTTCTCAAGGGGTTGTAGCTTCATGGTACCCGTGGGCCTCCACGCTGAGGGTTGTGCGTGCCGTTGCATTTGGGGCGTGACACTACAATTGGCGCTTCTTGCCGGTGCTTTGCGATAACGCCAAGCGACTGACAAAGGCAAAAAAAATCAAACGCTGTGCCGAAGTATAGCAATTTCTCGTTGCTGTGGAACACCGTATACTGTATACAACTCAGCAAATAGATAAGAGAGGCCCTATGCGCGACTTACTGCAGTTCGTGTTTCGCCAAACTCGAGAATCTTTCGTCAGGAGAGGACACATGAATCGTTCAGACTTTTATGAATTGCCTGAAGGAACCCACACGGTTTCAATTGGTATGGGGGACCTAAACGGCATTATGCGCGGCAAGCGCGTGCCCGCGACCCACTGGAAGACCGCGTGCGACGACGGCATTGCTCTGTCTACCGCACTTTTGACGATGGATATGACGTCGGATCTTTGGGACACCCCTTATGTTAATGTCGCCAATGGCTATCCCGATCTGGTCATGTTCCCGATCACCAAGCCCGTGTCGATTCCTTGGGAGCCCGGCGTGGCCTTCTGCCTGGCACAATCACGCACAGTCGCGGGTGAGCCGCTGCCCATCGACCCGCGTGAGACGCTAGTCACGCAAGTTGAGCGCGCCAAGCGCATGGGTTTTGAAGTTAAGACCGGAACCGAGCTTGAGTTCTATCTGCTTGACAACGAGACGCTGCAACCCAAAGAGCAAGGCATCCAGGTCTATTCTTTGTCAAAGGCGGCTGAGCTTGAGCACGTCCTGGGACCGATTCGCCAAGAAATCAACGAGATGGGCATCAAAATCGAGCAGTCGAATCCTGAATATGCGCCTGGCCAAGTCGAGGTCAATATTCGCTATGACGAGGCGCTGTTGTCGGCCGATCAGATCATCATGTTCCGATCACTGGTCAAGCAATTGGCTGCCCGCCACGGTTACCTGGCAACCTTTATGGCCAAGCCCTTCATCAGCGAATCGGGCAGTGGCTTCCATACGCACTATTCTTTGTGGCGCAACGGCCAGAACGCCTTTGCTGACAATGGCAAGCTGAATCAACTGGGGCGCCATTTCCTGGCTGGCCAGCAAAAGTACATGGCAGAAATCGCCTTGGCAGGATCTTGTACGCCCAATGCCTACCGCCGCCGCCAGCCCTATTCTTTCTGTCCGACCAACAACGCTTGGGGCTTTGACAATCGCACGGTTGGTCTGCGCGTCATTGAGGGCTCGAACAGCGCCGTTCGCGTTGAAAAGCGCGATGCTTCGGCGGATTGCAATCCTTATTACCTTTTGGCTTGTGATCTGGCTGCGGGCCTGGATGGGATCGAGCAAAAGATGGAACCGAGCGAGCCTTGCTTGGGCGATGCCTATGCGCTTGAGAGTGCTGAAATTCTGCCCCTGACTTTGGAAGCCGCCGTTGAGAAGGCCAAGGCTAGCACCTTGATGACCCGCGTCATGGGGGACTATCGCAAGCAAATCTTAATCGAGCAGGCAGAGCGCGAAATCGGGTTCGTCGCCAATCAGGTGACCCAGGTCGAGTTGGATCGCTACGCGCGCAATCTCTAATCGCACAAGGGGGGAGAGAGCGATGCAAAAGCAAACCTACCGCGTTGTTGAACGCGAAACAAACACGCCCGAAATTAGCTCGTTCGTGCTGCAGCCAACCGATGGCAGCCCTTGCCAGGCGAAGCCCGGTCAGTATCTGGTTTTGGAGATTCCGCTTGAGGGCCAAGCGGCGCCTTTGCGGCGCGAATACAGCATCTCGCGCTGCGATGGCGACAGCTTCCGGGTCACCGTCAAGCGCGAGCCAGCGCCTGCCGATCACCCAGAATACCCAGAAGGCAAGGGCTCGTCCTGGGCGCACGATCACCTCAATGTTGGGTGCGAAATCCAGGCCTTTGGCCCTGCCGGAAGCTTTACGCTGGACGAAGCAAGCGATCTGCCGGTCGTGTTGCTCACTGGTGGTGTCGGTCTGACGCCTGTCTTGGCTATGGCCCAACGCTTGGCGGCTGAAGGTAAGCGCAAGACCTGGTTCATTCACGGCTGTGAAAACGGCAGCGCCCACGCCTTTAAAAAGGAGACCGACGCGCTGGCTGCCAGCAGCGCGCTGTTCAAGACCGCCTACGTCTATCGAACGCCAGGGCCGGGAGATGTCGCAGGCAAGGACTACCACAGCGCTGGTTTTGTGACGGCGGAGGTCCTGAAAGATGTTCTGCCTATGGATCGCTATCAGTTCTATCTTTGCGGGCCTGGCCCTTTCATGTCGGCCATTTACGACACGCTTTCCAGTCTTGGTGTGGCCGATGCTGACATCTATTACGAATTCTTTGGCCCAGCGACGCTGTTGAAAAAGAACTCGGTCAAGCCACAGCCGGACCCGGCGGCGGAAGAAGCGAAGAAAGCCCAGCCAAGCGTTACCTTTGCCAAAAGCGGGCTGACCTTGCCGTGGGATCCTGAGTTGGAAAACCTGCTTGATTTTGCCGAAGAACAGGGCTTGTCGCCGGATTTCAGTTGTCGGTCGGGCACCTGTTCCACCTGCACGGCGGGCAAGCTTTCGGGGACGGTTGCCTATCTGCAAGAACCGCTCGATGAGCTGGAGGAGACAAGCATCCTGCTGTGCAGCGCTTACCCCACCAGCGACATCACATTAGATCTCTAATATCGAAGGAGAGTTGTCATGCTTGACGCCACTTCCACTGATTTGGCCGATTATGACCTGTTCGACCAAGGGCTACCGCTTCAGTCGTTCGAAGAATTGCGCAAGCGCGACGGTCTAACTTGGACCGACGAGCCCAACGGCCCGGGCTTTTGGTCTGTCACGCGCTATAAAGATATCATCGACGTTTCTCGCGACTTTGAGACCTTCTCCTCGCAGGCAGGCCACACGACCATCGAAGATGTCGATGACGATGCCAAAGAACTGCGCCGCTCGATCATTGAGACCGATCCGCCCGAGCACATGGGCATTCGTAAGCTGATCGCGCCAGCCTTCACGCCGCGCAAGGTTCGCCAGTACGAAGATATGGTTCGCGAGATCGTTGGCCGCTACCTTGAGGCCTTCGCCGCCAAAGGTTCGGGCGATTGGCTGACCGAGGTCGCCAAGCCTATTCCCATTGAGGTTCTGCTACGCCTGCTTGATATCCCGACCGAAGAACAAAACTATCTCATTGAGCTAACGGACTATCTGGTCACAGGCATCACCGTGGGCGAACTTCCCGCCGATGCCTATGGCAACACAACCGATCTGCGTTTGCTGCCATTCCAGAGCCCCGCCGCGCACGCCCTTTATGAGTACGGTTTGAAGATGCGCAAGATTCGTCAGGAAAACCCCGGCGATGATCTGGTGTCTGTGCTCGCAGTTGGGGAGATCGATGGCAAGCCTTTGTCCGAAGTCTTCTATAAGAACATGTTCCAAGTGCTGATCTTCGCGGGCAACGAGACGACGCGAACAGCCATGGCGCACACCGCGCTGTTGTGGGAAAAGCATCCTGAACAATTCGCAAAACTGGCTGAAAATCCGGCGCTGATTCCCGGCGCGATTGAGGAGATTTTGCGCGTGGCGTCGCCGGTAATCTATATGCGCCGCACCGCCACAAAGGATGCCGTGATCGCAGGCACGCAAATCAAGGCGGGCGATAAAGTGGTGACCTGGTTTGCCAGCGGCAACTACGACGATAGCGTTTTTGACGATCCCTACACCTTTGACGTAACCCGCAAAGCTCCGCCTTCGGTGGCCTTTGGTGGCGGCGGTGTTCACACCTGCTTGGGGGCCTTCATCGCACGCCTAGAGCTGAAGGTGCTGATCGAGGAGATGATCAATCGCAACATGCGCGTATCACGCGATGGAAAGATCGAATACATCAAGTCCAACTTCGTCAATGGTATCGAATCGCTTCCTATGCGCGTCGTCAAGACCGCCTAATTAACCAAAATCTTGGAAGTAGGACACATCCATGAAGATTGGGATACTTGTAACGGGGCATCCTGCGCCCAAACTTGCGCCCAAGTACGGGGAATACAACAAGCTGTTTGAAAAGCTGCTTGCGGGCCAGGACCTGGAGTTTGAAGCCTTCTTTTCGGTCGATGATGAGGCGCCCGATC
>JAUIHE010000188.1 GCA_030432195.1 Alphaproteobacteria bacterium
GGGCGCTAGCCAAGGACGGTCGTTCGCGTCGCTAGATTCAAAACTTCCGATATCCTCAGCGCTCTTCAGGGTGATGCCGATGTCATCGAGCCCATTTAGCAGGTTGTGGCGGCGGAAATCTTCCAGCTCGAAGGGAATGACTTCACCATTGGCGCGGGTAATGGTCAAAGCTTCAAGGTCAACATTGATGCGGCTGGCCTGGTTGGCATCCTTCATCAGCTCATCAATGATGGCTTTGGGCAGCTTGATCGGCAAGATGCCGTTCTTGAAGCAGTTGTTGTAAAAAATGTCGGCAAAGCTGGGGGCCAAAATGACCTTGATGCCATAGTCCAAAAGCGCCCAGGGTGCGTGTTCGCGTGAAGAACCGCAACCGAAATTATCGCGCGTCACCAAAACAGAGGCATCATCGAACTGTTCTTGATTCATGAAGAAGGTTTCGACCGCTGAGCCGTCCTCGCGGTAGCGCAGGCGATTGAACAGGCCTTCGCCGAGACCGGTGCGCTTGATGGTCTTCAGGTAATCGGCGGGAATAACCATGTCGGTATCGACGTTTTGCAGATCCAGGGGCGCACTGGTGCCGGTGTGCGTGGTGAACTTTTCCATCTAGAACAAGACTCCGTTCAAAATATAGGGATTTGACCGCCATAGGTGCCAGGCCTTGCACCAGACTTCAAGGCTACAAATCGACCTCTTGCAGGAAAGCGCTTGCCTCTCTAATGTGCGCAGCCTAATTCTCCTCCGTTTCTACTCAATTCTAAGGCCCGCGAACGCATGTCAGCCCCAAAGACTCTGTTTGATAAAATCTGGGATAGCCACGTTGTCAAAACCAACGACGACGGAACCTGCTTGATCTATATCGACCGCCACCTGGTTCACGAAGTAACCTCGCCCCAAGCTTTTGAGGGGCTGCGGATGACCGGTCGTTCCGTGCGTCGCCCAGAGCTGACGCTGGCCGTGCCGGATCACAACGTGCCAACCAAGGGCCGCGCTCAAGGTATTGATGAAGAGATGTCGCGTATCCAGGTTGATACCCTGCGCAACAATGCCGAGGAATTCGGCGTGCAGCTGTTCGATATGATGGACTTGCGCCAGGGCATCGTTCACATTATCGGCCCAGAGCAAGGCTTCACCTTGCCCGGCATGACCATTGTTTGCGGCGATAGCCACACCTCGACCCACGGGGCTTTCGGTTCTTTGGCATTTGGTATCGGTACGTCAGAAGTCGAGCACGTTCTGGCCACGCAGACGCTGATTCAAAAGCCCGCCAAAAACATGAAGATTCAAGTCAATGGCAGCTTGGGTCTGGGCTGCTCGGCTAAAGACATCATCCTGGCGATTATCGCTGAGATCGGCACCGCGGGCGGTACCGGCTACGTGATGGAGTATTGCGGTCAGGCGATCGAAGAGCTGTCGATGGAAGGGCGGATGACCATCTGCAATATGTCGATCGAAGGCGGCGCGCGCGCCGGTCTGATCGCGCCCGACGAAAAGACCTTTGAATACTTGAAGGGTCGTCCCATGGCGCCCAAAGGCGACGATTGGGATCGTGCCGTTGCCTATTGGAAGACCCTGCCGACTGACGCGGGCGCGCACTATGATCGCATCGTTACCTTGGACTGCGCCAACATTGCACCGCAGGTATCTTGGGGCACGTCTCCGCAGGATGTGGTGCCGATTACCGGCGTTGTTCCAAACCCTGCCGACTATGATGAAAACCGCGCTGTCGCCATGGAGCGCAGCCTGGAATACATGGGCCTAAAGGCGGGCATGCGGATGGAAGATGTCACCGTTGATACCGTTTTCATCGGCTCTTGCACCAACGGACGCATTGAAGATCTGCGTGAAGTCGCGAAAGTTGCTGAAGGCCGCAAAGTGGCGGATGGCGTTCGCGCCATGGTCGTTCCCGGCTCTGGCCTGGTTGCTCAGCAGGCCGAAGAAGAGGGTATCACCGCAAAGCTGCGCGAAGCCGGTTTTGATGTCCGTGAACCCGGTTGTTCGATGTGCTTGGCGATGAACCAGGATCGTCTGAAGCCACAAGAGCGGGCTGCATCAACCTCAAACCGAAACTTTGAGGGTCGCCAGGGCAAGGGCGGTCGCACGCACCTGTTGTCGCCTGCGATGGCGGCGGCAGCTGCAATCAACGGCCATTTGACCGACGTCCGGCAGATGGGCTAGCCCAACCGCCAACATGGCCCCGCTTTGATTGGGCAGGGCTGTTGAAGCCCGCTTGGGGCAGGAATTGGCTTGGTCTTTCCAATTAGGGGTTGTGCAGTCGCGCGACCCCTTTTTTGTGCCCGTCGGAACCAACGAGGCCAGATGGGGCGCGCGCATCGGCTTTGGCATTTCGCCTGCTGGACAAGAAAGGAATCGTGCCATGACCCGTTGGCCCTCTCGTAAGAAGCTGTCTGACCTTTTTGTGCGGATTGGGGGGCCACTTTTCGCGAGAAGGCCGACTGCAATCCTTGTGACGCTTGTTCTGGCTTGGACCGCGGCGCTTTTGGCGCCAGCGCATGCCAATGACGGCGTGGCCTCGATGGCGGGCGGCGGGCTTAGTTTTGCCAAGTCAGACATTGTGCGCATGCAGTCAGAAACCTTGACCATCGACCTTAATGAGCCGCGGATCTATTTGCGCTATGAGTTCGTCAACCCTAGTTCTGACCCTGAGACGTTGCAGGTGGCCTTTCCGTTACCCCTGATTTCGATTGATTCTATGCTCGGTTTCGGCGACAGCCAGGTTGATCTTAACGTCAACACCGCTGAGCCCTATGTGGACTTTAAGACCACGATCAATGAGCAAGAACACGCCACCCAACGCATACTCGAATTGCTTTGGAATGGTGAGGTTATCGCAACGCGCACTTTGGCAAAAGGCGAAGCCTACGGCGAAGCGTCAAAGCAAATTTACGCAGAGCATGCGCCGGTCACAGACAAACAGAATCCATGGGAATCGATCACTAAGCCAGAGTTGACCGGCATTCGCCTCACCTACCTTTGGGACTACACCTTCTATTCAACCGACTACGAGGACGCTCAGCCGATCGTCGTTCAGCACAGCTATACGCCGGTCTTTGGCGCCTTTGTTGAGGCGATATTGGACCCCATGCAGTACGAGTGGGAGGATCCCAAAGGTCAGCCCATTAGCGGCGACGAAAAAGAAGAATGGTACGGTCCGTTGCGCCGCACGCGTTGTTTGGATGCGCCGCGCAACTACGAACAAGTCCTGCAACTGATGGAATTCAAGCGCTCCCGTCCAGATGACGTAAACCTTTTCCCGCGTGCGTTGGGTTTTTGGGGGACCAGGAGCCTGTCCTACATCTTGACGACGGCAAACACTTGGGCGGGATCTATCGACGACTTCAAATTGATTATCAAGGCCAGCCCGAATATCCGCTATGTCTTCTGCGAAGAAGACTACGGCATTCCCAGCTTTGCGCCGGGCGAAGTGAGCTATCACGTGCAGCATTTCAAACCTAGTCGTGAACTCGAATTTGAAATCGTGGATTTGCTGCCGCATTGGCGGTTCACTGACGATCGGGCGGTTGAACTGGCTTTGCAAAGCCAAACGCTACAGTGGACGCCCGGGGCCGATGCAAAGCCTGCCTATGTCTGCAAGTTGAACCTTTTCGGCGATAACAGCCTGTCAGCGCGCGACAAGCCCTCGGCCAAGGGCAAGGAATTAGCGCGGTTGCATGCGGGCACCTATGTGCAAGTCCTGGAAAAGAAGGACCGCTGGCAGCGCCTTCGCCTGCCAGATGGCCAGGAGGCATGGGCCTCGTCGAAGTATCTTTGTGATTGAGTTCGGGAAACGTTGATATTGGGGTTTACGCTTGCGGTGAAACAGGGAATAGTTTGACCGATTGATCAGAGTCTTTCGATCATGGGCGTCACCTTTCGTGCGTCCGCAAGAGGTGTTGGCGCGCGCCCCGCCGCGCAACAGGCTCAGGCCTTCCCGGTAAACAAGCAACGAGATCCCGCACTATGGCCAAGACGCCGCCACGACTTGCAACACTGGTACTGTTGCCGATTTGGGGCGTCCTGACGCTCAACATGTTTTTGCCTGCCTTACCCAGCATGGCACAGGACTTCGGTGTCAGCTATGCCACGATTTCACTGGCCGTTTCGGGCTACATGTATCTGACGGCGGTGTTGATGCTGGGCATAGGCCCAATATCCGATGTGTTCGGCCGCCGGCGGACCGTGCTAGCGACCGCCGCAATCTATTTCTTGGCAAGCCTTGGCGCGGTGTTCGCCACCAGCTTTGACGTTTTCTTGGTCTTCCGCCTTCTTCAAGGCGTTGCTGCCAGCGGTTTTGCGCTCAGCCAAGCGGTTATTCGAGATACGACCGACAACCAAGAACAAGCCGCTAGCCGGATCGCAACGGTGGCAATGGTTATGGCGGTGGGCCCCATGATCGCACCAATGATTGGCGGGTTTTTGGACTTCACATACGGCTGGCGGTCGATATTCGCTTTCTTTAGTGCGCTGGGATTCCTGGTCATTTTGGCCTGTTATTTTGATATGGGAGAGACCAGGCGCGGCCAAGGCCTGTCGATATCCGAACGCTTGGCTGGCTATCGCCAACTGCTTGCCACGCCGCGCTTTTGGGGTTTTGCCATCGCGCAAGCCTTCGCGCTGGGCATGTTCTTTGCGTTCTTGGCTGGGATGCCCTTATTGGGGCGTGAGACCTACGGCCTATCGCCCTCTCAGGTCGGCATCGTCCTTGGCATGCTGCCATTGGGCTATTTCATGGGAAATTTCTATACCACAAGAGCGACCAAAAGGCTGGATGTGGTCAGCATCATGCGCCGTGGCCGCGCTCTTGGATTTATTGCCATAGGCGGCAGCTTGCTTCTGGCCATTTGGGGTGTTAGCAATCCTTGGCTGGTGTTCGCGCCTCTTGTTTTTGCGGGCAGCTCCAATGGCTTGACCATGGCGCCTTCTACAGCAGGGGCGGTGTCCATCAACGCTAGTCTTGCGGGATCTGCAGCGGGGCTGATGGGCGCACTGTCGACGATGACGGGGGCCTCTATGACCGGCTCGGACATGTTGCCTGCGGATGCGGTCGTGGCGGCGGCAGCGGCGTTCGATACCGGGGCCGGATCAGGCAGCATGCCGGGCGGTCACTGAGACCACCCCAGGTGGCTGCCCCTGCATCATGCGCAGGGGCAGCCTTTCAGGTCGTGCGGATCAGGCCTTGGCGAGTGCCTGTTCCAGGTCAGCCAGAATGTCGT
>JAUIHE010000022.1 GCA_030432195.1 Alphaproteobacteria bacterium
AATCCAGCGAGGTCGAAGGCGCAGCAACCGTCTTGTCTATCAAGGGCTTTGCCGCTGATGGCGTCAAAATCGACGATCTGACCATCCGCGCGGGCGAGGTTGTCGGTGTGGCTGGTGTTGCGGGCAACGGTCAGGACGATCTGTTTGCCGTGCTGTCGGGTGAGGTTCTGTCCAGTGGCATCACCTTGTACGATGAAAGCGGCAGTAGTCAGGATCTGGGGCCTTTGGGGCCGAACGATCGCCGTCTGCAAAGAGCCGCCTTTGTCCCTGAAGAGCGTTTGGGCCATGCCGCGGTTGTCTCAATGAGCCTAATAGAGAACGTGCTGCTCACCAGTTTGCATGAACCGCGTATGCAGCGGCGAGGCTTGATTTCCTGGGGCAACCTGCGCGCTGAAGCTCAGAAGATCAGCGATGATTTCGACGTGCGCCATCCGGGCTTGGGCGCTGCGGCGGGCTCACTGTCCGGCGGCAACCTGCAAAAATTTGTCATGGGGCGCGAGCTGCTGAAGACACCCCGCTTGTTGGTGGTGAACCAACCCACATGGGGCGTGGATATCGCGGCCGCCGAGCGCATTCGCCAGGCGATGTTGGAGCTTGCGGGTACCGGGGCGGCGCTCTTGGTCATCAGCCAAGATTTGGACGAGCTGTTCGACTTGTGCGACTCCATTGCGGTCTTGCACGAAGGCGCGCTGTCACAGGCGCGGTCGCGCGACGACTGGACGCCTGAGAGTATTGGTTTGGTCATGACGGGCAGCCACCAAGACGCGGCGCCCGTAAGCCAGGGGGGGCAAGCATGATCCGTTTACTACCGGCCAAAGGCGGCCACTGGAGCGGGGCACTGGTCTCGGTTCTGATCGCAACTCTGGCCACTGTTATTATTTCTGCGGTCGTACTGATGTTCTTGACCGACAAGCCTATGCGCACCTTGTGGGAGCTGCTCACCTACACCAGCCAAGGGGGCACCCCGGCTGTGCAGTGGGGTAAAGCGGTCGCAGAGGGCATATATCTGGCGGTTATCGCCTTGGGCCTTTCTGTGGGCTACAAAGCGGGCGTCTGGAACATTGGCGCGGAAGGCCAGTTCGCCGCTGGCGCTATCGGGGCCTACCTGGTTTGGTTGGCGCTGGGGGCACCAACCAGCACGGCGGTCTTGCCATTGCTGCTGCTGGGCGGCGTCGTCGGAGGTATGGTTTGGGCCGCGATTCCCGCTGGCCTGCGAGCCCACCTGAACACCAACGAGCTGTTGGTTAGCCTCATGCTGGTCTATGTCGCGACCAACCTTTTGACCTACATGGTGCAAGGCCCTGTGCAGGGCTGTGCCCCGGCGCTGGACGCGGCAGGCAATCAGGTCGGCTGTATTCCTTATTCGCCCGCGCAGTCCGACAAACTGCCCGACGAGCTGCGGTTTGGACCGATAGTCTACGGTGTGTCAGCCCGGTCGGGCGCTCTGATCGGCACCAAGATTCACTCCGGTCTGTTGGTGCTTGGCGGGGTCTATATCGCCTTGGCTGCGATCTTGCTGTTCACCTTGATTGGTTTTCGCCTGCGGGTTGCTCAGTCATCGGCCAAGGCCGAACGGTTCGCGGGCTTCTCGACAGCGGTCACCATTTGGCTGTCCTTCCTGATTTCGGGCGGGCTGGCGGGGCTCACCGGCGCGGTCTTCTTGATGTCGGAGAGCTTCAGCCTGACGGTGGGCGATGCCTTCCTGTCGAATTTGGGTTTTGCGGCGATCGTCATTGCCTTCTTGGGGCGCTTGCATCCCATCGGCATTCTGGCGGCAGCCTTTGCTATTGCTTACATCAATGCAGGCGCCTCCTGGGTCGCCTCCCAACCTGATTTACGGGCCGACGATAGCGTCGCGGGCTTTATTGAGGCCATTGCTCTCTTCTGTGCGCTGGCCACCGCGGCCTTGTCACAGCGACGGTTGGTTTGGAAAAAGGAGGATCCTGCTCATGGTTGATCTGACCTATTGGCTGGCCCTCGTGGTCACCGTATTGAACTACGCAACGCCCTTGCTGATCGCCGCTATTGGCGTCTTGATTGTAGAGAAATCAGGGGTTTTGAACCTGGGCGTTGAGGGCATGATGATCGTCGGCGCCATGGTGGGCTATATCGCTGGCTCCTATTTGGATACCTCGACCTGCGCACTGATGGGCTTTGATGGCGTGACCTGTTTGCAGTGGGAAGGCTCGCTGACCACGCCGGGCTACATCGCTTCTTTCCTTTTGGCGGGGCTGGCAGGGGCAGCTTTGGCGGCGCTCTTCGCCATTATGACCCAGGTCTTCAGCGCAAATCACGTCGCGACGGGTCTGGGATTGACCATATTGGGCTTGACCGTGACCAACGGCTTCGGCCCTGATGCAAAAGACATGCGGGTCGAATCTGTGGCCAACATTTTGCCTGACTCTTGGGTGGCTCTGCCAACGGTTGGGCGCTTGCTCGGCACAGACTTGTTGACCGTGTTGTCGTTCTTCTTTGCCGTCGCGGCTCTATATTTCCTCAACCGGACACGGGCGGGCATGCTGGTGCGCGCGGCGGGCGAGAACCACAACGCCGCGCATGCCTTGGGCTATCACGTGCGCATGATCCGCGTCGGTACGATTTTGTTCGGCGGCTTCATGGCGGGTATTGCCGGGGCCTATATCTCGCTGGTTCAGCTGGAGGCGCCAACCTGGCGTGAAGGCATGACGGCTGGTGCAGGCTGGTTGGCGCTCGCTTTGATCCTGTTTAGTACCTGGCGGCCGATGCGCGTTGTACTGGGCGCCCTGCTGTTCGGGCTTGCATTTTCGCTCGAACTGCGCTTGCAGTCTCTGGGTTGGATGCCATCTTGGGGCATTCAGTTCGTGCTGCCGAGCCTACCCTATCTGGTTCCGGTTTTGGTGCTGGTCATAATTTCGCGCAACGCGGCCATGATCCGAGCCAATCAGCCAGGCAGTTTGGCACAGCCATTTAACCCATCTTCCTAAGCCCGGCTTAGGATGGATAACCAAGCAAAAGAAACGAGGCATAACATATGAAACTCATGAAAACTCTGACCGCGGGCCTGTTGGGCACCGCTATGGCGGCGGTCGCCCTGTCAGCTCAGGCTGAACCTACAAAGGTTGGCTTTATCTACGTTGGCCCAGTGGGCGACTTGGGCTGGACCTACCGCCACGACCAGGCACGTCTTGCGATCGAAGAAGCCTTCGGCGACGACGTGATCACCACCTACAAAGAGAACGTTGAAGAAGGCGCAGCTGCGGTTGATGCCATCACGGACATGGCTGAAGCCGGTCAAGACATCATCTTCACAACCTCTTTTGGCTACATGGACCCAACCAACCAGGTTGCTGGCAACTACCCGAACGTAAAGTTCGAGCACGCGACGGGCTTCAAGCGGGACCATGACAATGTTTCGACCTTCTCCGCACGCTTCTATGAAGGCCGTGTGGTTCAGGGCCGGATCGCTGCCGCAATGACCAAGACCAACAAGATCGGCTACATCGCGTCTTTCCCCATTCCTGAGGTGATCCGCGGCATCAACGCCTTCACCACGGAGCTCAAGCAGAATAACCCAGCGGCTAACGTTGAGATTATCTGGGCCTTTAGCTGGTTTGATCCCGCCAAAGAGGCCGGCGCGGCTCAGACCCTGATCGACAACGGCGCGGACATCATCGTTCAGCACACCGACTCGCCGGCGGCGATGCAGGTCGCTGAAGCGCGCGGTATTAAGGCCTTCGGCCAGGCGTCAGACATGGCGCGCTTTGGTCCGAATGCGCACCTGGTCTCTATCGTTGATAACTGGGACACCTACTATATTGACCGCGTTAAGGCCGTCATGGATGGCACTTGGAGCTCTGGCGACACGTGGTGGGGCCTGACCAAAGATGGCATGGGCGGTGAGCGCGGCATGGTACAGCTGTCTTCTTACGGCAACATGCCTGACGACTTGATGGCCGAAGCTAAGGCGCTGGAAGCCTCACTTGCCAAAGGCGAGCGTCACGCTTTCCCATGTCCGATCAATGACCAAGCCGGTAACCTGGTGAAGGATTGTGCAGAGGGCGCGCCCTTCCTGAGCGATCTGACACTGGTGACCATGGACTTCTACGTTGAAGGTGTAACGGGCAATATACCCCAGTAACCTGAGCCCAGTAACCTGAGCCCAGTAACCTGAGCCCAGTAACCTGAGTTTTGGCCCCTTGGGGCACTCATGAAAACAGAAACCCTTGGCTGCCCGTCGGCCAAGGGTTTTTGCGTTTCAGTGGGCCCAAAGTCTCCCGTTCGGTGCAAAAGGCGTTGTCAGTGGGCTGCTCGTGGCGCTGCTTGATATTGCCGCAAATGCACTCTGCGGATCATTGGCGCAATTGAGGGCGATTGTTCGGGCTTTGCGCTAGGCGTCGGCTTTGTTCCAGCGCCGAGCGGCCGTCTCGTCGCTTTCGCGCGCATCAACCCAATGGCCTTGCCCTGCAATTTCCTCCAGCTTCCAGAACGGCGCTTTGGTTTTCAGCCAGTCCATGAGGAACTCGCAAGCTTCAAAAGCCGCCTGGCGGTGCGGTGAAGCGCAGGCCACAAGCACGATTTGATCGCCTGGCAGCAGGCGTCCATAGCGATGAATGATTAGACTGGCTTGAAGGGGCCAGCGGCGATGCGCTTCGGCGTCGATTTCGGCCAGCATCTTTTCTGTCATGCCAGGGTAATGTTCCAAGGTCATGGCTTGGTCTTGCGGGCGGTCGGCGCCATTGGGCGCCATGTCGCGCACCAGCCCCAAAAAACTCGCCAAGGCGCCGACGTCGCGGCGCCCCTCATGCAGGGCGGCAATCTCTTGGCCCAAATTAAAGTCTTCGGCTTGTACACGGATCATGGCTCGCTCCTCAGCCCCCGGTCATGGGTGGGAAGATTGCCACCTCGTCGCCGGGCGCAATGCTAGCATCAAGATCGACGAAGGTCTGATTGACGGCCAGACGCAGCTTGCTGAGATCGGCCAGGGTTTGGCTGTGCTTGTCAGAGCGTGCGCGCAACTCCTCGACCAGCGCGCCAAGGCTGGTGGCCTCGGTTTCAATCGTTTCTTGGTCCAGCCCGATGCCGCTACGCACCCAGGCGAAATAAAGAACTTGGATCATGGTTGAAGCTGCCTACTTTATGAGCTCGAAAGGGGTAAAGGCGACGGTATCACCGGCGTGAATTTGGGTCGCATCTTCGTCCAACACAACCAGGCCATTGGCCCAAGATAGCCCAGACAGCATACCAGCGCCTTCTTTGTGAAATTTGTCCACCAAGGGGGTCGGGCTGCCGTCCAGAATGCAGCGGGCCCGCACAAATTCGCGTCTACCAGTCTTCTTTTTATAGCTGAAGTTGGCGCGGCCCGCCACCGCAGGCAGGGGCGGCGCTTTGCGTCCGTTTAGCAGATGGAAAAGCGGACGCAGCAAGGCCAGAAAGCCAACATATGCAGCAACCGGGTTGCCCGGCAGGCCAATCATCAGGCTGGAGCCAATGCGGCCAAGGGCGACCGGCCTACCAGGTTTGATGCCGATACGCCACAGCGCAATCTCGCCCAGCTCTGCCAAGGCGGCGCGGATGTGATCTTCTTCACCGGTCGATACGCCACCGCTGGTCACGATAACCTGGTTTTTTTCCGCCGCCGCGGCCAGCGCGCGGCACAAGGCCGGGCGGTCGTCGGGCAGGATCCCCGCCTTGGTAACCTGCCAGCCCTGGCGCCGTAGGGTGGTGGCCAGCAAATCGCTGTTTGCATCATACAACTGACCGTCAGCAAGGGGGTTTCCCCCGGCGGTAACCTCATCGCCCGACGAAAACAGCACCAAGCGCGGTGCCTCCAGCACCCGCAGTGTTCGGCGGCCAAGGCTGGCGGCAAGGCCCAGGTCGGCGGGGCTTAGCTGATGGCCCCGCGGCAAGACTTCAGACCCAAGCGCCAGATCCTCACCGGCTTTGCGCGTATTGGAACCGGGCGTTAGCCCTTCGGGCAGCACAACGTCATCGCCGTTACGCTCCACATCCTCTTGCATAAAGACCGTATCGCAGCCCGTGGGCAGGGGCGCGCCGGTAAAGATCTGCACCGCTTGCCCCGGGTCAACGCTGCCAACAAAGGGGTGGCCTGCCGCCGCTCGGCCAACGACGGTAAAGCGCCCCGAGGTTTGGGATTGCTGTGCCAAACGCACCGCGTAGCCATCAACGGCAGAATTATCGAATGGAGGCACCGGCATGTTGGCTACAAGCGCGTCGCTCAAGCTGCGTCCCTCGCACTGGTCAAGCGCGCGCGGGTCTGCCTCGCTGGGGCAAGACAAGCCCATGCTCGCGACTAGGCGGGCAAGCTGTTCTTCTGCCGCATCGAGGCGCAAGAGCTGACCGCCAAAGGCAAAGCAATCGTCGCTAAGTTGAACCATGCGCTAGGCCTAAAGCTGAAATGATGAAGTCGGCAATTGCGGTGGGGTCGTCTAGGTCAAGCCAGGGCAGCGTGCAGGCTTGCGGCTTGGCGTCTGGGGAGGCGACTGCAATGATATCGCCCGCAAATTCTGGATTTTGCCAGAGGCTCGGCTTGCCAGCGGCTCGCCGGGAGACCTCAATTTTTGCAAAGGATTCGCGTTTGAACCCTTCGACAAGCACCAGATCAACGGGGGCGAGCTGCAGGAGTAGCTCCGCTAGGCTGGGCTCCGCTGCGCCCCGAAGCTCGTTCATCAAGACCCAACGCTGAGCGGAGGAAATCAGCACCTGTTGGGCGCCCGCCAGGCGGTGGCGGTGCGAATCTTTGCCGGGCTGATCCACATCGAACCGGTGATGGGCGTGTTTTAGCGTCGAGACCCGCAAGCCTCGGGTCGCTAGCTCAGGAATAAGCTGAACCAACAATTGTGTCTTGCCCGAGCCGCTATAGCCCGAGATGCCCAACACAGCGGGCGCGCTGACGCCTGTGCAACTGGGGGGCTCTGGCTGAGGTCTGGGTAGGCTGGCTTCCGTCATGTCGGCCAAGCTGGCACGAGCGGCGGGCCGGTGCAAGCCTTTGGCGAGCTCCAGAACACAGCTTCTAACACCCCGCTGCCATCCGCGCCGGTTCGCAGGGCGTTGTCCTAATACTTAGCCATTGACCTAAGTAATTTTTTGCATATAGTTAGCTATATGGATAACTATCAGGCATCGCTCGACCCCCTCTTTCATGCTCTAGCCGACGTGACCCGGCGGGCGGTGGTTCAGCGGCTAACGCAGGGCGAAGCCTCCGTTGGCCAATTGGCAGAGCCCTTCGATATGGCTTTGCCCTCGTTCATGAAGCACATCAGCGTGCTGGAGCGGGCGGGTTTGCTGACCACCCACAAGCAGGGTCGGGTGCGCTACTGTCGCCTTGAGGTCGAACGCCTTGAGGCGGCGGAAGCATGGTTTTCCAAACAGCGGCTAGCCTGGCGTTCTCGCTATGACCAGCTTGATTCCCTTCTCACCGAACTACAAACAGGTAAAGGCCATGACCAAAAATAGCTTTGAATTCAGCGCTGACGCGAAGACCCACAGTATGACCATTCACCGCCAATTTGCGGCGCCGCGTGCGCTGGTTTGGGATTGCTATACCAAGCCCGAGTTGTTAGATCGTTGGTACGCGCCTGTGCCGCTCACCGCTAAGACCAAGAGCATGGACTTTCGCCCTGGAGGGCATTGGCACTTTGCCATGATAACCCCGGATGGGCAGACCTATTGGTCAAGGCTGGATTATCGGACTATCACGCCCATTGATGGCTACACGGGGTTGGATGGCTTCTCCAATGCCGACGGCGGCCTCGTCGAGGGCATGCCGCAATCCAGCCTTGAGGTTCGCTTTCAGGACGAGGGCTCCAGGACCCAAGTTGTCAGCCAGGTGCAGTACAGCTCGGGCGAAGCGCTGCAACAGGTCATTGATATGGGCGTTGAGGCGGGGATCGCCTCAACCATGGAGCGCTTGGATGCCCTGCTGCTAGAACTAGCCTAGGGCTGCCAGCAGGTCGGCTTCCAAATCGCGCGCATCTTCCAGGCCGACCGACAGGCGCATCAAGCGCTCGTTGATGCCTAGTTCGTTACGCATGTCTTCGTCCATCGCGCGGTGGGTCGTGGTGCCAGGATGGGTGATGAGCGACTTGGAATCGCCCAGGTTGTTTGACACGTCGATCAGCGAAAGCCGACGCATAAAATCAAAGGCTTCTTGCTGGCCGCCCGCCATTTCAAAGGCAATCAGGGTGCTGCCGTGGCTCATTTGCTTCTTGGCAAGCGCGTGCTGCGGATGGCTTTCCAGCCAGGGGTAGGCAACGCGCGCGACCTTGGGGTGGCTTTCCAAAACTTGCGCCAGATGCAGCGCTGAAGCGGTCGAACGGTCCACGCGCAAGGAAAGGGTCTCCAGCCCTTTGACCAGCAGCCAAGCGTTGAAGGCCGACAGCGAGGGCCCTGTATGGCGCAGGAAGGGCAGCAAGACCTCTTCGCGATGCTGTTCGGAGCCAAGAATGGCGCCGCCCAAAACCCGGCCTTGGCCGTCGATGTGTTTGGTGGCTGAATAGACGACGACATCGGCACCCAAGGTTAGGGGGTGCTGGGCCAGGGGCGTTGCAAAAACATTGTCTACCACTACCAGGCAGTCGGCGCGGTTGTCGTGCGCCAGCTTTGATACGGCCTCGATATCCACCAAGGTCAACAATGGGTTGGATGGGGACTCGAGGAAGACGGCGCGGGTGTTGGGCTGGAAGGCCTGTTCCCAAGCCTTAAGATCGCCGCCGTCAACCAGGGTGGCGTTGATGCCCCAGCGCGGCAGAATGTTGGCCAGGATCTGCCAACAAGAACCGAACAGTGCCTTGCTGGCAACCACGTGGTCACCGGTGTTTAGATAGGAGGCCAAAGCGCCGAAAACGGCCGACATGCCGCTTGCCGTCGCCGTGCAAGCCTCGGCACCGGGCTCCAGAGCGATCATGCGCTGGTGGAAGGTCTCGATCGTAGGGTTGCCGTAGCGTGAATAGACAAAGCCTTCGTTTTCGCCCTTGAAGCGGGCTTCGGCTGTCTCGGCATCTGGATAGCAAAAGCCAGAGGTGAGATACAGGGCTTCGGCGGTCTCGCCCCAAGGCGAGCGCTCATGACCGGCGCGCACCGCTAGTGTATCGGGGTGCCAGTCGGGATTTATTTTTGCTGCCACGGGAGGCCCTCTGCTTTCCATCCGTTGTTGTGTCCGCGCTGGCTTTGATCGTCCAAATCGCCCTCAAAGCCGCCCGCAATATTATAACAATTCTTAAATCCCGCTTCTGTCAGCGCGCGGGCTGCTGCCGCTGAGCGGACACCCGACCGGCACAGCAAAAAGATTTCATGGTCTTCGCTGACCCCAGCCCGGCGCACCTGGGCTTCGAAATCAGGGTTCACCGCCATTGCCGGGAAAACCTGCCAACTTACATTGGCTAGACGCGCGATCTTGGGCTGACCGACGAACATCCATTCGGGGCCGGTCCTTACGTCGATCATTACGGCGTTCATGTCGTCGCGTATGGCCTCAAAGGCCTGGCGAGGGGAAACATCAGCTTTGTACACGGGCAAAGGCTCCATAGAGCAGCAGCAGCACTTGGTCTGGTGCGGTTGGTATTCGGCTCGGTTGGTATTGGGCTCGTTTGTATTTTGAGCGCCGGGGCGTGTGCAAGTGAGAAAGGCAGAAAAAATTTTCGCACTTTGGAAAAATCGGTCCAAAGTGGTGAGGGGTCTGTTCGTACGTGCGAATTCTTTTCGCTGAGCCGCCAGAAACGGGAAAATATCGCCCTTATTGCTAGGCGGCGAGGCGTTCTGCGGTTCCACGAACAGGAAGGATGCAACGTGTTGGTCAAGCGGTCTTGGCTAGACAAAGGAAATGGGGTCAATATCGACGCCAAGGCGCGTAGAATTGGGCACTTTGACCGGCCCAAGCCAGCGCACCAATACCTCCTGTAGGCGCAATTCAAGGCCCGCCTTTAGCACAAAGCGATAGCGAAAACGGCCGCGTACTTGAGCGATGGGGGCGGGCGCTGGTCCCAGCAATTGAACGCCCTCAATGGCGGGAAATCTATCGGAAAGTTTGCGGCACAGATCCTGTAAAACAGCCTCGCTGGGATCGCTCAAAATGACGATGGCCAGCCGCCCGAAAGGTGGCAGCTTAGCCAGCTCTCTTTGTTCAATTTCAGCGCGGTAGAAGGCGTCGCGGTCCGCGTTCACTAAGGCTTGCAGCACCGGGTGATCGGGGTCATAGGACTGCAACAGCACACGGCCCGGCTTTTCATAGCGTCCGGCGCGCCCGGCCACCTGATAGATGAGTTGAAAGCTACGCTCTGAGGCACGTGGGTCGCCGCCGTTCAGGCCCAGATCAGCGTCAACAATGCCAACGGTGGTCAGGTTGGGGAAATTGTAGCCCTTGGCGACCATCTGCGTTCCAATCAGAATATCAATCTCGCCCCTGGTCATGCGGTCGATGAAATCGGCCACACTTTGGCTGGTCATGAGGAGATCGCTGGAGACAATTTCGAGTCGCGCACTTGGAAACAGTGCCGCCACTTCTTCGCCGACTCGCTCGACGCCCGGACCGCAGGGCACAAGGCTGTCTTCGCTGCTACATTCCGGACATTGCGGGGGCAGGGGCTTGGACAAGCCACAGTGGTGGCAGGTCAGCATCTGACGAAAGCGGTGGAGGACCAACCACGACGAGCAGAAATCGCAAGTGATGCGATGGCCGCAGGATTGGCACAGCGTCAGCGGGGCAAAGCCGCGCCTGTTCAAGAACAACAACGACTGTTCGCCCGCCTCCAGCGTATTGCGCAGCGCTTGGCGCAGGGGTTCGGCCAGCCATTGCCCCTTTTCAGGTCGATCGTTGCGAAGGTCGATCGCCTCGATGGTCAAGGGCCGCGCTTTGCTGTGGCGACGGTCGAGCACGATGTGCTGATAGCGCCCGCGCTGTGCGTTGACCAAGGTCTCCAGCGAAGGCGTTGCCGAGCACAGCACCACCGGGCAATCTTCCATCTTCGCGCGCATGACGGCAACGTCACGGGCATGATACCGGGTGCCTTCTTCTTGCTTGAAAGCTGCTTCGTGCTCTTCGTCCACGACGATTAGGCCTAAGGCGGGAAAGGGCAGGAACAGTGCAGATCGGGCGCCAACCACCACCGCGGTTTTGCCTTCGGCGACCGCGCGCCAGGTCTGACGGCGCTGGGTGGTGGTAAGGCTGGAGTGCCAAAGGGCAGGGGCGACGCCGAAACGCTGTTTGAATTGCTCCAACCATTGCGCCGACAGGGCGATTTCGGGCAACAAGACCAGCACGTTTTTCTGCTCCGCCAGCGCACGGGCGATGAGATCGAAATAGACCAGCGTCTTGCCCGATCCGGTGACGCCATCCAACAAACTGACCTGAAAACCGGCTTGGGTGGCAGGCTTGAGCTGCTCCAAGGCGCTGATCTGGTCCTCGCGAAACTCTGGCGGGTCGAAGTCGGGACGCGGGGCGGCGGTTGGCAGCGTCTCCCGGCTCCCGGTCTCTATAAGCTGTCCGGCCTCCAAACTGGCCTTAAACACCGCCGAAGAAACGCCGCTGCGTTCCAACAAGGCTTGCCGGGTTGCGGGCAGGGGCGCGCCGTCGCTCATCGCGTCAAAAGCGGTTAGCAAGGCCTTGCGCTGGGCAGTCAGACGCGGGGCGCTCAAGGCTCCCTCGCTGGGCCGGTAGTAGCTAACACGCGGCAATGGCGTTTCAATGCCCGGTTGATGCAGACACATGCGCAGCACAGCGCCCAAGTTGGCCAAATAGTAAGCACTGACCCAGGTGATGAGTTTGAGCAGGGCTTCGCTGAGGCCGGGGCAGTCATAGCGCGCAGCGATATCACGCATTCGATAGTTGGGCTTGGCCTCGCGGGCGGGTTCGACGGCCCAAACAACCCCTGTGCGGGAATGGGGACCGAAGGGGACTTGCACGAAATCGCCGCGATCTAAAGCCATGTCTTCGGGGACGCGATAGGTGAAGGTCTCGTCCATCGGCATGGGCAACGCAATTTGGGCCCAGCGCTGTTCTTCGGGCTCAGGGCTCGCAAACAGCTCGCCCGTGGCGGGGGCAGAGTCGCGACCATCGGGGGTCATCCGATTGACTAAAAAATGCTCGATTATCACAAAAATGCCCAAAATGTGCAGCTTGGCCCTTGCCTAAATTCGATTGTCGCGGTATTACAATCTAAGATTGAAAAATTGTTTGTTTGTTCGTGTGGCTCCTCATTTTAAGGCCACCTTTTTATCGCAGGGTCTTGCTATTGCGACGCTTAAGATCGCGGGCACCCTGATAGAGTAACGTTAGAGATATGCGCTCCTCGTACTTTCTTCTGTTCACCTTGGCGGCCATTTTGCCGGGTTTGATGCTGGGCGCGGTCTTGAGCCGTGCAACGCTGGGTACAGCGGCAGGCCCCAGTGTCGTGCAAAGTCAGCCTTGGTCGCCGCCATTGGAAGCAGGTTTGCAGGCCGCCGTGCCCGCTGCTCCCACAGGATTTGATCGGACAGAGTTTGGCACTAACGACCTGCAAGGATCAAGCGAGCAAAACGCCCTGGCTTTACTTTTGGGATCGGACGGCGGCGACATCCCAGCGATGGCGCCCCAGGCTCCAAGCGATATGAGCAGGGGGCAAGCGTCTGGCTTACCCGCGCCGCTAGCCTTGCCCCAGCCTTCGAACAACCTGCCTTCGAACAACCAGCCTTCGAACAACCAACTCGCAACGGCGCCGCGCCTTCCTGCGCCTCTGCCACTGCAACCCACGTCTTCCATCGACAGCGCCATTACGCTGCCAACCGGCTTGCCCGAGCCGTTGAGCCTTTCGCCGACCGGCCTGCCTGCCTTGCGGCCCCTGACTTTGCCGACGCCCCAGTCGGGCGCTGCGGGCGAGAGCGCAGGGTCGCTGCCAGAAGCGCAAGCCGCGTCGAACAGCGATGCCTCGCCAGGGTTGCGCGGTTCGGCAGTCGAGGACAGCACCCAAGCGCTAAGTGAGCCCCTCGATCTCGCGAGCCTGTCCGCCTCGCCGCTTGAAGGTGCGCAAGTGCCGGTTGGAGCGGCCGCCGCGCTGTCGTCTGGACTGGTCATGAGCGCTGACTTCGATCCCGCCGATCCTCAAAGCTGGCTTGAGGGGGTTGAGTCAACAGACTATCGCCCACCGCAGTTTGTCTTGCTGTCCTTTGAGGCGGCCTCGCGCAATGTCTTTTGGGATACCTCGCGCGAACTGGCCGGTGAAGCGGATGCCAAGGTGACCTACTTCATTTCCGCCTCTTCGCTTGTGTTGGAAGAACGTGCTGAAGACTACGCCACCCCGACCGGCGAAAAAGGCCGGGCGTGGTTGGGCTTTGCAAAAGATCGCGAAGAGCTTTCAGGCCGCTTGCAGCGCATCCAAGACGCGCTGGCGGCCGGGCACGACGTGGCTGTGCAAGGCGTCGGCTATCACCGCGGCCAGGGCTGGAGCATTGACCAGTGGCGCAGCGAATTAGAGCAGACCGAAGCCTTTGTGCTGGGCGCTTATCGTGACAATGGTCTGAGCGAGCCGGCCAATTGGCCCGCGACGGCACAGCATCTGCTGACCGGTTTTCGTGCGCGCGAGCAGAGCGGTTCCAGCTCCTTGGAGACCGCTTTAGTGGCCCGCAAGCAGGCCCGCTATAACGCCTCCGGCAAGCAAGTTGACGCCTTGTGGCCGACCAAAGACCAAGGCCTGTGGCAGTTGGGGCTTCCCCTGCTGAACTTGGATGGCGGGCGCCGGGTCTTGGCGCAAGATTATGATTTCTATCTCAAGCAGACCAACGGACAGCCCAATGGGGCCAAGTCGGGCGATCACGAAGAACAGATGCTGGCGCTGCTGCTGGCAGAATTCGATGCGCGCTACCAGGCCGGACGCGCGCCCATGCCGGTCTCGCTTCACTTCGCACTTTGGAACAAAGGGGCGTATTGGCGGGCGGTCAAGCGCTTTGCGAAGAAAGTTTGCGGTCAGCCAGAGGTTGTTTGCACGACCCATGGCGCGCTGGTCAGCTATCTGGAGGCGCTGGGACAAGCCAAGCTTGCCCGCCTCGCCGCCGCAGATTTTCCGGCCTACCAAGGGCCGGGCGTGCAGACCGTGGCACCGGCCTCCGGTTTGGCCTTGCCCCAAATCGCGAGCCTCAATAAGTCCGCTAGCCTAAGGGCGGAGCAGGCAGCGAGCACCGCCGCGCGCCTGTTGGGAGAGCAAGACGCCTCTCCGACGCCCGTCCAGGCAAGTTATATCTTTGATTCTCTGCCCCAGGGGCAGGGCGCACCCTTGCCCGCGACCAAGCCGCGGCGTATCGCCGAACGTGCCGGGCCAGCGCCAGAAGTCGTGCCTAGCCCGCCGCAAAAGCAGGCTGCTGCGCCAAAACAGGTTGAAAAACCCTTGCCCTTACCCTTCGCGGCGACTAATCCAAACGCGTCTAGCGGCACACGATCGGCGGAGACTGACGTGCTGTATTGACGCTGGCGCGGCCCAGCCCAGCCGGGCCCTAGCCAGCCCCCATAAAAATCCGACCCCAAAGAACAAAAGAGCGAGAGAAGCCCCAATGCAGTTTTTTATCGACACCGCGGATACCCAGGAGATCAAAGCCCTGGTCGAAGCCGGGTTTGTAGATGGCGTCACCACCAATCCTAGCCTGATCGCCAAGTCTGGTCGCAATATCTTGGAAGTTATCGCCGAGATTTGCGCCATGGTCGAAGGCCCTGTTAGTGCCGAAGTTGCGGCAACCGATCATGAGACAATGTTGGCCGAAGGGCGCAAGTTGGCGGCCATTGCCTCAAACGTGGCGGTCAAGCTTCCTTTGACCGTTGACGGTCTCAAGACTTGTCGCGTGTTGAGCGACGAAGGCCATATGGTCAACGTTACCCTTTGCTTCAGCCCCTCACAGGCCCTGCTCGCTGCCAAAGCGGGCGCGACATACATTTCACCATTCGTCGGCCGCTTGGACGATATGGGCAAAGACGGGATGGACCTGATCGACGATATCCTGGAGATCTATTCTTCCTATCCAGATTTGCAAACGCAAGTGCTGGTGGCCTCTGTGCGCACCACCCGCCACGTCGAACGGGCCGCCATGCTGGGTGCAGACGTTGTGACCGTTCCGCCAAAGATCATTTGGGACATGTTCAAGCACCCCCTGACAGACAAGGGCCTTGAAGGATTCATGAAAGATTGGGCGGGTACTGGCCAATCCATTCTGTAAGTTCTAACCCGCCACTGGGGCTAGTTCGGCGCTATATTTAAGCCGACGCTCTGGGGCGGGTCTCATTTTTGATACAATTTCAACCCAAGGTTTATTTTGTGACTAGCGATACGAATAATTTTGAAGCCCAACCTGCAAAGTCTGTCTCGCGTGCTCAGGTGCTGAGTTTTCTGGAACAAAACCCTGACTTCCTGGCGACGACGCCGGAAGCTTGGCAGTGTCAGGCGCTGGGCGCTCAGGGCGACGGCAACGTGGTTGATTTGGGCCGCTTCCAGGTGCAGCGCATGCGCCAGCAGATCGAGACGCTACAGCAACAAAATCGCGACTTTTTGCAAAGTGGGCGCATCAATACGCTGATTTTGGCCAAGGCAGAGCGCGCCGTCATGCGCTTGCTGGACGCCCAATCTTTGCAAGAAGTCCTGGCCGCTATTGGAAGCGAGCTGGCTGATGTCATGGGTGTCGATGCCTGTGTTTTGGCTTTGGAATGCGATCGCGCGCAAATTGGTTACCTTAAAGGGCCGGGCCTCTATCGCTTGACCGAAGGATCGGTTGAGCGCGTCATGGGCGATCAGCCCGTCATGCTCAACGCCACCGCTACCTATGATGCGCTGGTCTTTGGCAAGCAGGCAGAGCATGTCGCCTCGTCTTGCCTGGTACGATTGCGCGTTCGCGAACATGGCGTCGATGGTATTCTTGGCTTTGGCTCCGGGTACGTCGGCGCCTTCGATCAAGGGCAAGGCGCGCGCATCGTTGGCTTCTTGGGACATTTTGTTGAAAGGGTTCTGAACACATGGCTGGAGCCGCGCGAAAGCAAGAGCGCCCTCAGAAGCGCCTAACAGGAAGCCAGGGCGATCGCAGGCCCCAGCACGCCAAGCCCCAGCACGCAAAGCCCCAGCGCGCCAATCGGACGTTGGAAGCTCAGATGCTGCCAGAGGCTTTGCTTCGCCCCTTCAACGCGTGGCAAGACCATTTGCGCTATGAGCGCGGGTTTTCGCCCAACAGCCTGTCGGCCTACCAGCAAGACGCCCGCGCATTTCTTATTCATTTGCAGGAATACCAAGGCGGCCCGCTACAGCTTGCCGACTTGCAGCGCTTGGAGTTGCGTGCCTTGCGGGGCTTTCTTGCGCGACGCAAGCAACAGGGGCTGAGTGCCCGGTCCGCCAATCGCACCTTGGCCAGTATCCGCAGCTTTCTTCGCTATTTGGTGGACAAACAAGGCCTGGCGAGCCCGCCGGCCTTGGCGATCCGCAATGCCAAGGAGCCGCAAGCGCTGCCACGTGCGCTGCCTGCCGACGAGCTTGTGCGCGCATTGGAGCAGGTGGATAGCCTGCAGCCCGAACCCTGGATGGCGGCCCGAGATCGGGCTGTGTTGGGCCTGGCCTACGGCTGTGGGCTGCGCTTGTCCGAGGTTTTGGGGCTGCGACCCCAGGATTTCCAGCCCGGCGCTGGATTTCTGACGGTTTTGGGTAAAGGCGGCAAGCAACGCTCCATGCCTCTGTTGGCAGAGGTGCAAGCGCTTGTCGAACGCTACATGGCGTCTTGCCCTTGGCCCTTGGCAGCAGATCAGCCGCTGTTCCGGGGGCAAAAAGGGGGCAAACTGAGCCCGCGCGTCGTGCAAAGGGCTATGGCGCAACTGCGTGCCTTGATGGGGTGGGACGAGGCGGCCACGCCGCACGCTTTGCGCCACTCCTACGCCAGCCACTTGCTGCACGCTGGTGCGGATTTGCGGTCCATCCAGGAGCTGCTTGGCCATTCCAAGCTATCAACCACACAGCGTTATACTCAGGTGGATACCGCTACTTTGCTGGCCAGCTATCAGGCGGCGCATCCGCGGGCCTAGAGGTGTACCCAATGGGCGGCCTCGTGGCGCGCATTGCAGCCTGGAGCCCTTGTAATCGAGTGGGACTTGCCATCCGCATGCGTTTGTCATAATTTGAGATCAGTGCTCACCATGCAAGATGTGTTGGCTCTAAGCTCGGTGCCATTGTGCCACCGGCTTTGCCTGCACCCGCCACTTGCTGTGCAATGAGAAATCGCCATGACGACCGACAAGCATGCCAAATCTAGTGCAAAACCGACCGCTGACGGCCAGGATGCCAAATACAAGAAGCCAGCCGCCCCTCAGTCGGGTCAGGTGCAGTCCTTGGTCAAGGCGCTTAGGCTAATGCGTCTTCTGGCCGACAACCCCGCTGGAATGAGCTTGAAGGCGGTATCGGCCACCACCGGGATGCCTGCCTCGACGACCCACCGCTTGCTGTCAACCTTGCAGCAGGAAGGTTTTGTCCGCTTTGATCGTGAGCTGATGCATTGGTCGGTTGGCGTACAGGCCTTTAGCGTTGGCTACGCATTCTTGCAGGATCGCGATTTGGTGCGGGTCGCAAAGTCTCACATGACGGCCCTTATGGAGACCACTGGCGAGACGGCTAATCTTTCCATCTTGGACGGCACCAATATTGTCTATTTGGCGCAAGTTGCCTCGCGGCAGATGATGCGGGCTATGTCCACGCCAGGACAACGGGTGCCCTTGCATTGCACCGCTGCGGGCAAGGCGATCGTGGCCTGCTTGCCGTCGAAGACCAAAGAGCAAATCTTGGGCCGCCTTCACTACATCCCGATGACCTCCTTTACCATTTCCGAACGATCGGTTCTCATACAACACTTGAGCCAGGTTTTGCTGAAGGGCTATGCCAAGGACGACGAGGAGCATGCCTTGGGCCTGCGCTGCCTCGCGGCTCCCATTTTTGACGAAAACGGGGCCGCCGTAGCGGCGATTTCTATTTCCGGGCCACTCGCGCGCATGGGCGATCACGAGCTGGACAAACAAGCGCAGAGTGTGTTGACGGCGGCGCGATCGGTGACCCGCGATTACGGCGGGCATTGGCCGAGCCAAGTTGGACCGGCGGCCTAGACAGAATCGCAAACCATTGTGACTGCAGAGCCTCTTTACAGCATTGCCGCTGCGCAACTGGACCAGCAGGCAGGGCGCGCGCCGCGCAGCCTTGACTTTGATGACGACTATTTTCACCCCAATGATGGCCTGGCCGAGACCCGCTATGTCTTCCTTGAGGGCGCCGAAATCAGCCCGTTGCTTGAACGCCAAGCGCATGTCTGTGTAGCTGAAACAGGGTTTGGAACCGGGCTCAATTTTTTAGCGGTCCTCCACGCTTGGCGAGACCATCGGGCACGTTGCCTGGCCGCGGGCAAGCCAGTGCCAACTTTGGACTTCGTATCGCTGGAAGGGCGGCCGTTGAGCCTGCTCCAGTGTCAACGAGCCTGGCAAACCTGGCGGGCCGACCTCGGCGTCGAAATCGACGCTCTATCGCGGGTGCTGCCGCCCGTTTGTCCGGGCTTTCATCTGGCCGAGCTGGAAGGCGGCCAGGTGCGATTGCTTTTGCTTTATGGCCAGGCCCATCAAGTCCTGCCAGAGGCAGATTTTCAGGCGCATGCTTGGTTCTTGGATGGGTTTTCACCGGCCCGCAATGCGGAGCTTTGGTCGCCACCGGTTTTTCAGCAAATTGCGCGCTTGTCGGCGCCCGGTGCGCGGCTTGCGACCTTTAGTGCAGCGCGCATCGTTAAAGACGGCCTGGCTGGTATCGGTGCGGATTGGCAGCTGCGTCCGGGATTCCAAGGCAAGCGCAATTGCCTGCGCGCCTATCTGCCGGGCGCCGGGGAGCGCGCGGCCAAGCCCTGGCCAGACAGCCTGACGATTGTCGGGGCCGGGATCGCCGGGGCGGCGACTGCGCGCTGTTTGAAGAATGCAGGCTTTGGCAATATCCGAGTGCTTGAGGCCGAGACTGGGCCAGCCAAGCAAGCCTCGGGCAATCCTTTGGGCATCGTTGAGCCGCGCCTGTCGCACGCGCTGGCGCCGGAAATCGAGCTGCAACGCCTCGCATTCATCCATGCTGCAACCGCCCATCAGGCCGCTGGGGCCTTTGTGGGGCCACGCGGCATGCTGAAAATCGCGCGCGATGAGGCGACCGCGGCCAAGATGGCTCGGTGGCTGACGTCAGGGCTGCTGCCGTCAGATTGGATGCAAGACGCGGGCGCGGGGCAGCTCTGGTTTCCCACCAGCGGCGGGGTGTGTCCACCAGATATTGTTCGGCAATGGCTGGAAGGAGTTAAAGTAGAGACCAATGCCCGTTGGCAAGCTGGTGACTTAGACGCGCAGGGGGCGCCCGACGGCCTGATCCTGCTGGCGGGTGGAGCGTTGAGCCGTTTGGCGCTGAACGCTCAGCAAGATGCAAAGCTTGGATCGGCACTAGGCGCCAGCAAGGGCCAGCTCATCACGCGCAAGTCAGAACGGCGGCTAGAGCGTTTTGTGTCCAAATCCGGCTATTTGCTGGATGACGGCCAGCAATGGATCGCCGGGAGCTCCTTTAAACGCTTTGCTGTTGAGCCTGCGGAACGCGAAGCCCTGTGGGAAGCGCGCGCCTGGGCGCAAGAAGAAGGCCAGGAAACCCAAGCGGTGCTCCAACGCCTGGCGGACTTGGATGCAAGCGCTGCGGCTCTGGACGGATGGCACTTTGAGCGAGCAGCGTTGCGCAGCGTGACGCGGGACCGCAATCCGGTGCTGGGGTGGTTGCCGGCCGCCAAAGATGCAGCGCAAGGCGGGGCGGACTTCATCTTTGCAGGCTTGGGCTCGCGCGGTTTATCGTTGGCGCCGCTGCTTGCCCATGAGGTCCGTGCGGACCTGCTGGGACATATGCATGTTTTGCCGCGAAGTCTCAGAAGGCTAATTGCGCCGCAACGCTTTTGACCGTCGGTCTAGGCCCTTGTATGGCCGTAAGAAACGGCTAGGATGATTGGCAAACAAACGCGTCCTAGCAAAAGATTGGCCTGATGGATCGCATTCCCCACAACCGCCCCCGCAAAGCGCTTTCCTGTCGCTCGTTGCAACGGTCACAACCCATGTCGGCGGAGTGCTGCCATGTCCCCTAGTCGCAAATCGTTGTTTGGATATTGGCTGACGATCGCAGTGCTGGTCTTGATTGTCGTCGCGGCCTGGTTCGCCCTAAGGCCCTGGGCTGCGTCCATTCAGAACCGGATCTTCGATCAAAGCTTCCGTGTGCTCGCGGGTAAGATTGCGGTGCCAGCAAAGCTGGAGGTCGATGGCCGCCATGTGACTTTGTACACCACGGCCACGCCCGCTGTCTTGGAAGCTTTCAGACCGCTGTTGCGGGCGGTGCCGGGCGCGCGGGATGCCAACATTGTCAGGCTTGACGAAGCGGCGTTCGATGCCGCAGGCGGCCGTCTGTTGCCGGGCCAGCGCTCCAGTGCATCGCAAGCCGGGCAGAGGGGTGCCGAGCCGAACGACCAAGCCGCCAATCAAGTCTTGCTTGAAACCCCTTATGCCTACGAGTTTTTGGTCGCCCCGTCCGGCATGCATCGCGTTGGCTACATGCCGATCAATCGCGACTTATCGCCCGACGATCCAGCCATTGCCTTGTTCTATGGCGTTGAGGGCATGGCCAAAACGCGCGCCGACCTGCTGATCTCCGGCAGTTTTGTCGTCCGCGACACGGTGGTCTCTGTCATCGGGCAGGCCAAAGATCAGGCCGCGCAGCAGGCCTTTTTGGCGCGTTTCGCGCAAGACCTGCCCGAGCATGCCAAGGTCGGTGCGGTGGTGTTGAACGCCACAGGCGAGCGCATGCTGCGCAAATTCGCGGCGGCAGATTTTGAGCTGAGCGATGCAGACAAAGAAGCCATCATCGGCAAGCCAGCCACCACAAAGCCGCTTCGCATTGAAAAAGACGGCACCAGCTTGCAGTTATCGGGCTCGTTGGCCAATGTTGCCCAGCGCCGCGAATTGGAAGATCTCATTCCTGCCGCCGATCTAGCGCCGGTGGCCATCACCACACAGACACAGACCCTGCCGGGTTTCATGGTCCAGGTAGCGCAGCGGCGCTCTCTGCTGACCGCGATCAGCCGCCTTTCCATCAGTCAGGAGCGCGGCATACCAACTTTTGAAGGCCGCTATACCAACCAAGAAGAATACGCGCGCGTTTTGCAGGCCACCCAGCCGGAGGACGGAATTTCCGTCAAAGGCTATCTGGGGCGCTTGGTGGCCAGTGGGCAGGTCCGCGACGATGATGAGCGCCAGGTTCTGGCGGCTCTGTTCGATGAGGCGGTCTATCCCAACGTTCAAAACACCGTTCGGGTGACGCCCGAGGCGTCTTCAAACACCCGCGCTGTTTCCCACCTTCAGGCGCTGGAACCGCAATTGCGTCAACTGGATTCTTATTCTGCTTTTGCCACCGATCGCGGGGTGGAACTCAGCTTGTTCCCGCGGGGCAAGGAGCAGGCCGACATCGCCAAAGCCTTGTTCCGCCATCCATCGGTGTTGGGGCCCGAACCCACGTTTCGCTTCAGTTCAAGCGGTGAAAACGCTGAGGTGTTGGACCGCAGCTATGCGCCCATTTACTACCAATCAGCACGGATTCAGCAATCCACCATTGCCACGCCTGCCCAATACGAAGCCTTGTTGAAACTGGCTGGAATAGCGTTGACCGACGAGGAGCGTGATGCGCTGCTAAACCCAGATAAGACCGCCGGACCGCCGAGCCCACAAGCGCCGAGCACCCCAGCCCTGCACCTGAGCAAACAAGGCGAAGCGTTGCAGCTTGCGGGAACCGTGAAAAACGACGCGCTGTGGGCGCAATTGGCTCTGTTGTTCCCCCAAGCCGACCTTAGCGCCTTGAGCGTCGATGCGAAATCGCCAACACCCGACGGCGCGGTGGCACAGCTGTGGATGCGGCGTGCCCAGATCGCCCAAATGTCTCGCGTTGAGGTGAGCCTTGTTGACGATGTGCTGACGTTTGAGGGGGCTTTTGCATCGGATCGCGAACGCGCAACCATTCTGGCCGCGGTAGAGCCACGCGCAGGTGTGCGCCTCACCCGGTTGGCGGCGGGGCTAACTATCGACGGCCAACTTCGTGATGCCGACGATCAAGAGCGCCTGCTCGCCCTGTTCAAGGACGCGGATATGCAAATGGAAGTCAATGTGGAAGCCGACGCGGGCTCGGTCGCTATCGATCATTTAGCACGACTGTCCGGCGGGCTGGCGCAAATCCAAGCTTACACCGCCTATGCTAGCGATCAGGGCGTTGAGCTGACCTTGTTCCCGAAAGGCGAAGAGCAGCGCAATATCGCGCAGCGTCTGATGGCAGATGAGGCGGTTGTTGGCAGCAAGCCCACCTTCCGCTTTGAGCCTCTGGCCAATACGGCCATCGTTGCCGACCAGCAAGATCAAAACGCGAGCGATGCGGCAACCCGCGGGGCCTCCTCTGGCAACGTTGCGACCAGTATTCCAAGTTCGGGCAATGCCAAGCGTGAGGCGCTGGCCACAATCTTCAGTTTTGCGCCCTCAAGCCAGGGCTGCGAGCAACGCTTCGTGCAAGCGTTGAGCGAAGAGATCATCAAGTTTCCCACCGCGGGCGCGGAAATCGACCAGTCCTCAGCGGCATTCTTACAGCGTTTGGCGCGCTTGGCCCGGATTTGCTTGGAAGGAACTGGTTGGCATCTTCGGGTGGAAGGCCACACCGATACCCAGGGCGATGAAGAGGGTAACCAGCGACTGAGCGAGCGCCGCGCTGAAGCTGTCCGCAGCTATCTGATGGCATTGGGTGTTGATGGAGACCGGGTGCGTGCGGTCGGGATGGGCGAGAGCCAGCCCGTCGCTGACAACGAAACTGCCGAGGGGCGCCAGGAAAACCGGCGCATCGAATTCAAGATAGAGGACTGATGCCATGCTTTACCTGATGAACGAAATGGCGGTTTTGCTGTTGGCCTCCTTTGCGCTTGGGGTCTTGGTCGCCTGGTTGATTTGGCGCCGGTCTAACAAGTCAGGCGCAGCGACCAGCAAGACCGTTGGCAGCGATTTGGACACCGCCAAGGCCAGCAGCGATCTGAAGGCTGAGCGCAATCGCGCCGCTGCTCTGCAAAACCGCTGTGACGAAAAAGATCGCGAAATCCTGCAACTAAAATCGCAGCTTGAGGCCAGCCGCTCCGCTGAAACAGGGCTGGGCGTGACCCGTGGACGCCTGGGCCAAGAGGCGCAAGAGGCCTTGGCGCAAGGGGACATGAGCGCGGCACTGGAGGCCGAAAACGCCCGTCTGCGTGGCCGCATCTCGGAGCTGAACGAGACCTTGCGCAGTCACACGAACGAGCAAGAGCGCTTGCAGGCGCTTGAAGCAGCACAGATCGAAGCCGAGCAAGAAATCGAAGGCTTGCAGCAGGCATTGTCACAGGCGCGCGCCGAGCAGGCCGCTCACGGCAACGAGGCTGCAGAAGACCAGCGTGTTGCCTTGGAAGCCGAGGTCAATCGTTTGCGCGCGGAACTAGCGGGCCTGACCGCAGAATACGAGGGTGAAGACGGGCAGCGGGCGCTTGAAAGTCGCCTAACAGCGCTAAAGCAAGAGCGCGACCAGGCTCGAAGCGAGCTGGGCGGGCTGCGCGAGACCATCGCCGATCTGGAAGGCCGGCGCACCCGTCGTCGCGCGCTGGAGGCAGACAAAGATGCGGAGATCATCCGCTTGCGTGCGCGGCTGGTGCCCAACCCACCGTCCAATGATCAAAACGAGCGCGCCGCGGCTGCTGGCGGAGGTGGGCAAAGTGAAACCAGCCCCGCAGCGCCAGCAACGTCCCGCAAGGACAGCAGCCCGCAGTCCGGCGAGGCAGCGCCCGCCGCTCAAGCAACAGGTGCTGCGGACATCGCCGTTCAAGAGCGCCCGGCCATGTTGCGGCCTGGCCAACCCTTTGGCGAACCCGACGATCTGCAAATCGTCTCGGGCATTGGCCCCAAACTGTCCAAAGCCCTGAACGAACAAGGCATCTATCACTTCTGGCAGTTGGCCGCCTTAACCGACGAGCAGCTGGCATGGCTGGACGAAAACATGCTGAGCTTCAAGGGCCGGATCAAGCGTGAGGGATGGGTGGAACAGGCCAAGGTCAAACACGCGGAGCTGCACGGCGAGGACTACCAGCAAGCTGTTGTGCGCCACCTTGGCTAATGCGAGCCGCGGGAACGTGGCGGCAGTTTACAGTAAGAATTGATTTTAAAAACAATGAACTAGGTCGGCAGGGGATGTCGCGCAGGGGTTCTCGCGCAGGGCATGTCGCAATAACGGCGCCCGCCGCGCTGTCTCCCTTGCTGATCGGTTCCTCGTTTGTTGCAATAGTTGACCACCGGCTTTGCGTTTGTTTCTACTCCGAGCTACCGGCCAGGGACGGGCTATCGAGCACCGCCAAGACCTGCTTGATGTCTTCGTCCCGGGTCTGGCGGCCAAACGACAGGCGCAGCGAGCATTGGGCTTCGCTGGGATCGACGCCCATACTGGTGAGCACGTATGAGGGCTCGACATCGGCCGCAGAACAGGCCGACCCGCTGGATACCGCAAAACCGGTCCAGGCCCGCAACATGGCTTCGCGGTCTAGCTTCAAGAAGCTGATGTTGAGGTTATGGGCGATGCGCTGCTCCAAGCTACCGTTTACCCGCATCAGGTTGCCGCGACGGGTGATGACTTCCAGGCAGGCCCGTTGCCAGACACCCAGACGCGCCGCATCTTGGGCCTGTTCTTGGGCAGCCAGCTCGGCGGCTTTGCCCAATCCAACAACCAACGGCAATGGCAAGGTGCCCGCGCGCAGCTCGCGTTCTTGCCCCCCCCCACTAAAGAGCGGCTCCAAGCGCATCCGGGGTCTGCGCCGAACATACAGCGCGCCAATGCCCATCGGCCCATAGGCCTTGTGTCCCGACAAGCTCAACAGATCGACACCCAGCGTCCCAACGTCCAGGGGGATTTTGCCCAGGGCCTGGGCGGCATCACAATGGAATTTCGCGCCAACGGCTTTGGCGGCTTCAGCGAGCCTTGCGATGGGCTGAATGACGCCGGTTTCATTGTTGACCGCCATGGTGGAGACCAGCAAGACCTGCTCGTCCAGCGCGGCCTGATAGGCGTCCCAATCCGCTAAGCCGTCATGGCCAACTGGCAGCACAATGGTCTCAAAGCCGAAGTCTGACATCGCCTTGGCGCTTTGCAGAACACATTTGTGCTCGGTCGCGAAGGTCAAAATTTTGCGCCGTTCAGCGCCCGCTTTGCCGCTGTGCTTGTGGGCAAACAGAGCGGCGCCTTTGATTGCCAGGTTGTTGGCCTCGGTGGCGCCAGAGGTAAAAATAATCTCGCGCGGGTCGGCCCCGATAGCCCCTGCCACCTGCCCGCGGGCCTCTTCGACCTTGCCCGCCAGCATGAGGCCACGCCCGTGCTCGATCGAATGGGGGTTGCCGTAAAGTCGCTGCCAATAGGGCGCCATGGCGTCCAGCACACGCGGATCGCAAGGGCTAGAGGCTTGGTTGTCGAGATAGATCATGGCCGAGCGCTCTCGGGGGCCTCAGCCGCCGGTTACCGACATGTGGCGGGAGACGGCTGGCGCCAATCCGCGACCGATGACAAAATCGTGGCCTTTGGGTTTGCGTGCGATCGCGCCGTGGATGGTATCTTCCAACAGCTCATCGCTTTCAGAAGCGCGCACAGGCGCCCGCAGATCGGTTGCATCGTCTTGGCCCAAGCACATGTAGAGCGTGCCGGTGCAGGTCAGGCGGACACGATTGCAGCTTTCGCAGAAATTGTGGGTCAAGGGCGTGATGAAGCCGACACGCTGGCCGGTCTCAGCCAGTCGCACATAGCGCGCCGGACCGCCGGTCTGGTAATCAATTTCTTGAAGCTGGTAGTGCTGAGCCAGGCGCGCGCGCACTTCGGTCAGCGGCATGTATTGGTCGGCCCGCTCTTGTTCCCCCAAATCGCCCATGGGCATGACTTCGATGAAGGTGAGGTCGAACCCTTGCTCGCCGCACCACTGCACCATGGCGGGGATCTCGGCATCGTTGACGCCTTTAAGGGCAACGGTGTTGATTTTGACCGCTAGGCCCGCTTGCTTGGCAGCCTCCAAGCCTTTGAAGACTTGTTCGATCTTGCCCCAGCGGGTGATGGTCTGAAACTTTTCTGGCACCAGGGTATCCAGCGATACGTTGATCCGGCGCACGCCCGCGCGCACCAGCGGTTCGGCAAAGCGATCAAGCTGAGTGCCGTTGGTTGTCAGCGTCAATTCTTCCAGATCGCCGCTTTCAAGGTGGCGCCCTAGGCCTTCGATCAGCGTCATGATGCCTTTGCGCACCAGCGGTTCGCCGCCAGTCAGGCGCAGCTTTTTGACGCCCAGCCGCACAAAGGTCGAGCAAACCCGGTCGAGTTCTTCCAGGCTCAGTAGGTCTTTTTTGGGCAGAAAGGTCATGTCCTCGGACATGCAATAGTCGCAGCGCAGATCACAGCGGTCGGTCACCGACACCCGCAGGTACGAGACAGTGCGTCCAAAGGGATCAATCACGGCGCTACTCCTGACATACTGGGCTGCGGGGTGTCCATCTAGGGGACTTGGTGCAGCGAACTCACAGGCCTTTGAGCTAAGCCGCCTGCGCGCAAATTGCAAGATGCTACTGCCCCGGCCTGAGCGGCCGAGCGGCGCGTCCTGTCGCGTCAAACCGGCAGCCAGCAGCAATTAGCTGAGGCGCGGGCCCATTTGCTGAATGACAAGCGCAGCCATATCGGAGCCCCGACGGGCGCAGGCCTCGTGCGGCTCGCCTTGGCTAAGGCCGTAAAGATAGCCCGCCGCAAAGGCATCACCCGCGCCGGTGGCATCAACCCGCTTGTCAATAGGGGTCGCCGGTACCACGATCCGTTGATCGCCTTCGGCCGTGACCGAGCCCTTGGGGCCGGTTGTTACGATAGCGCAAGGCACCCGCGCGGTCAGGAAATCTAACGCTTCGTCCAGCGAGTCGGTCTTGGCAAAGATGCGCGCTTCTTCGGCGTTGGCGAAGACATAATCAACCAAGCCTTCGGACATCATGCCCAGGAAATCATAACGATGGGTGGCCGCAATGAAGAAAGCGGACAAGGACAGCGCCGTCTTGCGACCGCTTGCCTTGGCATGCTCGGCGGTGGCGATACAGGCCTGGCGCGCTGTGGGCGAGTCGAACAAATAACCTTCAAGGTAGGATATGCGGCTGTTTGCGATCACGTCTTGCGGCAGGTCTTCGGGGGTCAACTCGACGGCAGCCCCTAAGAAGGTGTTCATGGTCCGCTCGCCATCAGGGGTCACGAAGATCATCGAACGACCGGTAGGTGCGCCCTTGTCCGCCTTCCCGCAAGGATAGGTGACGCCAACCCGCTCAATGTCGTCGATGTAGACCTGTCCAAGCGGGTCGCTTTGCACTTTGCCGACAAAGGCTACGGGGCCGCCTAGCTTGGCGAACCCGGCAGCCGTGTTAGCGGCCGACCCGCCCGAGGTCTCCACCGTACCCCTCATGAGGTCATAGAGATGGAGCGCGCGCTCGGAATCGATCAACTGCATATCGCCCTTGATCATGTTTTCGTTGGCGATCAGGTCTTCCGGGCAGGTGGCGATGACGTCAACGATGGCGTTGCCAATGCACAAGAGGTCGAACGTGGCAGGGGCTGTAGCAGCAGTCACGGGTGAGGCCTTGTCGGTTCGTTGGTGGCGGTAGGAGAGCGCTAGTCTGTGGGCATCAGGCCTCTATGACAAGGCGCGTTTCAACTCATCAACCAAGTTCAGACGCTCCCAGGAAAAACCGCCGTCGTTGTCGGGTTGGCGGCCAAAGTGACCATAGGCGGCTGTGCGCGCGTAGATCGGCTTGGCCAGATCCAACATGTTGCGAATCCCCGCGGGCGAAAAGTCCGCAAATTCATTCAAAAGCTCGCCCAAGCGTTCTTCATCGACCCGACCGGTTCCGAAGGTATCGACGAAGATCGACAGCGGACGGGCAACGCCGATGGCGTAGGAGAGCTGGATTTCACAGCGATCTGCCAGGCCAGCGGCGACAACGTTCTTTGCGATATAGCGCGCGGCGTAGGCTGCCGAACGGTCAACCTTGGTGCAGTCCTTGCCCGAAAAAGCGCCGCCACCGTGGCGGGCAGCTCCACCATAGGTATCAACAATAATCTTGCGACCGGTCAGGCCCGCGTCTCCATCAGGGCCGCCGATTTCAAAGGTGCCGGTCGGGTTGACATAAAACTTGTCTTCTGGAATTTCCCAGCCGCTTTCTGCAAGCGCACGTGCCACATCGGGGCGCACCAGCTCCTTCACATCGCCGGGTGTCAGGCCCGCGGCGTGCTGGTGAGAGACAAGCACGGTATCGACAGCCACCGGCTTGCCGTTCTCATAGCGCAGCGTGACTTGGCTCTTTGCATCCGGCAGCAAGCGGGCCTCGCCGCCATGGCGACTGTCGGCCAAATAGCGGAGCATCTTGTGGGCCAGCAAGATCGGAGCGGGCATCAGCTCGTCGGTCTCGTTGCAGGCATAACCAAACATGATGCCTTGGTCGCCAGCGCCTTCCTGGCCCTTCAGGTCGGCGCTGTCATCAACGCCTTGAGCGATGTGGGCGGACTGCTCGTGAACGTAGCAATCGACGCTCATGTTTTCCCAATGGAAGCCGTCTTGCTCATACCCGATGCGGCGCACGGTATCGCGCGCGGCTTGGATCATCTCGTCGTGGCTGACATCGCCGCGCACTTCGCCCGCCAAAACGACCTTTTGCGTCGTGGCCAGGGCCTCAACCGCGATGCGGGCGTCTTTGCCGTTTCGCTGATAAAAAAGATCGGCGATGGTATCAGAAATCTGATCGCAGATCTTATCCGGGTGGCCCTCAGAGACCGACTCAGACGTGAAGAGATAAGATGACATGGCAGGGAACTCCCCGAGAATTTGGCATGAGGGCCGGGCGAAAGCCGCGTTGGCCTTCGCCCGATAGAAAAGCGCGAAAGCGCGCCTGGTCTAGTAGCGGTATTGATCGTTCTTGAAGGGGCCATTGACCGAAACGCCGATGTAGTCGGCCTGGTCTTTGCTCAACTGGGTCAGCTTGGCGCCAACGCGCTCCAAGTGCAATGCGGCAACCTTTTCATCCAGGTGCTTGGGCAGGACGTAGACCTTGTTTTCGTACTGCTCAGAGCGGTTCCAGAGTTCGATTTGCGCCAGGACCTGGTTGGTGAAAGAAGCTGACATGACGAACGAGGGGTGGCCCGTAGCGTTGCCCAGGTTGACCAAACGGCCTTCTGACAGAAGGATGATGCGTTTCTTGCTTGGAAATTCGATCTCATCAACCTGAGGCTTAACGTTGTGCCAAGGGTAGTTGCGCAGCGTATCGACTTGGATTTCGTTGTCGAAGTGACCGATGTTACAGACAATCGCCCGGTCCTTCATGGCGTTCATGTGGTCCCAGGTGATGATGTCACGATTGCCGGTAGCCGTGACGAAGATGTCAGCCTTGGGCGCCATGTCGTCCATGGTTGCAACTTCATAGCCTTCCATGGCGGCTTGCAGCGCACAGATGGGGTCGGCTTCGGTCACCACCACGCGGCAGCCAGCCTGGCGCAAGGAGGCAGCAGAGCCTTTGCCCACGTCGCCAAAGCCCGCAACAACAGCCACCTTACCGGCCATCATGACATCGGTGCCGCGGCGAATGCCGTCTACCAGGCTCTCACGACAGCCATAAACGTTGTCGAATTTGGACTTGGTGACCGAATCGTTCACGTTGATTGCGGGAACGTGCAGCTTGCCGTCGCGCGCCATTTCGTACAGGCGATGAACGCCGGTCGTCGTTTCTTCGGACAGACCCTTGACGTTCTTTTTCAGCATCTCAGGGTACTTGTCGTGCATGATTTGGGTCAGGTCGCCGCCATCGTCCAAGATCATGTTCAATTCCCAGCCGTCCGGGCCGGTGATGGTCTGCTCGATCGCCCACCAGAACTCTTCTTCGCTCATGCCTTTCCAGGCGAAGACCGGAATGCCCAGA
>JAUIHE010000189.1 GCA_030432195.1 Alphaproteobacteria bacterium
GGTACAGGATACCAATGTCTTTGTGGTTAGTTGACATGAACCAGCGCGCGAAAAAGCCCGGCGCATGATCATGATCGTGATGGTCAGCACTCGCTGTAGCCATAAGTCAGATCCTCTCTATCTTAAATTTCTTAGCGTGCGACGGGCTGCGTAGCCGCTAGAGTATCAACGTTCAGCGCTGCTGTATCGATTTGGGTATCAACAACGTCCAGGCCCTGGATTTGAGCCACAACTTCGTTTGCAGGCGCATCGACTTCTGAAGCAGCAACCCAAGCATTGAACTGCTCCATGGGCACTGCCTTAATCGCGATCGGCATATAGCCGTGATCGAGGCCGCAAATCTCTGAACACTGGCCAAAGTAGATGCCAGGCTTCTCGATGCGGGTCCAAGTCTCGTTCAAGCGACCGGGTACGGCGTCCTTCTTCAGACCCAAAGCTGGGACGGCAAAGGAGTGAATGACGTCACGCGCGGCAACCTGAATGCGGATGTTGGTTTGCGTCGGCAGAACCACGAAGTTATCGGTCTCCAACAAGCGCCACTCAGGGTGCGTCAGCTCGCTGGGGTCGTCGCGACCGACCAGATAAGCATCAAAAGCCAGCTCTTCACCGTCTTGCCCCTGAACGCCAGGGTATTGGTAGTTCCAAGCCCACTGGAAGCCGGTCACTTTCAGTGTGAAAGTGGTGTCAGCGGGGGTTACCTGCTGTTTGAACAGCAAACGGGTAGAAGGAACGGAAAGCACGACCAGAATCAGAACGGGAATAGCGGTCCAAACCACTTCCAGAGCCTGGTTGTGTGTCACCTTGCTGGGCGTTGGGTTCGCAGACGCGCGGAAACGGAACATGGTGTAGCCGATCAACGCAATGACGAAGATCGAAATTCCGACCATAACCGGCATCAAATAGAAGTTATGGAAGTTCTGGATTTCTTGGAAAACCTGGCTGGCAGGCTCCTGATAGGTCAGGCCCCAAGGCTTAGGAGCTCCAGCCGCTTCCTGGGCCAAAGCCGCAGGTGCCGTGGCCAAGGCCGCCATAAGCGATGCAAAGGTGGTTAGGCATTTACGCATGAGTTTCAATCTTTCCCGCTCAATTTCAATAACCTCGCCCCTGCCCCGCTAGTGCGGCGCTCGTGGAGAACGAGCCTATCACGTATCTTTGTACTCCAAATCTATCTCTTGGCCCGCCATAGGACAGCGTGCGAAAAGTCGCGGAGCTTCGTGGCACCATAACTGCCAGGAAATTATGTTTGTGCAAGTCCCGGCCCGTAACATTCCGGCTCCATTTTGCCGCAGCGTCGGCCAAAGCCCAAAAAGGTGCAGACCTTGTTCGTGCCCAAGGCCGGTGAAAAACGCAAAAAACGGCCACCAATGATCGGCGACCGTTCCCAAAGCCAAACCGCGCGCCTCCATCGCGCGTCAGATTCGCCGCTAGGGTCGCTCCCACCATGCGCCCTGTGGCAACGGCGGTCGCGGCACCCAGTTGACGACAGGGGCGCTTTGGCCGGTCGCTTGGTATCCGGTTGGGCGCCAGACACAATAAATGGCGTTGGGTGCACAGCTGCTAGCTCCGCTTTGCATCGGCACGACGTAGTTAACGCTATAGCCCGGGTCTACGACCTGCTGCGCGGGTCTGTGCGACTGAATTTCGTTGCTGTGGAAATTTAAGTAGCGCGAGTGGCTCCAGCCCTCTTGACCGTTGTAGCGGATTTTGCACCAGTCGCCCTGGCACTCGATTAGGTCCGCGGACCGGCCTTTGGGCAGATGCCCGCACCCTTGGTAGGACTTGCCTGGGCCCTTGCGAATCATGACATCGACCCTTGCCGTTACAAAAGAGTGCCAACGTCTTTCCACAGACGGGACCGAGACCGTCTGAACGCGCGGCTCGACCTCGACAGTCTGAAGCAAATAGACCTCCTGCGGCGGCACGACTGGTACGGGCTGTTGCACCGGATAGCAGGCCGTCAGCAGCAAGGGAGCGACGAGCGCCGTTAACAAAAAGCCAAAGCGCGGCATGGGGATTTCTCCTTTGTTCATTTGCGGGCGCCCACCAACACACAACCAAAGCGTGAGCGTTGACAGCGGCCTCAACCAGAGACCAAGCCGAAACGCGGCCGCTGTCAACCTATGCCAGCTGGAAAGTCGTTGGGAACGGATTGGGCTTGCATATTGCAATAAAAACAAAGGCTCGCGCCCGCGCCCAGTCGATCAACGGCCCCAAATTTTCGCAGCAATCGCGCCGGAGTCTCTCCTCGCCCAACAAACAAAAACGCGCTGTAGCGGGATAGCCGCCGACAGCGCGCAAGGTCGAACTTGAATGTATTGCGTAGCGATGAGCGCGAGGCTGCCGGAGGGATGCCGCCAGTCCTTTTTGCCCGCTCGGTTTCAGCCCTATTCTTTGAAGAAGCTCAGGAAACGCGCTGAGCTATAGCCGGTATTGCCGTTGACCGTGATTTTGCACCACTTGCCTTCGCAAAACTCGACGTCTGCCACTTCGCCGCGCTTCACAACACCCTTGGTAGCATAGGTCTTGCCGGGCCCTGAGCGCATGAACACGTCGCCCGTTGCGCGCGCTTTCTCGCGGCTTTCCTTGCCAGCAGTGACGGTCTGCGTATTTGACCCGGCAGAGGCCAAGTCAGGCTCGTTGGAGACATCGGTGATCTGATAGACAGGCCCCGATGGGCGGGCGAACTGAGAATATGAACCCAAGGGCATCAGACCGTTCGCACCAACAGCCGGACCCGTGGGGTAGTTCAAGCTTGGCGTGTTGCTATAGGATGCGGCATTTGGCATGCCCGCCGCTGGACGGTTGAAATTGGGCTGTTGCGCGGACGCGGCCTGGTATGCCAAAGGCGAATTGGGACCAATGCCATAAGCAGCCGGAACGAAGGGGCTGCCCATCATACCCTGAGGCATGCCCTGGGCCATGCCTTGGGGCGCACCCAGTGTTGCGGCTGACATCATGGGGCCAGGCATCATAGGCGGCATCATAGGCGGCATGGAAGCCATCATAGGCGGCATCATCACTCCGGGCATCATAGGCGGCATCATCATGCCGGGGATTGCCTGATTGGGCATCGCCTGATTGGGCATCATCATACCGGGCATTGCAGATGTAGGCATGCTGTTGGACGCCAACCTCGGTGCTGAGCTGGCTATATTGCCGCCGCTATTATCAATGAGGCCTGGCATCAAGGGGCGGCTATTTAGCTTTGCTTTACCGCCGCCGCTCTCTGCATCCGACTTGCGTGCCAGAACAGTGCCAGTGCTCGACGTTGCGCTGGAGCCGGAAGAATTGTTGAAAAAGAAAGGCTTATTTGCAGAAGTTGCTGCATCGTCTGCAATCAAGGCGGTGTTAACACAACCGGTTGCGAACAGAAGGCTCGCGCACCCAACCAAAATCAGGGCATGTGACTTGAACATATGAAAATTCCCAAAAACAAATTCGAGTTGTCTGCTTTTTCGGCGCTGTATCTCGCAGGCATCGCTTGCAGGACTTGGCATCCGAAACAGCCGACTTTTTAAAATTTTATGGGTAACGAAGTGCTCTGCAATTGTGTCAAGGCTGCGGGAGAAGTGAGGAAATTTCGCTGAAACCGCCTTGATTTCCCGCTTAGGCTGTGGGCGGCCGCCACGACCGGGCCTTTGCGCGTTTTCAGGCCATCGCGCGGGCTCCGTTTGTTGGCCTGTTCGCAGGGATTTGCCCCCAATTTCGAGCCGGCAGATCGGGCAAGCGCTGACAGACCACTGCTGCGCGACAATCCGCGCTGCGCCGAAAACCGCCATTTTGCCTGCGCCATGGCGTCGTGTCGCAGGTCCTGGCATTGGCCACCGCTGCTAGCCCGCCTATTGTATGGCTTCGATTTTTGGAGCCCACACGGTTCTGTCTCAAAGCATCGACCTTGCGCCCTTTCAGCGCTCTTGGGTCTACGTCGCACAACGAGAATTCCCCTTCAGGAAACCAGCAATGCAGGCAACATTTTCTTCACCACGAACGCTGATCTGGCTCGCGGCCCTCGGCTGTATTGCCGTCGTTCTGGGGGTGTTTGTCACCCTGGGAATCGCGCCGAAGAACAGAATTGACGCCAGCAGCGACAGCGTATCGGGCGTCGCGCGTGTCGGTGGCCCCTTCACGTTGGTGGATCACAACGGCCAAACCAGAACCGAAGCGGACTTTTTGGGAGCCTACAGCCTGGTTTATTTTGGCTACACCTATTGTCCCGATGCCTGCCCCACGGCCTTGGGCATCATGACCGAAGCGCTCAACCGTTTGGACGAACAACAGCTGGCCAAAATTCAGCCGGTCTTCATTAGCTTTGATCCAGAACGCGACACCGTTGAGGCCCTGAAGGGCTACGTTCCGCTGTTTCATCCCAAATTGATTGGGCTCACCGGCACGCCAGAGCAGACTAAAGCCGCAGCCAAAGCCTACCGAGTCTACTATGTAAAGGTGGCGTCTGAGAACCAGAATGATTACCTGGTCGATCACACATCCTACATTTACCTCATGTCGCCTGAAGGCAAATTTATAAAGCATTTCTCCGAAAGCGGCGGGGTTGCGGCCCTGTCCGACTTTCTTGCATCAACGCTGTGACCGGCAACGCAACTGCCACCAGCGCGGGCCAATCTGCTGCGCGCGCCTGGTCGATACGAGAAGCGCGTCGCAGTGACGACGCCGCCTTGTTACAGCTGATCGCGGGCCTGTTGAGCTATGAGGACCGGCTCGCGAAGCATAGCTCCCGCCCACAGCAAAGCGCCCGCCAACGCCTGAACTACCTACGCGGTATGCTCCGCGGCAACGGCGGCGGCATCTGGGTCGCCACCGACGAGCGCGACCAGCCCTTTGCTTTGCTGTTGGCCCTGCTCAATCAGCAAGACTTCGATCCAGGGCGGCCTTCGAACCCGGCTATCGGCATGATTTCGGATCTTTTCATCCGTGAGGACTGGCGCCGCCAGGGCATCGCCCGCGCGCTCATGCAAGAAGCAGAGGCCTTCTTTAGGGCCCAGGGCTGTTCCGCCGTCACCGTCGCCAACCTGGTAACAAATGAAGGCGCGGCCGCGACCTATGAGGCCGCTGGATACCATCCCGTCATTGAATGGCGTGAAAAACCCTTGGACTAGCGCTTGTTGCGGCCCGTCTATGCCGACTCGTCTATGCCAACAAAAACCACTGAAACAGCCAATATACCGCCGTCACTCCAAAATCCGG
>JAUIHE010000190.1 GCA_030432195.1 Alphaproteobacteria bacterium
CAGACCGAATTCTTCACCAACAACCGCCAAAATGAAGTCGGTGTGCGCGTCCGGTAAGGCGTCCTTTTGGATGCCCTCGCCGGGCCCGCGACCAAACCAATTGCCGTTCTTAAAAGCGGCAATGGACTTTTCAACCTGATACTTGTCGTCGGCGCCGCCCCAAAAGAATCCGTTCACGCGGCTGTAGACATAGGGCACGGTCAAATAGGCAAAGCCAACAACCCCAAGGCCCGCAGGGATCAAAACGACGAACCACCACAAAGACACGCCGAGCAAGAAGAGTTGGGCAAAGAAGATTGCCGTAATCAAGCCGGATTGGCTGAGGTCGGTCTGCAAAAGCAACAAGACCATGACGGCAATATAGAGAACGAGCGCCACGATGGCGCCGCGTGTTTCTGGGTGGCTACGCTGGCGTGACAACAACCAGGCGGAAACAACGGCAAAGCAAGGCTTTGCAAGCTCGGTTGGTTGCAAGGTAAAAAAGCCGAAGTCGATCCAGCGGCGCGAGCCGTTGAACTCACTGCCGACCAGCAAAACAGCGACCAGCAGGGCAAGGCTGACCCCCATCGCGACGAAAGCCAGGATGCGCGTTGTTCTCACGCTCATGGCGGAGATAAACAAGAGCAGGCCGATGGCCAGGGGCAGGAACAGTATGTGCTTTTGCACAAATGTGAACATGCCCTTTGAGGTGTGCTGAGTGACGGCCGGTGATGCCGTGATTGACATAAATAGGCCGATAACAATGAGAAAGCAGACCAGCAGCAAAGTTGTGCGATCCACCGACCACCACCAGCGGCCTAGGACGGATTCATCGGCTCGGGATACCGAACTGAACATGGCTCAAACCTCTTAAATACGGCGAGGGCGCCTGAAAAATAAGTCAAGATAAGCGGCTTGAGCGGCGGCCTGTGCCTATTCGCTCAGCGCTTGCGTGGTCAGAGCTTTGAAAGCCTCGCCCCTGACTTCAAACGAGCCGAATTGATCGAAAGAAGCACACGCGGGTGAGAGCAAGACGGTCACATGCTCATCGCGGTGATCTTTCGCCCAGTCCAGGGCCTGCTTGAGGGCTAGCGGGACGGCTTCTTCAAGCGTCTCTAGCGTTAGTGTCGGCAAGATGGGCGATAATTGAGCCGTAAATTCGGCTGCGGCTTGGCCAATTGTGTAGGCGGCTCTTACTTGGGCTAATTCGTTCAGAAGGGGGCTAATGCCCGCGTCCTTCGGTTGGCCGCCCAAAATCCAGAAAATGTTGGGAAAGGCCCGTAAGGCATGGAGCGCCGCCTCGGCGTTGGTGGCCTTGGAATCGTTGATAATCGTCAGGTTGTCGATTTGGCCGACCCGCTCTTGACGATGGATCAGACCGGGAAAGCTTGTCAGGTGAGGGGCGATGTCCTCTGCGCCAAATCCAAGCGCGCGGCACAGGCCAAAGGCGCCGGCGGCGTTCTGGCCGTTGTGCGCGCCAGGCAGGCTTGGCGCGCTGGTTAGATCGGCAACCTTCTTGCCGTTTTCGTACAAAACCCCGGCCTGAGCGCTGAATCCGCGCTCAACAAGGCCCTGGCCTGACACACCACACAGCCGGGGCAGGCGTCCAACTAGGCCGCGGGTCACCTTATCATCAAGGCCCAGCAAAGCCGTGCCCGCTGGCTTCAACAAGGTGTCAAAAATGCGCATTTTTGCACTGACATAGCCGCTCATGCCTGCGTGACGCTCCAAGTGATCTGGGCTGACATTCAACAGCAAGGCGGCATCCAGCGCGGGGGTATGCATTAGTTCAAGTTGATAGGATGACAGCTCCAATACATAGACGCCGCCTTCTGGCAGGACGGGCAGCGCCAGAGCTGGGACACCGATGTTGCCGCCCATCGCCATGTCACAGCCCGCAGACGTCAAAAGGTGGGCCGTCAAGGCCGTGCAGGTGGATTTGCCGTTGGTGCCGGTAATGCCGACAAATCGGGCTTGCGGGTTGGCACGCACCAAAAGCTCAACATCGCAAATCAGCGGAATACCCGCATCCAACGCGCGTTTTGCGACCGGGTTGGGCTGTGGGTAGCTCCAAGGAATGCCCGGCGACATGACCAGCGCTGCCACGCCTTCCAGGTCTGCGGTGTTCAAGTCAACAAGCGGATAGTCGGGCTCGTTCGGGCGCTTGCCGTCGTCCCAGGCCATAACCTGGGCCCCGCCTTGGTGCAAGGCCATGGCCGCCGTGTGGCCAGAGCGTCCCAATCCCAGAACAGCGATCTTCTGTCCGCGATAAAGATCGACGGTTTGAACAGCGGTCGATGGTTGTGCAGGGCTCATAGAAAAGGCCGATCTGAGGGAAGGCTAGCGCGAGGGTGGACTTACAACCTGCGACTTACAACTTACGGCGAACAACCTGCAATGGGCAATTAGCGGATTTTCAGCGTAGCGAGACCGATCAGCGCCAAGACAGCGGCGATAATCCAAAACCGAATGACGATAGTTGGCTCTTTCCAGCCCAGCTTTTCGAAGTGGTGGTGGATGGGCGCCATCAAGAAAACCCGTTTGCCAGTCAGCTTGAAAGACGTGACCTGGATAATGACCGAAAGAGCCTCAACCACAAACAGGCCGCCAATGATTATCATGACCAGTTCGTGCTTGGTGATGACAGCGATTGTGCCGATGGCTCCGCCCAGTGAAAGCGAGCCCGTATCGCCCATGAAAACCTTGGCCGGGGGGGCGTTGAACCACAAAAAGCCCATGCCCGCGCCAACAATCGCTGCGCAAACGATCGCCAATTCCGCAGCCCCTTTGACATGGTAGAGCTGAAGATAGGTGGTGAAATCTGTGCGGCCGACGATGTAGGCGATGATGGCAAAGGAGATGGAGGCAATCATGATCGGCACAATTGCAAGCCCGTCCAAGCCGTCGGTCAAGTTGACAGCGTTGCTTGAGCCCACGATCACAAAGGCCGCAAACAGCGCATAAAAATAGCCGAGATCGAAGGCCAAATCCTTGAAAACGGGGAATGTCAAAAGCGAGGCCATGTCGTCTTGGGTGTTGAGCATGACCATGACCGAAGCAAACAGCGCGATAGCGCTTTGGCCCAGCAATTTCTGCTTGCTGCTGAGCCCATCCGAGCTGCGCTTGACGAGTTTGCGATAGTCATCGACGAAGCCCAACAGGCCAAAGCCGCAAACGACGATCAACACGCACCAAATGTAATCTTCCGTCAGATCGGCCCACAGCAGCGTTGCAACTCCAAGCGACAGCAAGATCATTGAGCCGCCCATGGTGGGCGTCCCTTGTTTGGTGAGCAAATGGCTCTCGGGTCCGTCTTCGCGTATCGGCTGGCCGCTGCCTTGGCGGGATTTGAGCCACTTTATAATGGGTTCGCCCACCAAAAAGCAGATCAAGAGCGCGGTCATCAAAGCGCCGCCAGCGCGGAAAGAGATGTAGACAAATAGGTTAAAAAAGGCGTGAGAATCCGCCCAGGGCGTGAACAAGAAAGGAAGCATTTTACCCCAATGGCCGCCGGAGAAACGGGGCGGCTGTGCGATCGCTAAGGTGATGGTTTTTTTGGTGTTTGCGCTCCCCGCCTAGCAATCCTGGCCCCTGAAGGCAATCCCACAATTCTTTGAGTCACAGGCCGAAGAGGGCCGGCAGAGACCCACTCGACCAAGCGGGGCGGACTATTTGCGGCTGTTTTCAAGAGCTTGCCGGGCAACGTTGGTATCGCTGAAAGGCAAAATTTCAGAGCCGACAATCTGGCCTTGTTCATGGCCCTTGCCTGCGATTACTACCAGATCATCCGGTCCGGCAAGGCTAATCGCGTGGGCGATGGCCTCGGCGCGGTCACCGACTTCGACGGCATTCTCGCCCATACCTGCCAGTACCTCTTGGCGGATCAATGCCGGATCTTCGCTGCGCGGGTTATCATCGGTGACGATAGCAATGTCTGAAAATGCAAAAGCCGCTTGGCCCATTAACGGCCGCTTGCCCTTGTCGCGATCACCCCCCGCGCCGAAAACGGTGATTAGCTTACCTTTTGCGTGGGGGCGCGCGGCCTGCAAAACGGTCTCTAAGGCATCCGCCGTGTGAGCGTAGTCCACCAACACATTGGTGTGGGAGTCTTCTACAAGAACGCTCTCCATTCGGCCGGGGACGCCCTTTAGTCCGCTGGCCGCCGCTTGCAAGTCTTCGGCGGGCGTGCCTGTGGCATAAAGCAGGCCAATCGAGGCCAAGACGTTGGTGGCTTGAAAGGCGCCGATCAAGGGCAGGTCCAGTTTCAACAGTTGGCCCGCCATTGCGATTTCCAGGTGTTGGCCCTGCGGGGTCGCGTGCTGTTCAAACAACTTGATGTCTTGTGCCTTCACCCCAAAGCTTAGGTGACGATCGGCCATGGCCTTTAGGCGGGAAAACTCTGGAATGTCAGCATTCAGGACTGCTACCCCGTCGGACGCGAGCAGATCGGTAAACAGGCGGGCTTTGGCCTGAAAATAGGCCTCCATGTCCGTGTGATAGTCCAGATGATCGCGGCTGATATTGGTGAAGGCAGCGGCTTGAAAGGTGATGGCATCAAGGCGGCGCTGGTCCAGGCCATGGCTTGATGCCTCGATCACCAGGGTGTGGTAATCTTCAAGCGATGCGGCCTGGAGGGCTTTGTGCAAAGACACCACGTCTGGGGTTGTCAGAGGCGGCAGGCTTGCGATGCCTTGCGGTTGCAAACCCAAGGTGCCGACAGAAATCGCCTTTTGTCCCAATGCGCTCAGCATCTGGCGGGTGAAATCGGCAACCGAGGTTTTGCCGTTCGTGCCGGTGACGGCCAGGTTCAAGGCGGGTTGCGGCCGATAGAAACTCGCTGCCAGTTGCGCGGTGGCGCGACGCGGCTCGGGGCTGCGAATAATGGCGACTTGAGCGTCTAGACCGGAGGGCAGCGCGGCCTCTTGACCAACCAACACCGCCGCCGCGCCTGCTTCTGCCGCCGCAAGCGCGAAGCGCGAACCATCGACTTGGCTGCCGGGCAGGCCGCAAAACAACGTTCCGGGCTGTACCGCTCTGGAATCAATCTCAATGCCTTTGATGGCAATGCCATGCAAAGCCGGGCCTTGCGTTTCAAGGTTAGAGAGGCCCGCGATGGAAATCAGGTCGCTTAGTTGCATGATGCTGGCTCGTTACTGATAGGATCTTGGCTGTCTGCAGTTTTCTGCATCATCTGCCAC
>JAUIHE010000191.1 GCA_030432195.1 Alphaproteobacteria bacterium
GGGGACATACGGCAGACCAAGAAGACACCCGCGGTCACCATGGTCGCGGCGTGGATCAAGGCCGACACCGGCGTCGGGCCTTCCATGGCGTCAGGCAGCCAAGTGTGCAAGCCCAACTGAGCCGACTTGCCCATCGCGCCGATGAACAGCAGCAGACAGATAACGGTGACCGCATCATAGCCCAGCAGAGTCTGTTCCTTCAGACCTTCGGCGCCGTGGAAAATGACGCCGAAATTGACGCTGCCTACCAACATGAAGGTCGCAAAAATACCGAGCGCAAAGCCAAAGTCACCCACCCGGTTGACGATGAAAGCCTTCATCGCTGCCTTGTTGGCGCTATCCTTGTGATAGTAGTAGCCGATCAACAAGTACGAACAGACACCGACGCCTTCCCACCCGAAGAACAACTGAACTAAGTTGTCAGAGCTGACCAGCATCAGCATGGCAAAGGTGAACAGCGACAGGTAGGTGTGGAAGCGGCGAACGCCTTGGTCGCCTTCCATGTAGCCGATCGAATAAATGTGGACCACGGACGATACATAGGTGACCACAATAAACATGACGGCGCTGAGCGTGTCGATCCGCAAAGCCCAATCCAGCTTGAAGTCGCCGGAGCTAAACCACGTCAGCAGTTGAACCTTAATCGGCTCAACGTGGCCGTGGCCGTCAGCGGCCGCCATATTGTGCTGAACAACACCGATAAAAGCGTAAGTGGCGAGAATTGCCGCCGCCACCAGGAAACTGGAGGTGATGACCTGCGCCGAGCGCATCGACAGGCGTTTGCCGCCCAGTCCGGTAATCAGCGCCCCAAGCAAAGGCAAGAAGACAATGGCAAAGTACATGGCTGGTCCCTACCCCTTCATCACGCTAATGTCGTCCACGTCAATGGAGCCGCGGTTACGGAAATAGATCACCAGGATTGCCAGGCCGATTGCTGCCTCGGCCGCCGCAACGGTCAAGATCAGCAGCGAGAACACCTGCCCAGTCAAATCACCTGAAAAATGGCTGAAGGCCACGAAATTGATGTTCACCGACAGCAAAATCAGTTCCAGGGACATAAGAATGATGATGACATTCTTACGATTTAAGAAGATCCCAAACACGCCGAGCGTGAACAAGATGGCGGCCACCGTCAAATAGTGGCCCAAGCCAATCTCCAACATTGATCTCTCCAAGTCCTTATCGTTAGGCCCATGACTGGGCGTACCCAGCCGGCTCGTTCGTTCTATCTATTCGTTGCCTAGAGCCCGCTTCCCGGCTCTACTTTTTTCAGCTCGACGGCTTCGTCGATGGTACGCAGGGTCTGTTTTTGGATGTTCTGGCGCTTAACACCGCTGCGTTTACGGAGCGTCAGAACAATGGCGCCAACCATGGCCACCAGCAAAATCATGCCCGCCGTCTGGAACAACACCACATAGTCGGTGTAAAGCACGTCACCCAAAGCCTGGGTATTGGTGCGCACGGCCATATCAGGGATCGGCAGCGCTGGTGCCGCGGTGTTGGTCGGCAAACCGCCAACGCGCCCGCCGACAATCAACACCAATTCGACCAGCAGTAGGCCGCCGACCAGTCCGCCGACAGACGCGTAGCGGGCCAGCCCCTTACGGCTGGCAACGGCTTCAACATCCAGCATCATCACCACAAACAAGAACAGCACGGCGACCGCTCCCACGTAGACAATGACCAAGACCATCGCCAAAAACTCCGCGCCCATCAGCACAAACAAGCCGGCCGAGCTGAAGAAAGACAAGATCAGGAACAACACGGAGTGAACCGGGTTGCGCGCAAAGATGACATTCACCGCGGCAAACAGCGTGATGAAAGCAAACACATAAAAACTAAGAGCAGCTATAGCCATGTGACCGTGGTCCTTTCTATCCGGCTCTTATCGATAAGCCGCGTCGAGCGCGATGTTCTGAGCGATTTCGGTTTCCCAACGGTCACCGTTCGCCAGCAGCTTGTCTTTGTTGTAGTAGAGTTCTTCGCGCGTCTCCGTCGCGAATTCGAAGTTCGGCCCCTGGACGATGGCATCGACCGGGCACGCTTCCTGACAAAAACCGCAATAGATGCACTTGGTCATGTCGATGTCATAGCGTGTCGTGCGGCGCTGCCCGTCTTCTCTAGGCTCTGCTTCAATCGTAATGGCTTGAGCCGGGCAAATCGCTTCACACAGCTTACAAGCGATACAGCGCTCTTCACCGGTCGGATACCGGCGCAGCGCATGCTCTCCCCGGAAACGCGGGCTCAGAGCGCCCTTTTCGTAAGGGTAGTTGATGGTCACTCGCTTTTTGAAGAACATGTACTTGAGTGTCAGACCCAAGCCCTTAACAAGTTCCCACAAAAAGATCTGAGAAATGGCGCGTGCGGTGCTCATAGGGGCTCTCCTTTAGGCGTTTGGTAGCCAACCGAAGGCCACCAGCACGCCGGCGGTCGCGATGACCCAGAACAAAGTGAAGGGCAAGAAGATCTTCCAACCAAGGCGCATAAGCTGGTCATAGCGGTAGCGCGGTACCGTTGCGCGCACCCACAGGAAGACAAAGGCCAACACGCAGACCTTCAACACAAACCAGACCACGCCCGGGATCCAAGTCAGCCAAGCCACATCAAAAGGCGCGTACCAACCGCCCAGGAACAGCACGGTTGTGATCGCACACATCAGCAGCATGTTGGCGTATTCGCCCAAGAAGAAGAGCGCGAAGCTCATGGACGAGTACTCAAGGAAGAAACCCGCAACGATCTCTGACTCGCCTTCTGGCAGGTCAAACGGCGCGCGGTTGGTCTCTGCCAAGATCGAAATGAAAAACACGATGAACAGCGGGAAGTGCGGAATGATATACCACAGGCCTTGCTGCGCTCGTACAACGTCTGCCAGGTTGAACGAGCCCACACAGACAATGATAGAGACGATAATTAGGCCCATGGAGACTTCGTAAGACACCATCTGAGCCGCTGAACGCAAAGCGCCGATGAAGGGATACTTGGAGTTGGACGCCCAGCCCGCCATGATGATGCCGTAGACCCCCATAGACGAAATCGCAAACAGGTACAGGACACCGACGTTGATATCCGCGATCACCCAGGGACCTTCGGCAAACCAGCCGCCCTCACCTACGGGAATGACCGCCCAGGCCACCATCGCCAAGACGAAGGTCAGCATGGGCGCCAGAATAAAGACCAATCGGCTGGAGCCTGAAGGAACAATTGTCTCTTTAAACAACAGCTTAACGGCGTCAGCAAAGGGCTGTAGCAGTCCAAAGGGCCCGACGACGTTGGGGCCTTTGCGCAGCTGAGCGGCCGCGATGACCCGACGTTCCGCATAGGTGTAGTACGCAACGCCAATCAGAATGGGCACCAACAGCATCAAAATGCCGCCGAGCATGGTTCCAAAGGGGTTGATGAGGAACTTTACAATATCAACCATGGGTTCCAGTCGCCTTCTCTACTTCGCTGGTGCCAAAGACTTGGCTGCATTCGGCCATTGTCTTGGAGGCACGGCTAATCGGGTCGGTCATGTAGTAGTTGTCGATCACGGCGGCGAGCGCCTTGCTGTCGATCAAACCTGCAACACCTGCCGCTGAAAGTTTTTCATTCGGCAAAGTGTCAGCCGCGGCCAAAGTCGGCACCGCTTCAATCATTTTCTGGCGTAGTTCGATCAATGAATCGAAGCCCAGATCAACGCCCAGCTGGCCTGCAAGCGCACGAATGATGGTCCAATCTTCACGGGCATCGCCTGGTGGGAAAATGGCCAAACGTCCGAACTGAACGCGCCCTTCGGTGGACACATAGGTCCCGTTCTTTTCGGTGTAGGCTGCGCCCGGCAAAATCACATCGGCTGCATGGGCACCGCGGTCGCCGTGGTGACCTTGATAGATCACAAAGGTATCGGCCAAGCCGGCGGTGTCGATCTCGTCTGCCGCGAGCAAATATAGAACGTCGAGGCCGCCAGACAGCATCGCGGAGGTCTCAAGCCCCCCATCGCCTGGCAAGAAGCCCATGTCCAAACCCGCTACACGCGAAGCCGCAGTGTGCAGAACGTTGAAGCCGTTCCAATCGTCGCGAAGGCCGTCGGCAAGCTTCAGTAGCTCAAGCGCCGCGTGGGCGATTTCGGCGCCGTCTTTGCGGGTCAGAGCGCCAGAGCCCAGAATGATCGCGGGATTTTTGGCTTGTTTGAGCACATCAAGCGCATGCTGTGGCATCGCGCTGAGCAGTGCTGGGCTGTCACCCAGCCAATCGACCTCATAGGTCAGATCGTGCGACGATCCAATGCCCATGACGGTCAGGCCGCCGGTCAAGAAGCGCTTGCGAATACGCGCATTGATGAGCGGTGCTTCCCAACGCGGATTGGTGCCGACAAGCAAGATGACATCCGCGTCCTCAAGGCCCGCGATACCGGTGTTAAACAGATAAGCGCCACGTTCGCCGCCGCCGACTTTGGCGCCGTCTTGGCGGCAGTCCATGTTCTTGATGCCCAAGCCGTGCAGCAAACTGCCCAAAGCAAACAGGCTCTCAGCGTCAACCTGATCGCCAGCAATTGCCCCGATCTTATCCGACGGCGTCGATTTCAGTTTCTCCAAAACCAACCCCAGGGCTTCGTCCCAGCTGGCGGCGCGCAGCTTGCCGTTTTCGCGCACATAGGGGCGATCCAGGCGCTGACGCTTCAAACCGTCAATGGCATAGCGCGCTTTGTCGGCTAGCCACTCTTCGTTCACGTCCTCATGCAGGCGCGGTTGCACGCGCAGCACTTCTTTGCCGCGGGTATCAATGCGAATATTGGTGCCCACAGCGTCAAACACATCAACGCTGGGCGTCTTGCGCAGCTCCCAAGGGCGTGCATGGAAGGCATAGGGCCGCGAGGTCAAGGCGCCGACCGGACAGACATCAATCAAGTTGCCGGACAGCTCGGAGTTGATAGCTTTTTCCAAGGTCGAGATTTCAGCATGCTCGCCGCGTTGAACCAGGCCGATTTCTTCCACGCCAGCAACCTCGGTGGCGAAACGCACACAACGGGTGCATTGAATACAGCGGGTCATGATCGTCTTAACGATCGGGCCCATGTATTTTTCGGTAACGGCGCGCTTGTTTTCCTGGTAGCGCGTGCGGTCCATCCCATAGGCCATG
>JAUIHE010000192.1 GCA_030432195.1 Alphaproteobacteria bacterium
GTCTGGTTCTTGTGGGTTCAAGTGGAGCCTTTGGGGCAGCTTTTAATGGCGCAGATCACCGCGCCAATGCCGGACGACTGGTTCTTGAAGGGACATTTGCAGGCCGGTGCAGCACACATGCGTTTGTTAACCATGGGGCTGTTCTTGCTGTTTATGCTCAGGTTCAACCCGAGGGGATTGATACCAGAGAAATAGCCAGCGCGCGGCGGCCTGAAGTTATCAGGCCTGTGTTCTTGGGCTTGTGGTCTTAGGCCTGTGTTCTTGGGCCTGTGGTCTTAGGCGAGACGGCTCGTACCCATGACAGGTGCGGGCCGTTTCTTTTTTTGCGTTGACCTCTTTCACCCCCCAACCAGTTGTTGCATGATGCAGCGATACTTGGCCTGATTAGGAGCGCCGCCTTGAAAGTTCATATCCTCGATGATTGGTTCGACACTCTTCGCGGACTGCCCTGTTTTCAACGTTTGGACGGGCATGACGTTACGGTCTGGACCGATCACCTGGACGATGAGGCCGCGCTCGCCGAGCGCTTGCACGAGGCCGAGGCGCTGGTTCTGTTTCGCGAGCGCACCGCGATTACCCGCAGCCTGCTGGCGCGCCTACCCAAGTTGCGGCTTATCTCTCAGCGTGGCGTCTACCCCCATGTGGATGTCCAGGCGTGCAGCGACCTTGGGATCTTGTTTTGCTCAAATACCAGTGCAGCTTTGCCCTCCTACGCCGCGGCAGAGCTGACACTCGGGCTAATGCTAGCGGGGATGCGCCAGATTCCCCAACAGATGGCCTCGGTGAAGGCAGGGCAGTGGCAAATGGGCGTCGGCAAGACCCTGCGAGGCCGTCAGGTGGGCCTGTATGGCTACGGCAAGATTGGCAAGGTGGTGGCGGACTACGCAAAGGCCTTGGGCATGCGCGTGGTTTGGTGGGCCTCAGAACAGGGGCGCGAACGCGCGCGCGCCGATGGACGGCAAATCGCCGCCAGCCGTGCAGACTTTTTCTCTAGCAGCGATGTGGTCTCCTTGCATTTGCGGCTGACCCCCGAAACGCGCGGCCTCGTTCGCGCCGCTGACCTGGCGGCCATGCAACCAGGCGCGCTGCTGATCAACACCTCGCGGGCGGGCTTGATTGAACCGGGTGCTTTGCTTGAGGCGCTGAATGCGGGGAGGCCCGGCATGGCGGCCATTGATGTGTTCGACCAAGAACCCTTGCAGAAGGCGGACGATCCCTTGCTCGCGCATCCGCGGCTCATCGCTACCCCGCACATCGGTTTTGTCACCGAGGATGAATTCGACATGCAATTTGCCGATGTCTTCGATCAAATCAATGCCTTTGACCAAGGCGCGCCGCTGCACATGGTTAACCCGGAGGCCTGGTCCCAGGGCTCGTTGGCAGCGCTCCGACATTAATTAACTTGCGAAATTTTGCTTTTTGCTTTCGATTTGATCTAGTATCGAAAGATCAATTGCCGGAGAGAGCGCATGAAACCCAGCCGAAACGCCTTGGTGCGCCAGACGGCTATCCTAAAGCACCTGCAAAGCAGCGGGCGTGCCCTGGTTGATGACTTGGCCGTCATGTTCGACACGACGCCGCAGACAATCCGCAAAGATCTGACCGCGCTTGAAGAAGGCAATCAAATTGCCCGCTTCCATGGCGGCGCGGCGCTGATGAGTGGCATTGAATACACGCGCGTCGAAGTGCGCCGGGAAATCGCCCGTGAGGAAAAAGAGCGCATTGGCCAGCTAACGGCAGGACTCATCCCTAACAACAGCTCGGTCATCATCAACTCCGGTACAACGACGGCAGCCGTGGCGCGGGCGCTCGAGCACCACGTCGGCCTCAAGCTGGTGACCGATTCGGTCACTTTGGCCGACGAAATCCGTGATTTTGCTGGTCTAGAGGTGATGGTGCCAGCGGGAGTGATCCGCCGCTCTGACGGCGCAATCCTCGGGGAAACGGCGGTGGAGTTCATCCGGCAGTTTCGCGTCGATGTGGCGGTGATCGGGGCGGCCGCCATTGCAAAAGATGGCGCGCTGTTGGACTACGACCTGCGCCAGGCATCGGTCGCGCGGGCGATTATTGGCAATGCACGCACCGTCATTTTGGCGGCCGACAGCACCAAGTTCAGCCGCGCCGCCCCCGTCTGTATTGGAAGCGTTGACCAATTGGACACCCTTGTGACCGACGCGGGCCGCCCCGATTGGCTGCAGCAGATTTGCGCCGATCAAGGCGTGCGCCTAGTCATCGCCTAGCAGCCGGGCGAAGAGGCTCAGATGCCCGCTTGACGAGTGCGTTCGATTGTGCAAGATTTCGCAAGTGCACGGCTTAAAAACGAAGATTAAGAATTTCGAACGCCAGGCGACTGGCGCTTGCACACGCTGCCGGTCACGGCGGCCGCGTGAACCCTGGCCGAAAGGAGTGCCGCCATCAAGGCAGCATGTCGGACCGCGGAAGCGTGATCGGGAAGCATAGGTGAGCGAACGCTCGCAGGGCGGGTTCGGCCCGGGAGGAAAACACATGCTGCTGATACTGCGCCCACTTGTCTGGTTTAATTCGCTAGTTCTGGCGATTGGTCGGCATGTCGCTTGGATGGCGTTGGCCCTGATGGTGCTGGTCATCCTAGCCCAGGTTTTCTTTCGTTACGTCTTGAATAATGCTCTGGCTTGGCCCGATGAGGCGGCCCGCTTTTTGATGCTATGGATGACCGCGCTCATGGCGCCAACCGCCATGCGTTGGGGCGGCTTTGTGTCGATCGACATGTTGCCTAGCGCCCTGGGGCAGCGGGCAGGCCAGATCATGACTTTCCTTTTGTTTGCTATGGCGTTGGCGGTGCTGCTGATCGCGGTTCAGCAGGGGTACAAGCACACCTTTGGTTTTGGCGGCAAGTTCAACTCGTCGTCTTTGCGGCTGCCGCTGGAATGGTTCGGCATGGAGACCGTCAAGGTCAAATTGCGCTACATGTACGGTTCGCTGCTTGTCTGCGTGGTCTTGCTGATATCGGTAACGGTCGAGTTACTGTTGCGCTCAGCGATATTGATCGTCAACCCAAAGGCGGAGCTGCCCAGCGTTGGCGCTCCCATTGGCCAGTTAGGAGCGGACTAATGTTGACGCTTTTCCTACCGGTCTTCCTCGTTTTCCTGCTCATCGGTCTGCCGGTCTTCTTTGCGCTGTTGTTGGCGCCGGGCCTGCTGTTGATGCTCAACGGGCAAGAACGCGACGTCGCGCTGCTCTATCGTAATGTCTACAATGGAATGGACAGCTTTCCACTGATGGCTCTGCCTTTCTTTGTGTTGGCGGGCGAGTTGATGAACCGCGGCGGTATTACGATCCGTTTGGTGGAGTTCAGCCAAGCCCTGATGGGGCACCTGCGGGGCGGCTTGGCGCACGTCAACATCCTAAGCTCTATTCTGTTCGCGGGCCTGTCTGGCTCGGCGGTGGCGGACACCTCGGCGCTCGGCTCGACCTTGATCCCGGCGATGGAAAAGAACGGCTATTCGCGCAAGTTCGCGGCTGCCGTGACGGCGGCCAGCTCGGTGATCGGGCCCATAATCCCGCCCTCGGGCATCATGATTATCTACGCCTATGTCATGGGCGAGAGCGTGGCGGCGCTGTTTTTGGCGGGCATCGTGCCCGGCATCCTGGTGGGTTTGGGCCTGATGGTGGTGGTGCGCTTGATGGCCGACCGCTATGACCTGCCGAAAGCCGAGCGGATTGTGAACCCCAATCAGACGATCAGCCCCCTAGAAACGCGGGTTTCTTTCGTGTTGATCCGGTTGAATGTCGCGGGTCTGCTGATGCTGTTGGCGGCGGGCATTACCGCCCTGTTTGATCTGCTAACGGGTTCGCAGGTGAGCTGGAACGGCTGGCTGGTATTTGTCGTGCTGTTGCCGCTGGCACACGTGTTGATGGTCTGGCTGCGCGGGCAGGTTTCGCGCGATTTTCGTGTCATTTGCAAGAAGGCGGTCGCGCCCTTGCAGACGCCCATCATCATTCTGGGCGGCATCTTGATCGGGGTCTTTACGCCGACCGAGGCTTCAGCAATTGCCGTCGCCTACGCTTTGCTGATTGCTTTCGGCGTCCTTCGCACCCTGCGCCTTTCTGATCTGCCTGCGGTCTTGGCGAAAGCGGCCCTGTCTTCGGCCAGTGTCCTCTTGTTGGTGGGGGCAGCGGTTGCCTTCAAGACCGTCGTCAGCCTCAGTCATGCGCCCGAGCAATTGACCCACCTAATCTTGGGACTGACCGAAAATCCTCTGTTGTTGCTGTTCTTGATAAACGTGCTGCTGTTTGTGGTGGGGATGTTCTTGGATGCCGGGCCCGCCATCATCATTCTTGGGCCAATCTTGGGGCCAATCTTCGTTGATTTGGGGGTCCACCCCGTCCACTTCGCGATCATCATGTCGGTCAATTTGACGGTTGGGTTGGCCACGCCACCCATGGGCTTGGTGCTGTTCGTTGCTTCTTCCGTCTCGGGCGAAAAGGTCGAGACGATTTCAAGGGCAATTCTGCCCTTCCTCGCGGTCGAAGTCGTGGTGATCTTCTTGATTACCTACGTGCCGGCCATCTCTATGACGATCCCGCGTTTGACGGGTTTCGTCCAATAACACCCGAATAAAAGCATCCAATTCAAGGAGGAACAAATGCTTAAACTAACCATGAAGGCGCTGCTGGCCGCTGCGGTATTGGTGAGCGCTCCGCTCGTCAGTGCAAATGCTGCGGACTACACCATTCGCGCCACGGCAAACTCGAACGAGAACGACGAAGACTACGACGGCCTGGTTGTTTTCAAGAGCTTCGTTGAGAGTGCGTCTAACGGCGCGATCGAAGTCGAGCTGTTCATCGGTACCCAGCTGTGTGCCAACGGCGCTGAGTGCTTGCAGGGCGTTGCTGATGGCTCGATCGACGTCTACATCTCGACTTCGGGCGGTGCTGCGGGCATCTTCCCCTATGTGCAGGTGCTAGATCTGCCCTACCTGATGGCCAACGACCGCGTTGCAGAAGCGGTTCTGTCTGGCGACTTCACTCGCAAGATGCGTGAAATGGCCTTGGCTGATTCTGACGGCAGCATCCGTCTGATGACCATCGGCAATACTGGCGGCTGGCGTAAC
>JAUIHE010000023.1 GCA_030432195.1 Alphaproteobacteria bacterium
CCTGTCGCCGGAACGATGCAATCGACCATGGAGTTTGGGAAGCTGCAATTGCTCTCGATCCAATTCGCTAGATCTGGATCGGACAGGCGCGCCAGCCCAACAACGGTTTGACGCAAAACATCACCGTTGCCCTGAAGGTTGTCACAACACAGCCCCGTGAAGGGACCGACGCCCGTATCGCGCCGTATTTTCAGGCTGGCCACCATCGCACCAAAAGCAGTTTTCGGGGCCTGCGGGTTTTGGCTGTCGTGTTGAATGTCCGGGTGGCTCGCGTCAAAGGATTGCGTGGCTGGATCAATGAAATAGCCGCCTTCGGTCACCGTGAGGGCAACGATGCGAATGTCGGGTTGGCTCATGCGCGCGATCAAGGCGGCGTTGCCATCCTGGATTGGCAGGTAGTCAATCATGGAGCCCACCACCTCTGCCTGGCTTGAAGCGGGGTCCAGCTCGATCAGAGTTGTCATGCAATCCTGGGACAGCAGCTTTTCACGCATGGCAGAGTCATAGGCGCGCACTCCAGCACCAATTATGGCCCAGTCGAGCGCCTTACCCTGTTGCATCAAGCGGTGCAAATACCAGGCCTGGTGCGCACGGTGGAAATTGCCAACGCCAATGTGGATGATGCCCGGCGTCAACGCCTGGCGATCATAGCTGGGTCGCATAACCGCCTTTGGCAGGTCGGCCAAAGTGGCATTTTGAAGGTTTATTTGCTTGCCCATTTCAATGCCCCACTCAGCTCATCCAGTTGCCGCCATCGACGTTGTATGTCTGAGCGACGATGTAATCGGCCTCGCTGGAGGCCAAAAAGATTGCCATTCCGGTTAGGTCTTCGGCGCGGCCCATACGGCCAAACGGAACTGCTTGGCCCACTTCTTGTTTCTTTTGGCCAGGCGCCTTGCCTTCGTACTTGGCGAAGAAGGCGTCCACGCCGTCCCAATGTTCTCCATCAACCACGCCCGGGGCGATTGCGTTGACGTTTATCCCGTGTGCGATCAGGTTCAGCCCAGCCGATTGGGTGAGGCTGATAACGGCGGCCTTGGTCGCGCAATAGGTTGCGACCAGCGGTTCGCCGCGCCGCCCCGCCTGGCTGGCCATGTTGATGATCTTGCCGCCTTGGCCGCGCTCGATCATGTGGCGCGCCACGGCTTGCATTGTGAACAGCGTGCCTGAAACGTTGATGTCGAACAGGCGCTGATAGTCATCGCGGCTGATTTCTACGATCGGAGCCGCAGAAAACAGCGCGGCATTATTGATCAAGATATCAATCTGACCAAAGGCCTGCAGGGTGATCTCAACGGCGCTGTCGATGCTGGCTTGCTTGGTCACGTCCATTGCCACGGCCAAGGCGTTCGGCCCAAGCTCGGTGGCGGTCTGGCTTGCTGCCTCAAGGTTGATGTCCGCGATGGCGACCTTGGCGCCTTCCGCAAGGTAGGCCTTAGCGAAAGCGCGTCCAATGCCGCGCGCGGCACCAGTGATAAGCGCGACCTTGCCGTCTAGCCGTTTCATTCGACCCGCAGCCCCTTGGCATCAAAGCGGTGGATGTGCTCCTCACGCGGGGTCAGGTGGATCGTGTCACCGTGACGAAAGGCGACCTCGCCATCCGCACGCACGGTAATGCTGTCGGCCAGGCCAGTACCTTGCACGTGTAGGAAGGTATCAGACCCCAAGTGCTCAGAGACATTGACGGTGCCGGACCACTTGCCACCTTCGGCGGAAACGTCAAAGTGTTCAGGGCGAATGCCGATGGTGTGAGCCTGATAGCTGGCAGCAGCAGCCCCTTCGATCAGGTTCATCTTTGGCGAGCCGATAAAGCCCGCTACGAAGGTGTTCCGCGGCGTGCGGTACAGCTCAAGCGGCGATCCGACTTGTTCAATAACACCCGCCTGAAGAACAACAATCTTGTCGGCCATGGTCATGGCTTCGACCTGATCGTGGGTCACATAGATCATGGTGCTTTTCAGGCGCTCGTGCAGCTCGCTGATCTCAAGGCGCATGCCTACGCGCAGCGCTGCATCCAGGTTCGACAACGGCTCGTCGAACAAGAAGGCGGCGGGCTCGCGAACAATGGCACGGCCAATGGCGACACGCTGGCGCTGACCGCCAGACAGCTGGCCTGGACGTCGATCAAGGTAGTCTGTCAGGTTGAGTACGGAGGCCGCATTATCGACGCGCCGCTTGATCTCCGCGCTTTTCATGCCCGCCATTTTCAGCGGAAATGCAATGTTTTTGCGCACCGACATATGCGGATACAGCGCGTAGGATTGGAACACCATGGCCAACCCGCGTTTGGCTGGTGGCATGCTGGACACGTCGCTGCCGTCGATCTGGATTTGGCCACCGGTTACGTCTTCCAGCCCTGCAACCAGACGCAGGAGCGTCGATTTTCCGCAGCCCGAAGGACCGACAAAGACGGTGAACTCACCGTCCTCAATTGTCAGATCGAGCGGTGGAATGACTTCAACATCGCCAAATCGCTTGGTCACTTTATCTAGTACAATACGACCCATGATATTTCCCCTATTTCACAGCGCCAAAGGTTAGGCCGCGGACAAGTTGTTTTTGGCTGAACCAGCCAAGGATTAGGATAGGTGCAATGGCCATGGTTGACGCCGCACTGAGCTTGGCAAAGAACAGGCCTTCTGGGCTTGAGTAGCTGGCGATGAAGGCGGTCAAGGGCCCGGCTTTGGCGGCGGTCAAGTTCAGCGTCCAAAAGGCTTCGTTCCAGGCCAAAATGATGTTCAGCAAGATCGTTGATGCGATACCTGGAATGGCCATGGGCGTTAGCACGTACAAGATTTCGCTTCGCAAGCTGGCCCCATCCATGCGCGCGGCCTCAAGGATCGCGGTCGGGATTTCCTTAAAGTAGGTGTAGAGCATCCAAATAATGATCGGCAGATTGATCAACATGATGACGATCACCAAGCCTAGACGGCTGTCTAGCAGGCCCAGCTGAATGAACAGCAGGTAGATCGGGTACAAAACGCCGACGGCAGGCAGCATCTTGGTAGACAGCATCCACATAAGGATATCTTTGGTGCGCTTTGAAGGTACGAAAGCCATCGACCAAGCCGCGGGCACCGCGATCAAAATGCCCAAGAGGGTTGAGCCCCCTGAAATGATGATGGAGTTCATCAGATAGCGCATGTAGTTCGAGCGCTCTTGAACGACGAAGTAATTCTCTAGCGTCCAATCGAAAAACAAGAACATGGGCGGATCGGCGATTGCCTGACCTTCCGGCTTGAAGCTGGTTAGGACCGTCCAAAGAATTGGGAAAAAGATAAGCAAACCAATCGACCAGGCCAGAAGCGTGTTGATCAATCTGCGGCGGTTGGAAACTGCTCGTGCCATGATCTGTTCTCCTAGTTGTCCAGGTTTTTGCCAACGATGCGCATCAAGAAGATGGCAACGATGTTGGCCAAGATGATTGCGTAGACACCGCCTGCTGATCCCAGGCCGACGTTTTGGCTCTCCAGCACGCGCTGGAAAATCAGATAGCTGAGGGTCTTGGTGCCGAAGGCGCCGCCGGTGGTGACGAAGATTTCCGCAAAGATCGACAGCAAAAAGATGGTCTGGATCAAGATCACTACGGTGATGGCGCGGCTTAGGTGCGGAAGGATGATGTACCAAAACCGGCTGATGATGGGGGCGCCGTCCATTTCGGAGGCTTCCAACTGCTCGCTATCGAGTGACTGGATGGCGGTCAGCAAAATCAGTGTTGCAAAGGGGAGCCACTGCCAGCTGACGATCATGATGATCGAGGGCAAGGAGGCTTGGGACATCCATTGTATGGGCTCGGCACCGAAGAAGCGCCAAAGATGCGCAAACAAGCCGTAGTTGGGATCCATAAACATGTTCTTCCAAACCAGGGAAGATACGGTCGGCATCACGAAAAAGGGCGCAATGACAAGCATGCGAACAACGCCTTGGCCCCACATGGGCTGATCCAGCAAAATCGCGAGTAAAATACCAAATACGACCGTGATCGCCAGTACGCCGCCGACAATGACCAAAGTTGCGTAGATGCTCGGCCAGAAGGAGCTGCTGGAAACGAAGCGCGTGTAGTTGTCAAAGCCGACCCAACCCAAATCACCGCCGCGCAGGGGCAGGTATTTTTTGAATGAGAAATAAAGGGTCATGCAGAGCGGGACCAGCATCCAGCCTAGGAGCAAAATCACAGCCGGAGCCATCATCATGCGTGCTGCAGAGCGCGAGTGTTGAGTTGCCATGGATAGACTCCCTTGGTGCATGACCCGAGCGGCTGCCCATTGGTGCAGGCGGGTCAATAGCTGGTCATTCGAATGAGCATGAGCGTAACCCTGGCGCGCGTCGATGTAAAAGCGGCGGTTGGGTCGCTTGCCTGGCAATCATGGATGCAGCCAGTGGGTGCACCGAGGCTCGGCGCCAGCATCAATCGCTTTATGAGCCCACTATGGGCTGCATTGATCGGGGATCGATTGAAGAAATGTAATTTTTTTTGGGGGGGGGAAGGCAGCCGAAGCTGCCTTCCTTGGGAGGGTTGAAGGCCGTGGCTTAGCGGTAGCCAGCAGCTTCCATTGCATCATTGGTCAGCGCTTGAGCCTTCTTGAGGGCCGCTTCGACGCTCTGTTGGCCAGCATAGACCGCTGAGAACTCTTGGCTCACTTCGGTAGCGATGCCCGCGAACTCAGGAATAGCCGCAAACTGGATACCAACATAAGGGCTGGGATCCACGGTCGAGTTGTTGGGGTCAGCTGACAGAATTGAGTCCAAAGTCATCTTTGCAAACGGAACGTCCTTGTAGTTGGCGTTCTCGTACAATGAAGTACGCGCGCCTGGAGGAACGTTTGCCCAACCTTCGTTGGCTGCAACTAACTCGATGTAGTCCTTGGAGGTCGCCCACTCGATGAACTGCTTAGCAGCGCTTTCGTTCTTAGTGCCTGCAGGAATGGCCAGTGCCCATGCCCACAACCAGTTAGAGCGAACGCCCATGCCGTTGTCAGGTGCCAATGCGAAGCCAACCTTGTCCGCAACGGTTGAGTCGTTGGGGTTGGTTACGAAAGAAGCCGCAACAGTGGCGTCGATCCACATGCCGCACTTGCCTTGTTGGAACAAAGACAGGTTCTCGTTAAAGCCGTTGGTCGCGTAGCCAGCCGGGCCTGAATCGCTCATCATGTTGACGAAGAAGTTCAGGGTGTCTGACCATTCGCGTCTGTCAAACTGTGCGTTCCAGTCCTCGTCGAACCAGCGCGCGCCAAATGAGTTTGACATGGCGGTGATGAAGGCGCCGCCTTCGCCCCAACCTGCCTTACCGCGCAAGCAAATGCCGTTGATGCCGTTGTCACGGTCAGTCATGGCGCGGGCTGCTTTTGCAATGAAAGACCAGCTGGGAGCTTCGGGCATTTCCAGGCCCGCTTTTTCCATCAGGTCGGTGCGGTACATGATCATTGAGCTTTCACCATAGAACGGCGCAGCATAGAGCGTGCCGTTGTGGCTCAAGCCACCTGCCATAGCGGGCAGGATGTCGGCTGCGTCGTATTCAGCAGACAGATCATCCAGGGCGACCAGCCAGCCGTTGGAACCCCAAATTGGCGTTTCATACATGCCGATGGTCATGATGTCGAACGCACCGCCTTTGGTCGAGATGTCGGTGGTCACGCGCTGGCGAAGAACGTTCTCTTCCAGTGTAACCCACTCAACGGTGTGTCCGGTTTTGGCGGTGAAGTCGTCGGTGTAGCCCTGCATACGGATCATATCGCCGTTGTTCACGGTCGCGATTGTGATTGTGTCTGCAAGAGCGGCGCTGCCAGCAACAAGTGTCAAGGCAGTGGCCGCGCAAATGGCGCTTTTAAAGGTCATCGTTTTCCTCCTAGTTAATGCCCTATGCCCGGACGCTAACAATCAAAATAACGCGCAGTCAATTAAAAATTTACGCGCGGTAACATTTAAATTTCCTCACGATGAGTTTCTAAGGACGAGGCGTGCCTCGAAAAGCTGTTCCTGCCGGGTGCTAAATTTCCCACCACTTTCAATGAGTTGCAGAAGGCAATCGACACTGGCGCTGGAGACGGAATCATAGTCATGCGCGGCGGTTGTCAGGGATGGACAAGTGAAGCGCGAAAAGGGGTGATCGTCATTTGATGCCAGGCGAAGCGTGCAGTCAGGCGTTCGCCCGACGCGAATCCCCAATTCGTAGGCCGCTGCTAGGAAGCCGATGGCCAAACGATCATTGCTACACAAAATGGCGTTGGTCGGCCAATCCCCTTTGGTCAGAAAGGCCATCGCGCCGCGCTTTCCGATTTCTTCAAATGCCCAGCCTTCGCCGTCGATCTTCACAACGTGGGGTTCGTGACCCAGGCGCTCCATGACATCCAAATAGGCTTGGCGGCGTTTGTTCGCATTTGGGTTGGCCGGCGTCTTCATTTCAAAAAACAAGGGCGGCTCACCCGTGCGGGTCAGATATTCAACCGTCTGATTGACAAAACTATAGTTGTCCGACCCGACAAAGGCATCGCCTATACCCTCTAAATAGCTATCGAACAGGACCGTTGGCACATCACGGCAGAACTTTTCAATTTCAGAGCGATCTGAAAGGCGGCCCAAGGGCGCCAAGAGCACGCCAGCGGGCTTCATGGACCGCAAGAGAGACAGAATTTCAATTTCCTGCGCCGGGTCACCGTAGGAGCTGAACATGGTCGGCCGATAGCCCGCCTCGATACATCGAGCCTCGATGGTGCGCGCAATTTCCGCGAAGAAGGGGTCGGCCAGGTGCGGAACCACAATGCCGACATTCTTGGTCAGCTTGCGGTTTTGGTTCATGGCATAGATATTCGGCTGGTACTCGAATTCCTCCAACGCCTGCTCGATCTTGAGGCGCGTTGAGGCGCGGACGCTGCTTGGATCATTGAAGTACTTCGAGACCGTCGGCCGTGACAGTCCGCTGACCGAAGCGAACTCTTCCATGTTTTTGATGCGCTGGTTGACCATCGCGGGTGCCCTTTTCCAAAGTTTCCACAATGTTACCGCGCGCTAATTTTTTTGCAACCCGTATGCCGCCGTAGCCCGGTCATCGTCGTCTAGATCAGGGTAGATCAGGGCAGTTCAGGCGCAGATCAAGCTGTGATTGCAGCGAACCGGTGCAGGCCGTCATTCGACCTCAGGTGTACCGTGGGTATGGAAGCTCTCGATCGTCTTCAGCCCCCAGGCTTGGCCCTTCTTGCGTTCGCTTTCGGTCCAAGTCACGGGTTGCCAGTCAGGGCGCAAGATCAGGCGTGCGCCTGCATTGGCCAGCTCGACGCGATTGCCTGCGGGCTCCCAAACGTACAAAAAGAAGGTGCCTTGGACCGCGTGCTTGTGCGGTCCGGTCTCAATGTGGACGCCGTTCTCTAAGAAAATATCAGCCGCACGCAAGATGTCTTCACGCTGATCCGTTGCGTAGGTGATGTGGTGGAAGCGATTGCTGGCCTGTTTGTGATCGACCGTCACGGCGATGTCATAGGTCTTATTGTTGACGGTGAACCAGCAGCCCGCCAACTGGCCGCTATCGAGCAATATTTGCTCTGTGACGCGCGAACCCAAGCAAGCAACGATAAAGTCGCGGAAATTCTCGACCGAACGGACCAGCAAATTGAGATGGTCGAGGCGGCGCGGGCAGCAGCCCCGACCGTGATAGCGCTGAGCCAAGTTCTTTAGGGCCGGGCGTTGATCGTCTGGGGCCTGATAGGGATTGGTCTCCCAATAGATTTCAAAGTCATGGTCGTCGGGCGATTTGAAGCGGTAGGCGCGCCCGTGGCTGAGGTCGCCTTCTACCCATTCCCCTGCAAACCCGGCGGCCTCGATGGCTGCTACCCGCCGCTCTAAGGCGGCCGCGGAAGAGGTGCGATAGGCGATGTGCCCAACGCCCGTTGTCGTGCTGCGGGTCAGTTTGAGTGTGGCAAACTCATAATCATCAAACGCGCGCAAATAGGCCGAGCTGTCGTCGCGCGCTGTCTCGGTCAATCCATAGACCCGAGTGAAGAAGTCTAGGCTTTCTTCGAATTTGTCCGTCAAGACTTCGACATGCGCCAGGTGGGCGATGTCAAAACAAGGCTCTTGCGGGTTACGATAGGCGGCGGCGTCGGTCATAGACATTTTCCGATTGGTCATGGATGGGCGCTAGTGTCACCGGCTCGTGCAGGCGCCCAAACGGAGCAATGGCGCCGTGGGTGCATCAAGGCGGGTGGCTTAAACTTGTAGCTTAGGTCAAAGCTAGCGCTAAAACGGCATCAATTCTCGGCCGTTGGTATTCGAAAAAGCTATAGCTCCCCGTTGGCGCGTGCTGTCGCCCTTCGCGAGCAGCATGTGACCAAGGTAGGCGTGATGGCAGAGGCAAGGCGACTTGTGCGTGCCATTGCGCGCACTCATGTAAGACATGCTTACAGAAAGATTTATAATTATTCCCTTTTCGAAAATTTGACTGACGGCTAGGCTTGCAAGAGCAAGCGTGGAGCCAATGATGTGGAACGACAGGTGCCCGGAAAAGAATTCTTAAGCGTGACGGTCCAGCGTGGGCAACCCGGCGAGGCCGTTCGCATGCAGACATTCCAGGTCCCGGCACAAGATAATCAGAGCGTTCTGGATGTGGTTTCATGGATCCAACAAAACGCGAACCCCAGCCTGACGTACAGATTTGCTTGTCGGGTCGGTATGTGCGGGTCTTGCGCCATGATGGTGAACGATGTGCCGCGTTGGACCTGCCGAACGCATGTCAGCAAGGTGGCAAAGGCCGGAGTTATCGCGATTGCGCCGCTGCGCAATCTGCCGCTGATCAAAGACCTGGTGGCAGACCTGGACCCATTCTTTGACAAATGGACTGATGCCGAGGCTCACCACCACCCGACTCGTGATCGCGATCAGCCTATCGCGGCGGTTGATCCTGATAGTCGCGAGCGCCGCCAAGCGAATGCAGGCATCGAGTGCATCAACTGTGCGGTTTGTTACGCGGCTTGCGATACGGTTGCCGGGAACCCGGACTTTCTGGGGCCAGCCGCTCTACAGCGTGCATGGACATTGTACAACGACACCAAGAACGCAGACAAGAACGCTGTTTTGGATGCCGTTACAGGCCAGGGCGGCTGTCATACCTGCCACTCCTTGGGCTCGTGCACCAACTTGTGCCCCAACGAACTAGACCCCACCGCGGCAATTGCGGGGCTGAAACGCGCCAGTGCTCGCCGCTTCTTTGGACGGGACTAGCCATGAGCGCGCTGCAACTTTTTATCGTTCAGCGGCTGACGGCCTTGATAATGGCGCCGCTGGTCTTGGCTCATCTGGCGGTCATGGCCTACGCCATCCACGGCGGCTTATCGGTGGCCGAAATTCTGGGGCGAACGCAAGGCTCATGGCTTTGGTTTGGGTTCTACGGCTTGTTTGTTGTGGCAGCTTCGAGCCACGCGGCCATTGGCTTGCGGGCGGTCTTGACGGAATGGGTTGGCTTTCGGGGAAGGCTTGGGGGCCGCCTGCGCGACCTGGGCTGCGCGGTGTTTGGATTAGCGCTTTTTGGCTTAGGCGCGCGCGCTGTTTGGGCGGTGACGTTGGCGAATACGGCGACCGCTGGGGTGGGCCTATGAGCGGGCGCCTAGCACGATCGCACCCGCTTTGGTTTGCGCACATCTTGCATCGCGCGTCCGGCCTGGGGCTTGCTTTGTTTTTGCCGCTGCACTTTTGGGTTTTGGCACGGCTATTAACCGACACAAAACAGGTGGATGGTTTCCTAAAACTCACCGATATTTGGGCGTTTAAGTTTGCAGAGTTTGGCTTGGTGTTCTTGCTCGCGGTGCATTTGTTTGGCGGCCTGCGGCTCATGGCGCTGGAATTATTGCCCTGGTCGAGCCCGCAGAAAACCTGGGCTGCCGCGGCGCTCGTCGGGTCGGGCTTGGTTGCCATCGTTTTTCTAGTGCGGGCGCTTTGAGATGTTTGCGGCAAAAGATATCGCGCGGCACGACACAGATATCCTGATTTTAGGCACAGGTGGCGCTGGCATGTTCGCCGCCCTGCACGCGCTCCAGCGCGCCCCAAAGGGCACCAAGGTCACGATCGCGGTCAAGGGCTTGATGGGTAAGTGCGGCTGCACACGCATGGTCCAAGGCGGATATAACGTCGCTCTGGGGCCTGGCGATAGCGTCGAGCGGCACTTCATGGATACCATCGAAGGGGGCAAATGGCTGCCCAATCAAGACATGGCTTGGCGGCTCTGCGAGCAAGCCGTGGTACGCATTCGCGAGCTTGAAAACGAGGTGGGATGCTTTTTCGATCGCAATCCCGACGGCAGCTTGCATCAAAAGGCCTTTGCCGGGCAGACCGCTGATCGCACGGTGCACAAGGGTGACCTGACAGGCATAGAAATTATCAACCGGCTGATGGAGCAAGTCCTGGCACGTCCGGTGGAAAAGCTCCAAGATCATCGGGCGGTCGGCCTCGTGCCGACCAAAGACGGCTCTGCAATCGCTGGCGTGTTGATGATCGACATGCGCAAAGGCTGTTTTCGCTTCGTGCGCGCAAAGACCGTGCTGATGGCCACGGGCGGCGGGCCCAGCATGTACAAATACCACACCCCTTCGGGCGACAAGTCTATGGATGGGCTGGCGATGGCCCTGCGCGTCGGCCTACCCTTAAGGGATATGGAGATGGTGCAATTCCACCCGACGGGCCTCTTGGCGGGCGCGCACACTCGCATGACAGGCACTGTGCTCGAAGAAGGGCTTCGAGGCGCTGGGGGGCATTTGCTCAACCACGCTGGTCAGCGTTTCATGTTCGACTATGATGCTAAGGGCGAGCGCGCGACCCGCGATGTGGTCAGCCGCGGCATTTACGCTGAGATGCGCAAGAACAACAATCCAGGCCAAGAAGGCGTTTTCATTGCTATGGGCCACTTGGGCCCTGACGCTGTGCGCCGGCGATTTAAAGGCATGGTCAAGCGCTGTGCGGACTGCGGGTTTGATCTTGCGGGCGGTCTGGTGGAGGTCGTGCCTACCGCCCACTATTTTATGGGAGGCGTCGTCGTAGATGTCGATACGCGCACCGCCCTGGAGGGACTGTACGTCGCCGGGGAAGATGCGGGGGGCGCTCACGGGTCGAACCGCTTGGGGGGCAACGGGGTGGCAAATTCGACTGTCTATGGCGGTATCGCAGGCGATATCATGGCGAAAGATATGCGCGGCATGGCGGCGCTACGCGATCCAGATGAAGCGATCTTGCAGGCTGAACTCCTGCGGGCCTGCCACCCTCTGACCCGAAAACCGGGCTCGGTGACGGCGTTGCGCCAGCAGTTGCAAGCCGCGATGTGGGACCATGTCGGCGTTATGCGTAGCCGTGAGGGTCTGCAAACCGGCCTAGAGCGGATAATGCAGGTTTCTGACGCTTTGATGCAGGTTGGTGTTGCTGCGGACAATCTGGCGTTCAATCTTACTTGGCATGACTGGCTCAACCTGCGCTCGCTCTGCGATATCTCGACGGTCATTGCTCGTGCAGCGCTTGCGCGGGAAAATTCACGAGGTGCCCATTTTCGCGAAGACTTCCCAGAACCCGGTGACCTTGAAAACAGCACCTTCACGGTGGCAAGACAGAGCGAGGACGAGCTTGCAGTTCGCCACCAAGAGGTTGACTTTACCATCGTTCGCCCAGGACAAACACTTTTGGCTGATGGGGAGCCTGAGACCTTGGTGGCACAATCATGATGGCGCTCGCACAGGGCTGGGCGCCGGTGCCATCCGTGGAGCTGGAATGAGACCATGATTCCCATTGAATTAGTGACGGATACCGCCAAAGACCTGATGCGCAAAGCGGCGATTGAGATACCGCAGGACTACCACGAAGGGCTGAAGCGCGCCGCCAACAGCGAAGACGGCGATTTGGCCTCATTTGTTCTCCAAGCCATGCTCGACAATTACGAGGCGGCAAAAGAAGACGGCTGCGCCATGTGCGGTGACACGGGCGTGCCGCGCTGGTTTGTGAAGCTGGGCAATGAAGCACAAGTTGAAGGGGGCATGGTCGCGCTGGAAGCGGCCTTGCGTAGAGCCACCGGCGAAGCCACCCATTCGGTGCCGCTGCGCCCCAATCGCGTTCACCCGCTGTGGCGCACCGACCATAACAACAACGTGGGTATTGGGGCGCCGGAAATCGAATACGGCTTTGAACCTACAGGCGACTGGATCGACTTGATTACCGTCCACAAGGGGGGGCTGTTTGGCACGGACTACCGCATGCTGTTCCCATCCGACGGTATTCCAGGCATCAAGCGCTTCTATTTGGACAGCCTTTTGGCCTTTGGAAAGCGAGGGCTGGCCTGTCAGCCGGCCATCATCGGGGTTGGGTTGGGTGGCTCCAAGGATATCAGCATGACGCTTGGCAAGCGCGCGTCGGTGCTGCGTACCGTGGGCAGCCGCAACCCGGACCCCAAGATCGCTGAGCTTGAAAACGAAATGAAAGACCTGGGCAACGCCATCGGGATGGGCGCCATGGGGTTTGTCGGCAAGAACATGGTGATCGACTGCAACATAGAGGTCGGCTATTGCCACACCGGTGGCCTGCCCATGTCGGTGCACGCCTTTTGCCTTTCATCGCGTCGGGCGGTGGCGCGGATTTGGCCCGATGGCCGTGTGGAGCACCGAACCGATCCCGACTGGTTTACACCCTATCAACGGCGTGAGACCATAGACTGGGACACTGTGCGGGAGGGCCAAAAATGAAACCGCGGGAAATTAGGCTCTCCACCACGCCTACAGCGGATGCTCTGGCCGAGCTTCGGCTAGGCGACATCGTGTATTTGGATGGGCTGATCTATACGGCGCGAGAAGGCGTCTACACCTACGCCCTTGAGGAGAAAGCCAATATTCCTTTGGAGCTGCCTTCGCAAAGCGCGGCCAATTTTCACTGCTCGCCCGCAGCGCGCATCAATGCCGACGGCTCGTTTGATATGGGCGCAGTGACGGCCACTGCCTCGTTTCGCTTTGCCAAGTGGCTGCCGGAGTGGATGGCCAAGACCGGCGCAAAGCTGATTATTGGCAAGGGAGGCATGTCATCCAAGGATTACCGCTCATATTTCGTGCCCAATGGGGCAATTTATCTATCGACGGTTGGATATGGCACGGGGGCTCTGCTGGGGCGCGGCATCGAAAAGGTTGAAGCGGTCCATTGGAACGAAAGGCTGGGGCTGGCGCAGGCCATGTGGGTTATCCGGTGCAACCGGATGGGCCCTTTCATCGTGGCATCAGACTTGGCGGGCAATTGTCTGTTCGAGCGCGAAAATGCCAAGATCGCCCAGAACATCGCGCGACTTTATGAGGGCAGCGAGCCCGCCGTCCTAAAACGTTATGGCGAAAGCGATGATCGCTCAGAAGAGGTGATATGACCCGCAATCCGTTCCTGCCCGGTGCGCCGCGCCCTGATGTGGTTGAAGGTTTGTTTTCGCAAGAAGAAGTGCTGCTCGCCAATCGCAACTCGGGCACCTTGTTGGAGACACTGGATCAGGACATCACGCCGACCGGTACGCACTATTTGCTCAACCATTTTGACGTGCCCTTGATTTCGGCGGATGCGCATTTCTTGTCCTTTGCAGGCGCCTTTGACGCTCCGTTTGATCTCAGCATGGAACAGATCCGCGCGCTGCCCGCGGTGACGCGCCCCGTGACGCTGGAGTGCGCGGGCAATGGGCGCGCTGGCATTTCCCCGCGTTGTTTTTCCATGCCTTGGATCTATGAAGGCGTGGGAACCAGTGAGTGGATCGGAACGCCCTTGGCACCGTTATTGGAGCGCGCCCGCCCACGGCGTGGGGTGCAGGACTTTGCCTTCATCGGTGCTGACTACGGCTTTGATAGGGGCCACGGCCACTATTTCGGGCGCAGCCTTACTCCCGCGCAGATCGTAGAGCTGGAGGTGTTGCTGGTCTGGGGCATGAATGGCCAGCCCTTGTTGCCACAGCACGGCGCGCCGCTGCGCATCATCGTTCCAGGTTGGTACGGCATGGCTTCGGTCAAATGGCTGACCCGCATAGAGGCCTTGCATGAACGTTATCAAGGCTTTCAGCAGGTGCAGACCTACCGCTATCGCAGGCATACTGAGGACCCGGGCCTACCGATTACACGCCTGCGGGTCAAATCGCTGATGAAGCCACCGGGGGGGCCCGATTGGGTGACCCGCCAGCGCTGGCTGCGCGCCGGGCCAGTGCGGCTGCAAGGCAAAGCTTGGGCGGGTGCGGGCATCCCAATTTCCAAGGTCGAAGTGCGGATCGGCAAGGTCTGGCGGGAGGCCGAACTGACCGGGCGGCGCGACCGCTATGCTTGGACAAGTTGGCAGCTTGATTGGACCGCTGAGCCGGGCGTTTATGATTTGGCCTGCCGCGCGCAGGATGCCGAAGGACAAATTCAGCCCTTGGAAGCCCCTTTCGATATGGCGGGGTTTGCCAATAACTCTGTCCAGCAAGTGCGGGTGCATGTCGCGGAGAAAGACACATGAATAGAGGTTGCGATCGGGTCATGTTGACCCTGGCCGATGAAGGGGTGAGCGACATCTTCGCCTTGTCTGGCAATCAAATCATGCCCTTGTTTGACGCTAGCTTGGACGCCGGGATCCGGCTCTATCACACGCGCCATGAAGCGGCGGCGGTTTACATGGCGGAAGGTTATGCGCAATCGAGCGGCGGGTTGGGGGTGGCGCTGGTCACGGCGGGTGCGGGGCTTGCCAATGCTGTCGGCCCCCTGTTGACCGCACGCGCTTCTGACACGCCCTTGCTGCTATTGAGCGGCGACAGCCCCGTTGCTCGCGACGGGCAGGGGGCTTTTCAAGAAATGGACCAGGTTGCCATAACCCAAGCGGTGACCAAGTGGTCGGTTCGAGTAGGCGACGCCGACACGCTGTCTAGCACCATCCGGCAAGCCGTGGCCGTCGCCTGCGCCGGGCGACCAGGACCGGTGCATGTCAGCCTGCCTGCCGACGTATTGCTCGCAACGACAGCGGCCGTTTCTGCGCGTCAAGAACCTGAAACCCAGCCGGTTGAGGTGCAAAGCCTGCACGACTGGCTGGCCCCGGCCCAGCGCCCCATCCTTGTGCTCGGCGCTGCGCTGAACCAGAGCCGTCAGCCGGGGTTGGCCAAAGACTTGGAGGCGGCGACAGGGGCGCCCGTGGTGGTGATGGAGAGCCCGCGCGGGCCCAACGACCCCTCGCTTGGCGCCTTGGCCTTGGTTTTTCGTGACGCCGACCGGGTGGTCTTGCTGGGAAAGCCCTTGGATTTCACGCTGCAATTTGGCGATGTCGCCCCCGCTGCTCATTGGGCGGTGGTCAATCAAGACCCCGAGGAGCTGGCCCGCGCGCAGCGCAACCGCGGACCTCAGGTGACGCTAACATCGAACAACAATCCCACGGTCCTTGCGCGGGCATTGGCTGCCCATGGCACCCGCCTTGACTGCCATGACTGGCGGGCCAAGGTCAAGAATGCCTGTTCACAGCGCGTGACGCCTGACGCCAGTCAAGAGGCGATCCACCCTGCCGGTCTTTGCGAGGTAGTTCAGCGCGCGCTGGATCAGCTGGATGATCCGGTCTTGGTCTGTGACGGCGGCGAGTTCGGGCAGTGGGCGCAGGCGGGTCTCAATGCCAGGCGGCGGATTATCAACGGCGTTTCTGGCGCAATTGGCGGTGGGCTTTGCTATGCCATGGGCGCGCGCGCGCTCGATCCCGATGCAACCGTGATCGCGCTTATGGGTGATGGCACGCTGGGGTTTCACCTGGCGGAGTTTGAAACCGCCGTTCGCGAGGATTTGCCATTTGTCGCTATTGTTGGCAACGATCACTGTTGGAACGCGGAACATCAGATTCAAATTCGCGAGTTCGGTGCCGGGCGCCTGCATGGCTGCGCTCTGTCGGGGGCACGCTATGATGAAGCCGTGGCGGCGCTGGGGGGCTTTGGGGCGCTGGTCAGTGATCTGGCAGAACTACCCGAAGCGCTAAGCCGGGCGATTGCCTCAGGAAAGCCGGCTTGCATCAATGTCATGATAAGGGGAACTCCTTCACCGACGATTAGCGGGCTTTAGTCATTCGGGCGCGATTTTATCGCCTCGCACATGGCGTTGTAGATCTCTTCGATGACGCGCAGTTTCGGATGGTCTTTCTTGTAGGCCAAGCCCAGCACCCGCACGGGGCCTGATGGGGACAAGGGAACCCAGTTCAGTGGCACGGTGTAGGCGCTGGAGACGCAGGGCCGCGGGATGATTGAGACGCCCAAATCGGCATGAACCATGCTGGCGATTGCTTCCAGGCTCTCAAGCTCCATGGCCTCCTTGACCGGGATGTTGTGACCTTGAAGCCAGGACTCGATCAGGCTGCCAACGACAGCATCCCGGTTGAAGCGGATGAAGGGCTGACGGGCTAGGACAGCGAGCGGATCGGCGCCCGCCAGGTCGCGATTGGTGATGAGGTTGAGCGGTTCCTCCGCGATAGACCTAAAGGTCATCCCAGAAAGCAGCAACGGCGGCTTTGAGACCAGGGCGACGTCGCAACGACCGCGCTCCAGGCCTGACAGCAATGCCCCGGTTAGCGCGGGGGAAATTCGCACCCGTAATGCTGGGTAGCGGGTTCGCAGAATGGACATGGACAGCGGAGCCAGCCCTACCAAGGTAGTCGGTACCGCGCCAAGCAGAATTTCTCCGCTCAGGCCGTGATCGCCAAGGACGCTGGGCACCAGGTTGTCGTAGTCACTCACCACACGACGCGCGCGCGCGACAACGGCACGACCCAGCGGTGTAAGTTCGGGCGTGCGGCGGCTTCGATCAAACAGCACGATATCCAGCTCGGCCTCCAAGGCGCGCATTTGTTGGCTAACCGCCGCGTGCGTAATGAACACGGCATCAGCGGCCGCGCTGAAGGTCTTGTTGTCGGCAACCGCGATGAGCGTCTTCAGCAAACGAATAGACATGCCTTAGCTTTTAAGCAGCGCTAACCAAATGCGCAAATGCAAGTGGCGTTACGTTCGTTGCGCTTACATGAAATCGACGCGCGCGCACAAGTGACCATCCGCCCGTGCGGCTGCGCCGCTCAATTTGGGGCGTCATCGCCAAATAGGACACTTGCGATCTGGCTATGCAGGTCCGGACCGGTGCGTTGGAAACCCAACAAGCGCGCGATAGCTTTGACCATCTCATCCGGCGTTACGCTGCCGCTCTCTTCGATAATGAGCCGGGCGGCGGCCTCAATTTCGATCGGCGCTAAGTTGCTTGCTTTCAAAACACTGCCGCTTTGCGCGCTTCGATTGCGTATCGGCGGCGCTTGCTGTTGTTCGAACGTCATCACAAAGGGGCCAGTTCTTATCAGGGGGCTGCCTGGCCCAGTCGTTGATCGAACCGCGCGGCGGCTCGCTTCGGCAATACGCGGGCCGGTCCTGGATTTTCCGAAAGCGCTGGCCAGTCGGCGCGCGATTTCCGCCTCGTGTATTGGGCCTTCGATCTCTACGATTTCTTGCACCAAGTCGCGAATGGCTTGCGGCGGCAGGTCGTGCATCGATGCGTCGACCTCAGCTTTGACTTGCGCGCGCTGGTAGTCCGGCACAGTGATGGCCAAATGCAGCAGGTCTTCTGGGTGTGTGGAGGCAGCGGGATCCGGTCCAAGGGGCTCGTCTTCCAAATCCTCGGCATGGATCGCCGCTTCTAGTCGGGGTTGATCGTTGGCACCGTTGACCATCGCCGGTTCCGTCAAGCGATCTTCGGCCTGCTTGAGGGCCAGGCGCAACCGTTCGACTTCATGACTGCGGTCATGGAACCAATCCGTGCTCCAGATCCGGTGAAAGCGCCATCCTAGATTTTCGAGGATGGCTTGACGCAAGCGGTCGCGCTCACGAGCCCAAAGCGCGCTGTGGTAGGAGGCCCCGTCGCATTCGATAGCGAGCAGGTACTTCGCTGGATTGTCGGGGTGGCGAACGCCAACATCAATGCGAAACCCAGCCGTGCCGACCTGAGGGTCGGCCAGATAGCCCAAGGAGCGCACGACAGCAATGACATCGGCTTCAAAGGGGCTGTCGGCCTCAAGGCCAGTCGGCGAGGGGATCTCCGAAATGCCCGATTTGGCAAACTCCAGAAACCGCTTCAGTATGCGCGGGCCGTCATGGGATGTCCGGCTAGGGTCAATGTCGGCGGGATCGAAGGAGGCAAAGACCTCGCACCGCGCCCGCGCGCGTGAGAATAGCACGTTGAGGCGGCGTCCGCCTCCTTCGCTGTTGATCGGCCCAAACGACATGTTGGTCAGTCGCCCATTGGCTTCTTGCGGACCATAGCCGACCGAGATCATGATGACATCGCGTTCATCGCCCTGCACATTTTCAATGTTTTTGACAAATACGTCTTCGGCTTTGCCGTCCCTTAGAAAGGCGTCCAGGTCGCGATCTTGGCGGCGCTCCAGCTCCAAGACTTCGGTTAGCATGTCGGCTTGCACTTTTGAGAAGGCAACTACACCCAAGGACAGGGTCGGCCAGCGGCGGGCATGATCGGCGATAGCCCTCACCATGGCCTCAGCCTCAATTCGGTTTGTGCCTTTGCGACCAAGCCCGCTGCTGCCGCGCGCATAAACGCCCGGCACTCGGCGGAATTTGAGCCCGTAATTAGGGTCAAGCTGCAAAGGCGACGGCGGCAATACAAGGCCATCATGATAGAATTCAGCGTTGGAGACCTGGATCAGCGAGGGATCGCGCGAACGATAGTGCCACTCCAACATGCGCTGGCGCAGCCCCCGTGCTTCGCATAGGGTCAGGATGCTCTCCATATCGGCAGCGCTGGCCGCAACGGCATCCAGCGAGTCGTCGTCCTCATCGTCGTCCTGTTCGTCCGCGAGGCGATCAAAGAAGGAGGTCGGCGGCAGTTGTTTTTGGTCACCCACAACAACAATCTGCCGGGCGCGGGCAATCACGCCCAGCGCATCTTCAGGCTTAATCTGTGAGGCTTCGTCGATGACCAGCAAGTCAAACCGCGCGCCATCAGGCGGTAAGAATTGTGCCACCGAGATTGGGCTCATCAGCATGACCGGTTTAACGCGCTGCACCATTGAGCCCGCATGCTTCATCAGCCAACGAATGGGCTTGTGGCCACGCTTGCGGGCGATCTCGCCGCGAATGATACCCATTTCACCGGTCGTACCGCGGGGCATTTGCTGGAAATGGCGCGCCAAAATGAGATGCTTGGTCTCGTCAATGCGTTCGATTTCCAACTGCTTGAAAAGCGCCACCAAGTCGTGCCGATCAAGGTGCTGCAATTGCGCCAACTCTGGCAGCACATTTCGTGCGGTGATCCAGCGGGCTTCAGCGCAGGCATAGGTGAATTCCGCCAGCGCCTGTTCGGGCTGCAAGCGGCCTTGGTCCAAAGCGTCTGCAATTTCTCCTGCGCCTGCCGCATGAACCTCGCCGGTGGCATGGGCTAGCCCGACCCAATCGGCGTAGCGAGACAAGCCCGCGGACATGTGGGAGAAGCTGCGCCGCAGGTCATGCAGATCGACCAGGCTGAGCTTTGGCGCTAGGCCTGCTTCCTTCAGATCCAGGGCAAGACGATCAATCGGCAGCGCACAGGTTCTAGCGGCGCTCTGCGCCATCGCTCGAAGGTCTTGTGACAGGGCCGCTGGATCGTCCAGAGCGTCCAGGCAGGCGATCAGATCCTCGGCCTTCTGGAAGGCCCCGGTCGCTTTGGCGGCCGCCAGCCAGTGGCTCGCGGCGAGCAGCTCGGCAAAGGGTGTGCGCTCACCCCGCCACTCCGTTCCCAGAACCAATTGCAGCCAAGCGTCCTCATGCGAAAGTTCGCGCCGCAACCGTTGTAGGTTTAAAAGCTGATCGGCCAGCGCCAGGCGGTCTTGCGGAGCCTTTGGCAGCCCGCCGCTAAGCATGCTGCCCAGCTGGCCCGAGGCACGACGGTAGCCACCGAAGACGCGCGCAACCCATGAATGCTGGCCTTTGGCGAGAGCCGCTCGCATCATTGAAGCATCTATCTGCCAAGCCGAGTCGATGAAACTGCCCTCTGCGGCTTTCTTTGCTGCGGCCCATTGGGCGCCGATCTGTAGCGCTTCAGCCATTCGCGGCTGGTCGGCGTACTCAAACATCAGCGCCGCGAGGCTCGATATATTGCGCGGAGCCTGGCCAAGGAGCGCGAGAGCCCGGCACAGCCCCTCAATGTCTTCGAAACTCCTGGGCTCCGCGAGCGCTAAGGGCCTAGCGGCTTGGCTGACACGATCGGTCATAGCGGCCAAAGCAGAGCTGGCCTCGTTCAGCTCTGCAGCTAGGCGCGCAAGGTCTGTCGGCTGCAAACCGAGTTCTTTGATCCCCAAGAACGGGTGAGAAGCCGGCGGCCCCGCCCGCTTCATGGCCTGCATCAGGGCGCTGATCGCCTGAAGAGCGGCGTTCCTTTGTGTCGCTCCCAGCTTATCAAGACCTGCCAATCGAATGGAAGGTGGCTGAGCGCCTTGCCCCATGAAGCCGATGATCTGCGATAGGGCTTGGAAAGGCGTGTCCGTGCTGGCGGGAAACGGCAGGTGCAAAACATCAACAATTCGGTTGAGCTCATCGCGCGCCAGGCGTAGCTGACCGGGGTCGGAGGCTGCGGGCAGGGTACTAGCGCTGGCGTGCAGCGTGCGGCCTAGCTCCTGGGACAGCTCTCGCTTGTTGGCGGTTCGCGAATGCAATTCGAGGCAGATGTCGCCAAGCCCGGCTTTCAACAGGCGCTGATGAACGACGGTCAGGGCAGCCATTTTTTCAGCGACGAACAAGACAGACCGTCCGTCGTGTGCTGCGGCTGCAATTATATTGGTAATTGTCTGCGATTTGCCGGTGCCCGGCGGCCCTTGCACCACCAAGCTATCGCCGTTGCGCACCTCTTCGATGACCTTGGTTTGCGAGGCGTCTGCGTCTACGACTTGGATGATCTGCGCTGGGTCCAGAAGATCGTCAAGCTTATCATTCGGACCGAAAAGGGGGGCGCTCGCTGGAAAGCCGTCCGCCAATAGTCCATTCAAAATGAGGTTGCTTGAAAAGGCCTGGTCCGGCCAGTGCTCCGGATTTAGATCGCGATGCATCAAGATCTTAGCAAAGGAAAAGAAGCCTAGCTGCATGCCGTCAGGGTCGAGCGACCAGCCGTTGCGCTCGGCGGTTGTTGCCATCACGCTGTCAAAATAGGCCGATGGCCGCCAGTCGTCATCCTCGTCGACTTCGGGAAGAATGATGCCGAAGTCCTGCCGCAGCCGGGCCTGCAAGGGCAGGTTGGTTGTCAGATCGTCTTGACGGCAGACCAAATCAAAGCTCGAGGAGCGCTCGTTGCGAACCAAGCGGACAGGCAAGAGCACCAGCGGGGCCTCGCGCTGGACGTCGGAGGATGCGCTTTCTGTCCACCGCAAGAATCCCATGGCCAGATACAGAATGTTGAGGCCTTGCTCTTCTTCGGCGGTCTTCGCGTGGCTCGCCAGTCGAAGCAAGCGCTTTGCGAGCCCTTCCGGGCCCAGCGGCGTTTCAATGATGGTATCGGTTAGGCGCTCTGAGCCCTCTGGGATGTCAGGATCGGGCAAGGCGAGCAGTTTGCGATGGTCGAGCGCGCCGTCATTCTTGTCTGCGTCTTCCACCCGGTCTTTGCCCATGGCCTTGAAGCGCATGCGTTTGTTTTGCTGGCGTAACAAGTCATAGATCGCATCGCTGCGCTCATTGATGACATTCAGGCAATTGGCACGCAAATTGGCGCGGTTTACATGGATGAGGCGGTTGCGGGTGCCTGTGTCCAAAAGTTTGTGTCGGGCGGCAGCAAGCACACGGTCGATGGTTTGGGGCATTGAACTGTCAGCCTCTTGTTTTTGCTGAGCCAGAGGGTTTTCATAGAAACGTTGTGGCCTTGCGCCCAACGGGATGATGCCAGTCTAGCGGAGGCAGATATGCTTATCTAGGTTGTTTGAAAGTTTTTATGCAACCGATCACCGCGGTCTTGAGGGTCGAGATGGATGCAAAGCCAACAGATGGTGCAGTTTCTTGACAAGTCGGACAGCCAGCCCGTTAACTGCTGGTGTGGGGCTTTTCCTCACAAGCGGTTCGAAGCAGTGCGCGCCGCTCTATGGCCTATGATGCGAGAGACAATGAAAAAAGCCGCCTTGGACGCCGCCGACATTCGCATTCTCTCCGTGCTTCAGCGGCACGGGCCTTTGAGCAAAAGCAAGTTGGCCGATATGGTTGGGCTTTCGCCCAGCCCTTGTTGGGCGCGTCTGGATAGGCTGAAGAAATCCGGGCTGATCCTAGGGTATCGAAGCGATTTGAACCTGGCCAAGATCGCCGACTTTACCAAGGTCATTGTCACCGTATCATTGAACAGCCATCGCAAAGTCGATTTTGACCGCTTTGAGGACTACGTTCGCCTGCGCTCTGAGATCACCGATTGCGTGTCTACGGGCGGCGGCATGGACTATGTTATGACGGTCGTTACCTCCAACCTGCAAGATTTTCAGGATTTAATGGAGGCCATGCTGGACTCCGAATTGGCCATAGAACGCTATGTTACCTACATCGTGACCCGACAAATCAAAGAGGGGCAGCCCGACATTATTAGGCTGGCTTCCAAGCGTGATTCTTGGCCGCAATTCGGCGCCTGACAGCCTTGGGTCCAATTGGACTGAGCGCGCCAGGAAAAAAGGCCCGATTGTCCCTCAAAAGCAAAAATTTCAGACCCCTCCGCCGCCCTGTTTGGCGCTAGAGAAGAGGCGAATAGCAACCACGCCGGATGCAATCGCAACGGCAATAGAGGCAAAGCTCATGGCTCAAGCAGAAGACTTTGGGTTCGGCACCCAAATCCGTAAATCTCCTTACTTTGACGCGACCGTACGCTGGGGCGCCAAGGCCTTTTCGGTCTACAATCACATGTACATCCCGCGTGATTTCGGTGACCCAGAACAGAACTTCTGGAACCTGGTCAACGACGCTATTTTGTGTGACGTCGCCGTTGAGAGACAGGTCGAGATCACAGGACCAGATGCCGCACAATTTGTGCAAATGCTGACGCCGCGGGACTTGTCAAAAATGGCGGTTGGCCAGTGCAAATATGTCCTGATTACCAACGCCGAAGGCGGCATCTTGAACGATCCAATTCTGTTGCGTCTTGCGGAAAACCACTTCTGGATTTCGCTGGCGGACAGTGACATTCTGCTTTGGGCTCAAGGATTGGCGGTCCACTCAGGCTTGGATGTCCGCGTTTGCGAACCCGATGTCTCGCCGCTGCAATTGCAGGGTCCAAAGTCGGGTGAAGTCATGCGCGCCCTGTTCGGCGACAGCATTATGGATTTGCGCTATTACTGGCTGCGCGAAGTTGAGCTGGACGGCATCCCGTTGATCGTGTCGCGTACTGGCTGGTCAAGCGAGCTGGGCTATGAGCTGTATTTGCAGGATGGTTCCAAGGGCGATGAGCTGTGGGAAAAGATCATGGCTGCGGGCGAGCCCTTCGGCCTGAAGCCTGGGCACACGTCTTCTATTCGCCGGATTGAAGGCGGAATGCTGTCCTACCACGCCGATGCTGACATCTACACCAATCCATATGAACTGGGTCTAGACCGCTTGGTCAACCTGGACATGGAGGCGAATTTCGTTGGCAAACAAGCCCTGCGCCGTATCAAGGAAGAAGGCGTGACGCGCAAGCAGGTTGGGCTTGTGTTGGACTGTGAGGCTCTTCGAGGCCCGAACACCACCTTCTGGCCGGTACAGTTGAACGGCGAGAAAGTGGGCCAGGTCACGTCGGCCGTCTACTCGCCGCGCTTGCAGCAGAATATTGCGCTTGCCATGGTCTCGCTCGAGGCTGCGCAAATTGGCACAACCGTAGAAGTCGCGACCGCATGGGGCTTGGTCCGTGCTAGCGTTGTCGAGCGGCCTTTCTATGATCCAAAGAAGACGCTTGCGGCGGCGGCATAATCTCAGGACGAATGAGGAGTTCTTGATATGAGCGATGATCTATCCATCCAACTGCACTGGCAGCGCGTTGAGCCAGAGTTGAAGCCAGGCAAGTTTTCGAACGAACACTTGGTTCAGTTCGACGATACGCACGAGCTAAGGGTGGATTCAGCGCCGGATTGGGGCGGCAAAGCCGGCAATACCAACCCCGAACAGGCGCTGGCCGCCGCTCTTTCAAGCTGTCACATGATGACGTTCCTTGCGTTGGCGGCAAAGGTTGGTTGGCCAGTTGCCAGCTACTATGACCACGCCGTCGCGTATTTGGGCAAGAACCCCAAGGGGCAAATGTCTGTCACTCGTATTGATTTAAACCCGGTCGTTCGCTTCGATACGGGCTTCACCGTTGAAGCGGAAAAGCTGGCGGAAATGCAAGATCGCGCGCATCGCTATTGCTTCATCGCCAACACCTTGGCAGACAGCGTTGAGGTCAACGTCAACTAGAGCAAAGCCCGAGCAATCGCCCTGGATTATGCCAAAGATCCGCAAGGCGCATTTGCGGCAATATCAAATAGAGTGAGCGCGCCCGGTGAATGCAATTCAGCGAGACGCGCTCTAGTTCAAAACGAAGTCAAGCAGCAGCCCCAAAGGACCCGCGCTTCGGTGTTCTCTGGGGCTGTTTGTCGTATTAGCGTCCCGCGTTGGCACCAATTTTGATTGCCGGGTCAAAGCGTTCTTGCCCTGGTCGGCGTGCGAGCACCACCATAGCTGCGCCGATGGCGGCGCGCGGTTGCTTGGGCTGCGGGGTTTAGGCGGTTTGCCCCAGAGCGCCACGCCTTCGGGTCAGCCAGATCGTGGCGGCGGCCAGCATCCACAGGCACCCCAAAGCCGCGAGCAGCGGATAGCCATAGGGCACATACAGCGGCCCTAGCACACCGGCGCCGACGAGGCTGGCGACGTAGGTAAGGCTAGAGTTGATCCCCAGGGTTTCGCCAAGCCGTTGTGGATTGGCGCGCGCCAGGACGCTCACAATCAAGTTCAAAACGAAGTGGTTCATGAATCCCCAGAGGCCGACCAGCCCCATGCCGTACCAAAAACTTGGAATGCCCAGCGCCATGACCGCATAAATCCCGGCAATGACAAACAGCAGCGGCGTGAAAATGCGCTCTTCGCCCCAGCGGTCGATGAGCGGCGAGACGAAACTGGCGATACCAAAACAAGCACCGTAGGCCAGGACAAACGAGGAGGCTTGGCCCGCCGTTAGACCCAGGTTCTGGCGCACATAGGTGCCCAAAAAAGCGTAGCAAGTGTAAAACGCCAGCATGAAGGCAAAGCTGAGCAACAAGGTTCGCGCGACGCGGGGCACTTTGAGCGCCCTTAGGCTTATCGGCGCGGGTTCCATGCCCTGATGCCCAAGGGCACTAGGTAGCAGCAGGATGCTGGACAGGAGTCCCAAGGCTGCCAAGGCAAACAACAACCCGAAAGCCATGCGCCAGCTTGCCAGATCAGCGACAATAGCGGCAAAGGGCACGCCTGCGACCATGGCGACAGACCACCCGAACAGCACGCGCCCGGTAATGGCCGAGCGGCGTTCCGGCGGGGCAATCGTCGCCGCCAGATTGTAGGCAGCCGGAAGCAAGACACCTGACGCCAGACCCGCGATCGCTTGGCCCGCCATGAGCCAATAAAATTTTGGGGCCAAGCCAGCGATGGCAAAGCCCAACATCAATACCAGCAATGACAAGCGAATGACACGACCGGCGCCGATGACGTCAATGAAGCGGGCCAGGAAGAAGGCCGACAAAGCGGTTGCACCGGCAAAGATGGCAATGGCTCTTGCGGCTTCGGCCTCGTTGATGCTGAAGGTTAAGGTCAGATTGATGAGCAGGGGGCTCAAGAGCAGACCTTGTGCGCCGACAATGCAGACAATCAAAGCAAGAGCCAAGGTCTGAACGGCCAGGTTGTTGTTCATGTTTGGCTCCGCTTGGTTTCAAAGTCCGGGCTCATAGGAATTCCCCGATCGCGGACTTGGCCAATAAGACAAAGCCAGTGGCCATCAAGACCAGGGTAGCGATCGGACGAAACAAGGTCGGCTGAAGGCGGTGATAGAGCGCCTTTCCGACCTCAAAGCCAGCAAACATAAGCGGCAGCAGGCAAAGACCCAGTGCCAGGTTGCGCAAGTCAATCGCTCCCGCCAGGCGCATGCTAATTATGGCGACCCAGGCGACCAACGCATAGAGCGCAAACAGCGTTGCGCGCGCGCGATCGGGATCGGTCTGACTGGCGAGCAACATAAATACAGCCGGAGGGCCGGACATGGCCGCTGCCCCGTGCATGAATCCGCAGACAACCCCGGTGCCGACTTGTGCTGCCTTACCTGGTCGCGCGCGCAGCGTGAAGCCGCGCAGCAGGACATAGGAGGCCGCCATAATCAAAGCGCCAATGACCATGCGCAGGTAGGCTTCAGGCACAAACAACAAGATCAATACTCCCAGGGGCGCACCCAGAAGGCTGCCTGCAACCACCCGTGATAACAAGGGCCAGTCGGCTTGGCGGCGGATCCGGCCCAAGTCGATGAGTCCGAAGCCTGCTTGCAGAATGACAATTAGCGGCACCACGAAAGCAGGCGGATAAAACAAGGCCAGCCCCGACAAGGCCACCAACGGAAACCCGAACCCTGCCAATCCACGCACCAAGGCCGCCATAAACACCAAGGCCCCGATGAGCGCGAAGGTGATGAGCAGATTGGCCGTGCCGCTGCTGGCTGTCGCGCCCGTCAGGTCGGCCAAAGGCGCAAATAACCAACGGGAGACCAGCGCCAGGGACTCAGAAATTGTTTGATAGGCTTGGGTCATGTTTTGGGCTTAGACCCTGGCGAGCGGATGGGCAAGCACAGCTGCGTCGTTTGCCGTGTCGCGTATGAAATCTTGCCATTCACCGCACGCTGATTGCGGGCAGGGACAAGACGAGGTCGATTTGTTAGCCGTCGATGGGCGCCCGACGGTGCCTCTAGGGATCTAGCAATTATGGCGCGCATGCGATAAATGTGTTTCAAACCAGCAATTTATGTCAATTCATTAATTTTCTAGTTGCAATGCAACTTAAGATTTAGTAATTACGAGTCATTCGATTTGGCACTTTTTGTGTCTGGCATTTTAAAGGATAGACCCATGGCCCGCACATTTTTGCTGGCAGCTTTGCTCGTGTCCGCGGCATCCGCGGTTTCAGCGCAAATCTCGACTCCCAGTCCTTATGTCGATGTTGGCGTCGGTGCAGAGTTCATTACCGATCTCAGCACCTCTACCTCAAACAGCCAGTTTGGCGCTTTTACCGAGAAGGTGGATTTCTCGTCAGGCGTCGCAGGCTTTGGCGAGCTGGGCATGACAACCAACATCAACCCCATCGTTAAGGGACTTGGGTTTGTCGGGGTGTCATTTGGCGATACCAAGTTTGACTATGATGTCACCGCGACCGATGGCGATTATCTGCGTTCGCTGGCTGCGGTCGATGGATCCTTGATTAATTACTACGCTGGCGTCGGCTTGGGGTTTGAAATCGGCTCACGATTTGAAATCGGGGCGAATGCCAAGGTAGGGGGCTCGCGCTTTGCTTACGACTCTTTCGCTGCGACCCAGCTTGACACGGATCAGGACCCGAACCCGCAAACGATCTTGATCGCTTCCGATGAGATCAATTCTTTTTTGGTCGGGCCAGAAGTCAAGGTGTCCTTCGACATCAACCCGCAGATTGAGTTCGTTGCAACCGGCAACACCATGTTGCACTACAATTCAGCGAACGTTTTTGAGGCCGATCGCATGACCAGCTACTACGTTGGTGGCGGGGTGCGCTTCAAGCTGCTGCCCTAGCTGACCAAGCCTTCACGGTGACGCGGTGGCCTGGCCCACCGTTCGCCTGCCCACGGTGCAGACCTACACGAAAGACGCCTGCGCACAGGGCTTGCGACCGTCCGGTCTATATCCTACCTTTGACGAACAACACTTCACGGCATGAATTGGTGACGGCGAGTCTTTGATGAACAGCCGGGTTCGTGTCTGTTTGGCGTGCGAGGCTTGTTTCGCAGCGCCTAGAGTTTGTCGGCTGCCCTTCTTGGGTAATCGGCGTTGAGCAGAAGGGCTAGTTGGCGCTAGCCCTTTTTGCTGTTTAGGGCTTGCTGCGATGCTAGGGCCACGGCGAGTTGCCGCGCTGAGAAGGGATCAAGCCGCCAGATCGCGTTGATCTTCGCGCGCAAAGATCCATTTGTTTTCGCTGGAATTTTGAGGGTCAAAGCGATAGCCCTCGATCTCAAAGGTCTTCAAGTCCTCGGGCTGATCGACCTTGTTGACGAGCATAAATCGGGCCATGAGTCCGCGTGCGCGCTTGGCGGAAAACGAGATGCTGGTCAGGCGACCATTGCGCCATTCCTTGAAATCTGGGGTAATGACAGGAACGCTAAGCTCTTTGGGCTTAACGGCCTTGAAGTATTCTTGGCTCGCCAAATTCACCACCCACTTAGCGCCCGTTTCCTGCACGTCTGCTTCTAGAGCCTTGGTGATCCGTGAGCCCCAAAAGGCGTACAGAGTCTTACCTCTTGAGGTTGTCAAGCTGCGCCCCATTTCTAGTCGATAGGGCTGAATGCCGTCCAGCGGGCGCAAAAGGCCGTAGAGTCCAGACAAGATACGCAATCGGTCTTGGGCGGCCAGCAACTCCGGGGTGTCCAGGCTGCTCGCGTCTAGCCCTTGGTAGACATCGCCAGCAAAGGCCAAGACCGCTGCTTTGCGGCCGTCGGCGTCGGAACTCAAGTCAAGTGTCTGGAATCGCTGATAATTGAGTTCTGCGAGACTGTCAGACAAATCCATCATGGCGGCGATTTTTTTGGCGGACAGCTTCTTTAGCTTGCGGGCCAGCATCTCGCTTTGATCGGTAAGCCGCGCGGCGGTCATTAGGTCCGCGTCGAACGGGGTGTCAAAGTCGAGAGATTTTGCCGGGGATAGAAGGGCCAACATGCAGCAGTCCTTTTTAAAATTCTGGAGCCGTTCGCTATCCTAGGTAAGACAGAGCGCTGGCGTTGGAAAGTGGGTGAGACAAATCGGGGGATCATTTGCGCGCCCATTGACACCTCTGCTGCCTGGAGTGCGCGGCATCACGGGCGCTGGTCGGCCTGGCGTCTTGCTTGCATCAGAGCGAGCTGGCCGCAACAAGAAACAAACTGAAGTGACACGAAAAGGATACCGTCATGCATGGAAAGCTAACTCTGCTATGTGGCCCTATGTTTTCCGGCAAGACGACGGAGCT
>JAUIHE010000024.1 GCA_030432195.1 Alphaproteobacteria bacterium
ATTTTCACCCGGGACGGAGACGGCGCGCGCCGCTTCGCACAGAATATTCAAGTTGGAATGGTGGGCATCAACGTGCCGATTCCCGTGCCTGTGGCCTATCACTCGTTTGGCGGCTGGAAGAACTCGTCTTTTGGTGCGCACGGCATTTATGGCCCAGAGGCGGTACACTTCTATACCAAACTCAAGACAACGACGACGCGCTGGCCTGAAGGAATTGCAGAAGGAGCGGTCTTCACCTTCCCAAGCTCCTAGGGGCAGAAACCGGCGGGAAGGTTCCAGCGCACGATCACAGCTATAGTAAAAAATATGGGAGGCAAACGTGACGGACGATCTGAAAAACCTAAAGATTGATGGCAAACGCCTGTGGGATAGCTTGATGGAGATGGCCAAAATCGGCCCTGGCGTTGCGGGTGGCAACAATCGGCAGACCTTGACCGATGAGGATGCCGAAGGTCGCGCGCTGTTCCAGTCCTGGTGCGAAGATGCCGGTTGCACCATGGGCGTTGACAAAATGGGCAACATGTTCGCGCGCCGCGAAGGCGCGGACCCCAACGCCCTGCCGGTCTACGTGGGCTCGCATCTGGATACGCAGCCGACCGGCGGTAAGTACGACGGCGTTTTGGGCGTTCTGGCAGGGCTTGAGATTGTGCGCTCGCTCAATGATCTAGGCATTCAAACCAAGCACCCGATCGTTGTGACCAACTGGACCAACGAGGAAGGCACGCGCTATGCGCCTGCTATGCTGGCATCGGGTGTGTTTGCCGGCAAGCACACCTTGGACTGGGCTTATGAGCGCGAAGACGCGCAAGGTTTGAAGTTTGGTGACGAGCTGAAACGTATTGGCTGGTTGGGTGATGAAGAAGTGGGCGCGCGCAAGATGCACGCCTTCTTTGAATTGCACATTGAGCAGGGGCCGATTTTGGAGGCCGAGGAAAAAGACATCGGCGTCGTGACCCATGGACAGGGGCTCAGCTGGACCCAGGTCACCATTCACGGCAAGGATTCCCACACCGGCTCGACCCCTATGCCCATGCGCAAAAACGCTGGCCTGGGCATGGCGCGGGTCTTGGAAAAGGTGGATGAAATCGCTTGGTCGCATAAGCCCGACGCGGTCGGCGCTGCGGGCCACATCGACGTTTTCCCCAATTCGCGCAACGTTATTCCGGGCAAGGTGGTGTTTACGGTCGATTTCCGCTCGCCCGATCTGGCGGTCATTCAGGACATGGAGGCGCGCCTGCGCGTTGAGGGGCAGAAAATTGCCGACAACATGGGCTTGAGTATCGAATTTGAAAAGGTCGGTGGCTTTGACCCTGTTGCCTTCGACGAGGGCTGTGTTACCGCGGTTCGCTCGGCGGCTGAACGCCTGGGCTATTCGCACCGCAACATCATTTCTGGCGCTGGGCACGATGCTTGCTGGATTAATGCTGTTGCGCCAACGGCCATGGTCATGTGCCCCTGCGTCGATGGGCTGTCCCACAACGAGGCCGAAGAAATTTCACAAGATTGGTCCACCAAGGGCGCCGAGGTTTTGTTCCACGCCGTCGTCGAGACCGCAGAGATCATCAGCTAGCACACGATCCGGCGCGGCTGTCTGTCGGTCGCGCTGCTTTGATGCTATGATGACACCAAAAAACGGGAGGAAAGCATGTCAACGAAAGTCGTAAAGGGCGGTATGGTCTGTACCGCTGATCGCACCTGGAAGGCCGACGTACTGATCGAAGGCGAGACCATCAAGCAAATCGGCGAAGACCTGAAAGGCGATAGCTATATCGACGCCGAAGGGGCCTATGTCATCCCCGGCGCTATTGATCCGCACACCCACCTGGAAATGCCCTTTATGGGCACCACCGCGGCGGAGACTTTTGAGACGGGCACCTGGGCGGCGGCTTGTGGCGGCACGACCATGTTGGTTGATTTTTGCCTGCCCGGTGAGGACGGCTCGATCAAAAACGCGATCCACGAATGGCATCGCAAATCCGCGCCGCAAATCTGCTCTGACATCGGCTACCACATGGCCATAACCGGGTGGAACGAGAACGTCTTTGAAGAAATGAAAGACGCCGTTGATATGGGCGTCAACTCCTTCAAGCATTTCATGGCCTACAAGGGCGCTCTGATGATTGAGGACGACGAAATGTTCGCCTCCTTCAAGCGCTGTAAGGAGTTAGGCGCGCTGCCCATGGTCCATGCGGAGAACGGCGACTTGGTTGCCGACATGCAGCAGGCCATGTTGGAACAAGGCATCACTGGCCCCGAAGGGCACGCCTATTCACGCCCGCCCGAGTTTGAAGGTGAGGCGGCCAACCGCGCCATTACCATTGCCGACGCAGCTAGCGTGCCGCTGTATATCGTCCACGTATCTTGCGAGCAGGCTCACGAGGCCATCCGCCGTGCGCGCCAAAAGGGCATGCGGGTCTATGGTGAACCCTTGGTGCAGTTCTTGACCCTGGACGAAAGCGAATACTTCAACAAGGATTGGGACCATGCGGCGCGCCGTGTCATGAGCCCGCCGTTCCGCAACAAAGAACACCAAGCCAGCCTGTGGGCGGGATTGCAAGCGGGCTCGTTGCAGGTCGTTGCAACCGACCACGCCGCCTTTACCACCGAACAAAAGCGTATGGGTCGCGATAATTTCTGCTTTATTCCCAATGGCTCAAACGGCTTGGAAGAACGTTTGGCCGTCTTGTGGACCGAAGGAGTTGAGAGCGGCCGCCTAACGCCGAATGAGTTTGTCGCGGTGACCTCTAGCAACATCGCGAAGATCTTGAACATCTATCCCAAGAAAGGCGCGTTGGTCGAGGGAGCGGATGCGGATATCGTGGTTTGGGATCCCAAGCTCAGCAAGACGATTTCGGCGACCAACCACCACTCCATCTTGGACTACAATGTCTTCGAGGGCTGGGAAGTCAAGGCGCAAGCCCGCTATACAATCTCACGCGGGGACGTGATTTGGGCCTGGGGTCAGAACTCACAGCCGCAGCCTGGCCGCGGCCGCTTCGTGCCTCGTCCGGCCTTCCATTCGGCCAACATCGCGCTGTCCAAGTGGAAGGAGCTGACGAGCCCCAAAGCCATTCAGCGCGATCCTATGAACATCCCTGCAGGCATTTGAAACAAAGCCAGCCCCTGCGCCGCAACAACATGCAACAAGCCCTAAAATAAGAGGCGATCAGAATGAGCGACAACACCGCGATAAGTGCCCGCGGCATCAGCCTGACATTTGAAACCAATGATGGGCCGGTTCACGCCCTCAAGGACGTAGACTTGGACATAGAGCGCGGCGATTTCGTCAGCTTTATTGGCCCGTCAGGCTGCGGGAAGACGACTTTCTTGCGGGTGATCGCTGATCTTGAAAAGCCCACCGCAGGCGAAATCAGCGTCAACGGCTTGGACCCCGAAGCGGCACGCATGAACCGAGCCTATGGTTATGTGTTTCAGTCGGCAGGGTTGTTTCCCTGGCGCACGATTGCCGGCAATATTAAACTGCCGCTGGAGATCATGGGCTACAGCCAAGAAGAACAAGAGGAACGGGTTCAGGCGGCGCTCTCCTTGGTCGAGCTTGACGACTTTGGCGGCAAGTTTCCTTGGCAGTTGTCCGGCGGCATGCAGCAACGCGCCTCCATCGCACGGGCGCTATCGTTCGACGCGGATATCTTGCTGATGGACGAGCCTTTCGGCGCGCTGGATGAGATCGTGCGCGATCACCTGAACGAGCAGCTGTTGGCGCTTTGGCGGCGCACAAAAAAGACCATCGGTTTTGTCACGCACTCCATCCCTGAAGCAGTCTACCTTTCGACGAAGATCGTCGTGATGTCGCCGCGTCCGGGCCGGATTACCGAGGTGATCGAGAGCACCTTGCCCGACGAGCGCCCCTTAGATATTCGCGATACGCCTGAATTTATGGCCCTGTCCCACCGCGTCCGCGAAGGGCTGAGAGGGGGCCACCAGGATGGCTAAAATCTGGTATCGCTATGGGCCCGTTTTGGTTCTCGCGTTGGCAATTGGAGCCTTCTGGTATTTGGCCGCCATTGCGCTCAATGCCAACTGGGCGCTAGACCGCGCCGAGCGCGCGGGCAAGACCTTGGGAGCCGTCGAGCTGGTCCAAGAGACCTGGAGCCAGAAGAAGCCGCGCTTGCCGGCGCCGCACCAAGTCGCCAATGAGATTTACAAGACCACCGTTCTCAAAAAGGTGACGTCCAAGCGCTCGCTTGTTTTCCATAGTTGGGTCACCATGAGCTCAACGGTGTTGGGCTTCGCCTTTGGTGTTGGGTTGGGGGTGCTGCTGTCGGTGCATATCGTTTATTTCCGCGTCGTGGATATGAGCGTCATGCCCTGGATCATCGCCAGCCAGGCCATCCCCATATTGGCGATTGCGCCGATGATTATCGTGATCTTGAACTCGATCGGAATATCGGGGCTGGTGCCCAAGGCGATCATTTCGGCCTATTTGTCCTTCTTCCCGGTTGTCGTTGGGATGGTGAAGGGCCTGCGGAGCCCTGACAAGATCCAGCTGGACCAGATGCGTACTTGGAATGCCAGCAACGCCGATACCTTTTGGAAGCTGCGCCTGCCAGCCTCGGTGCCCTACTTGTTTGCCTCATTGAAGGTGGCAATGGCCGCATCACTGGTTGGTGCTATCGTTGGCGAGTTGCCGACCGGCGCCGTGGCTGGCTTGGGCGCACGCTTGTTGGCGGGCAGCTACTATGGCCAGACCATTCAGATTTGGAGCGCGCTGATTATGGCCGCGATTTTGGCGGCGGTATTGGTCAACTTGATCGGTCTTCTGCAACGCATCACTCTCAAGCGAATGGGGTTTGTACGATGATCTTGATCCTGTTCGCCGTCTTGATTTGGGCCGGTCTGTTCTATTTGAACATACGCATGTCACGGCCCGGCGCTATGGCTTATGCGGGCGCTCTGGTTCCTATTATCTTTGGCGTCGCTTTACTGGTCCTGTGGGAAGCGATCGTGCGTGGATTGAGCGTGCCGCGTGTCTTGTTGCCACCGCCTTCCAGCATCATCGTAACGGTCTTTTCTTCTTTGCCCTTGCTGTTCGGTGACTTCGTGCAGACGGTCGTAAAAGGGGCCTTGTCTGGCTATGTCATCGGCTGTGGCGCCGCGGTCGGAGCGGCTATTCTGGTGGATCAGTTCTCGTTCTTGCGGCGTGGTTTGCTGCCCATCGGCAACTTTGTTGCCGCGCTGCCCATCATCGGCTTGGCGCCCATTTTGGTTATGTGGTTCGGCTTTGACTGGGAATCCAAAGCAGCCGTTGTCGTGGTGATGGTATTCTTCCCGGTGCTGGTGAATGCGGTCGAAGGCCTGCAGGATACCGACCAAATGCAGCGCGATCTTATTCGCACCTATGGCAGCAGCTATTGGCAGAGCCTGATAAAACTGCGCTTGCCTGCCGCGCTCCCCTTTATATTCAATGGATTAAAGATTGCCTCTACTCTGGCGCTCATTGGCGCCATCGTGGCTGAGTTCTTTGGCTCGCCGGTCAAGGGGATGGGCTTTCGTATCTCAACAGCGGTCGGACAGCTCAATCTGGAGCTGGTCTGGGCAGAAATTCTCGTTGCGGCCATCATCGGAACGGGGACCTATGGCGTCTTGTCTTACATTGAGAAGCGGTTGACCTTCTGGCACCCCTCTCAGCGCGAGCGGACGAAACCATAATCTTTTCAAGTTCAAAAGGAGGAAACTATGAAATTGAAAAGCGCGTTGATCGCCGGGGCTCTATCGGGAGCCGTGGTTCTGTCTGCTGGTTTGGCACAAGCCGCCGATAAGGTGACCTTGCAGCTCAAGTGGGTAACGCAAGCCCAGTTCGCTGGCTACTATGTTGCCGCCGACAAGGGCTTCTATGACGCTGAAGGTCTGGATGTAACCATCAAGCCAGGTGGCCCTGACATCGCCCCAACCCAGGTGATCGCCGGTGGCGGCGCTGATGTCGTCGTTGAGTGGATGCCTGCCGCCCTGGCGGCTCGTGAAAAGGGTCTGCCGCTGGTCAATATCGCCCAGCCCTTTAAGTCCTCGGGCATGATGCTGACCTGTCGTAAGGATTCTGGCATTGCCAGCCCCGCTGACTTCCCGGGCAAGACCTTGGGCGTTTGGTTCTTCGGCAACGAATTCCCATTCCTAAGCTGGATGAGTCAACTGGGCATTCCAACCGACGGTTCGGCGCAAGGCGTGGAAGTCTTAAAGCAAGGCTTTAACGTTGATCCTATCTTGCAAGGCCAGGCCGATTGCGTATCGACCATGACCTATAACGAGTACTGGCAGATCATTGACGCGGGCCTGACCCCTGACGAACTGGTGGTCTTCAAATACGCCGAACAAGGTGTTGCAACGCAAGAAGACGGTCTGTACGTCCTGGAACAAAACCTGTCTGATCCAGCGTTCAAGGACAAGATGGTTCGTTTCGTTCGAGCGTCTATGAAGGGCTGGAAGTGGGCTGAAGAAAACCCAGAAGCAGCGGCCGACATCGTGCTTGAAAACGATGCGACCGGCGCCCAAACCGAAGAGCACCAAGTGCGCATGATGGGCGAAATCGCCAAGCTGACCGCAGGCTCAAATGGCGCGCTGGACCCCGCTGACTACGAGCGCACTGTCGCTACCTTGTTGGCCGGTGGCTCAGATCCAGTCATCAGCATGGAGCCGACAGGCGCCTGGACCCACGCCATCACCGACGAAGCGCTGCAATAAGAACAGCACTGACGGCTAGGCGGCGCACCGGCTTCACCCGAACGTGAGGCGGCGCGGCGTTCCACCACAGCGCCCCTGGACAGCCAGTCGTTAGTCTTGACTGGTGGTGTCCAGGGGCGATTTATGTTCGGCCCATAGGATATAAATGTGGTTCCTAAATGCGTGGCCTATGTCTATGGCTCGCATGCGTTTTAACCAAGGAGCGGTGAGTGAAACGACGCGATTTTTTGTTGACGGCTGCCGGGGCGGGGCTCGCGCCCGTTGCGGGCCTTCTTACCCCGGCTCAGGCCGCGAGTACGGCGCTCTCGCTGGTCGCTGAACCGGTGACGGTCCAGATCCTGCCAGACGGCAACCCCGCCACAGATATGCTCGGCTTTAACGGCAGCTCGCCTGGCCCTTTGCTGCGTCTCAAGCAGGGCGCCCGCCAGGCTATACGCTTCGACAATAAGATTGACCAGGACTCGGCCGTCCATTGGCACGGGTTGCGTATAGACAACGCGATGGATGGCGTGCCCGGTCTGACCCAGGCGCAAGTCAAGCCTGGCCATGGCTTTGATTATGCGCTGACACCGCCGGATGCGGGTACGTACTGGTATCACTCGCACAATCGGTCGTGGGAGCAGGTGGCGCGCGGCCTCTATGGCCCGATCATCGTTGAGGAGGCGAGCCCGCCCGATATCGACCGCGATGTCGTCGTCATGGTCGATGATTGGCGCTTGATGGAGACCGGGGGCCTCGCCCCGGGCTATGACAGCATGCACGATCAGGCCCACCAAGGCCGATTGGGCAATTACGCGCGGGCTTTGTTCGATGATGATAGCACCGTGCAGCGCGGTCAGCGTTTGCGCCTTCGCATCATCAATGTGGCGACCGACAGAGTTTTCCCGGTCAAGCTTTCGGGTATTGAAGGTCGGGTCGTGGCGTTGGATGGCATGCCCTTGTCGGAGCCGCGCGCGATTGAAGAAATGCTGTTAGCGCCTGCCCAGCGCGTGGACATCATCGCCGACGTGACAAGCGATGCGGCCGTGTCGGTGTTGGCGCCTCTGCGCGATGGCGACTATGTTCTTGGCGAGCTCAAGGTCGAAGGCAAGGCTAAGGAGCGGCGGACCAGTGCGATTGCCCCCTTGCCAGCCAATTCATTGGGCAAACCGGATCTTGCCAACAGCCAAGATGTGCTGGTCAAGATGGAAGGCGGGGCCATGAACCCCCGCATAATGCAGCTGAACAGCATTTGGGGCCTGGGCGGGCGCAACGATATCAACCAGGAGCCTGTGCTGCGTATTGAGCGGGGGAGGTCGGCGCGCCTGCGCCTGGCCAACGAGACCTTGTTCCCTCACGGCATTCACTTGCACGGCCACCATTTCTTTGAGATGTCAGCAGATGGGGCCTTGGGCGATGCCCGCGATACAAGCTTGGTCATGCCTGATCAAACGCTGGATGTTGCTTGCGTATTTGATAATCCCGGCAAATGGCTCTTGCACTGTCATATGCTTGGCCATCAGGCCGCCGGCATGAAAACTTGGGTGGAAGTGATATGAAAAAACTACTGATCCTCTTGGCTTGCTGTGCGAGCCTGCCGGCCTTTGCCGATCACGAACTCAACAATCGTGACATCGCGCAGGGTCAGACGAATTATCAAGAACACTGCGCGACATGCCACGGTGCCGATCTGGAAGGCCAGCCCAACTGGCGCGTTCCCAATGCCGATGGTATTTTGCCCGCGCCCCCGCATGATGCTTCGGGCCACACTTGGCACCACGATTTTCAATTGCTGTTCGACTATACACGGTTGGGCGGGGCCAAGTTGCTGGAAGAGCGGGGCGTTACCGGATTCAACAGCGGCATGCCCGGCTTCGGTGAGTTGCTGAGCGACGAAGAGATTTGGAACGTCTTGGCCTACATTCAGTCAAGGTGGCCCGAAAAGGTCAAGGCAGCAAACCTAGGCGTCAATCCCAAGCACAACCAATAGAGCTTGCGGGCCAACATGGCTTGGCGATGTCGGTTAGCAGCTTGCCCAAGCGCCTCTGCGTGTTAGGCTCGGGGTTTAGACAACCCAGAGCCGATATCGACGATGCAAGACTTTCCTATTTCAGAAGCCCAGCCGCCCGAACACTTGGCAGAGCTGCCCCGCAGCGCTGACGTCGTAGTAATCGGCGGCGGTGTCATCGGTGTCTGCGCCAGCCTGTTCTTGGCGCGCGCTGGTCGCAAGGTTGTGCTGCTAGAGAAGGGCCGTGTGGCGGGCGAACAATCCTCGCGAAATTGGGGGTGGATCCGCGTCACCGGGCGCGATGAAGCCGAAATTCCGATCGCGCTGGAGGCCCAAAGGCTTTGGCAACAGCTGGCTGGCGAGGTGGCAACGGATATTGGCTTGACCCAGGCCGGGGTGGCCTATCTGGCTGAGGACGAGGCAGATCATCGTGGCCACGCTGAGTGGCTAGAGGCCGCCAAACCCCTTGGCGTGTCAAGCGTCCTGCTGGACAGGGACGGCGTGGCAGAGCTCATGCCAAAAGCCTCTCGGCGTTGGTATGGCGCGCTTTGGACACCGACAGATATGCGCGCCGAACCCTTTGTTGCGGTGCCTGCAGTGGCCCGGCTTGCGGCGGCAGAGGGCGTACTGATCCGCGAGGCCTGCGCCGCTCGCCTGCTCGAAACTGCACACGGGCGCATTGAGGCGGTGGTTTGCGAACACGGGCGCATCCAGACCCGCGCCGTCGTGTTGGCGGGTGGGGCCTGGTCTTCACTGTTTTTGCGCCGCCATGGCCTGAAAATCCCACAACTGGCGGTGCGATCGACGGCGGGTCGAACGACAGAGGTCGATAATGTATTCAATGGTAACGCTGTTGATGGGCGCGTAGCCTTTCGACGTCGCCGTGATGGTGGCTATACCATCGCCCAAGAGGTGCGCAGCGATCTTTTCATTGGACCCGATGCCTTTCGCGCGTTGCCCTTCTTTGCGCGCCAGCTGCTGCGCCGCCCGTTTCAGGTCTCGTATCGGCCAGCCGCCCCGCGCCATTTCCCGGATGCTTGGGGCACCAAGCGCACTTGGGGTGCGGATGAGCAGAGCCCGTTTGAGCGTATGCGCGTTCTAAATCCACCGCCCAATGATCGCGCGACCGCCAACGCACTGCGGCTATTCAAGCACACCTTTGTCGAAGCTAGCGATGCGCGGTTGGCCCAGCATTGGGCGGGCATGATTGATTTCATGCCCGATATGGTGCCGGTTGTTGATCGTGTCGCCGACCTACCTGGGCTAACAGTGGCGACCGGCATGACTGGGCATGGTTTCGGCATCGGTCCCGCCTTCGGAAGGATCGCAGCCGACCTGGCTCAAGACAAGCCGATTGACCATGACATCAGCCGTTTTCGCTTTGCACGCTTTACAGATGGCAGCCGCCTGGTCCCTGGTCCTGGACTGTAAAGACCCGTCCCCGCGCTAGGCGCTACCCGCGATTGTTGGGTGCAGCCAAGGTATCGCGCATGCATAGGTAGGTCTCTAGTTTGATAGCTGCGGGGGGGTGTTGGCCGTTAATCATGGAGACTAGAGCTCTGGCGGCTCTGCGGCCCATGTCGCGGTGCGGTACGTGGACCGTGGTGAGAGGGGGATCGACGACCGTCGCCAACTCAATGTCGTCAAAACCGGTTATTGACACGTCTTGCGGCACCTGTAGGCCCAGCGTGCGGGCCGCCCGCAACGCGCCGACTGCCAAAACGTCGTTGCCACACATGACGAGGGTCGGGCGATCCGTCTTTTGCATCAGACTCTCAAAGGCAACCACACCATTTTCAACGGTGTACGTGGTTTCGACCAAGGCGAGATCCTTAGGGTCCAGCCCGCATTCTTGCATGGCAGCGCGAACACCAAGAACGCGATCGCGGGCGCGGTCATTGCTCGCCTGTTCGGCCGATATCACAGCGACCTTGCGGTGCCCTAGGTCGATGGCGGTCAGGGCTAGTTCCTTCATGGAAGCGAAATTGTCAAATCCGACCGATGCGCGCATTTCACCCCGGTGGTGCGCCCAGGCGATCATGACCGGAACACCGCGCTTTTCCAAAAAGCGATAGACCTTCGGGTCGCGATGATAGCCGATCAGAAGCAGGGCATCTGCGCCGCGCGCAACCAGGGTTCTGATTTGCTCTTCTTCGACATCGCTTTGATAGAGTGAGCTGGCGACAAGCAGGGTATAGCCCAAGCCATGCAGCTCTTCTTGGAAGGCCTGAACACCGCGCGCGAAAATAGCGTTTTCCATGGTCGGCAGCACTGCGCCCACGGTGTAGGTGCGTTTGGCAGCCAAGGCGCGCGCGCTGAAATTAGGCGCATACCCCAGCTCTTTCACAGCTTCCAAGACCCGTTCGCGGGTGCGTTCGACAACCTGATCGGGAGAATTTAGGCAGCGCGAGACCGTGGCTGTGGATACGCCTGCATGGCGGGCAACATCGGCTAGGGTAGGGGCTAGATTGGTGTTTTTATTCATGTTTGGCTCGAATTTGCTCCCTGATGTCTACCCGAAAACAAAGGGCAAGGGAACGCGGTGCTAACATTTTCTGGCACCAAGAATGTAAGCGCTTGCATTTTGGTATGTAAGCGCTTACATTACACACCAATCACCGAACGTTCGGTGGTGGAGGAAGGCAAGCATGTTCCTGTTATTGGCAATTATCCTGTTCGGTGGCTTTGCCGCAAACGTGGCGATGGGCTCGTTTGGCGAAAAGCCGATCTTGGGGGATGTGGGCGAAATGGTGTTGCTGTTTACGGCATCACTAGCCTTCGTCGCGGCGATCTTGAAACGAGAAGCCGTCGCCAAAAGAAACAACAATTCGAAATCCTGAAGGAGGAGACATCATGGATAACGAGCGCAAAGAAATCGCATCGGCAGAACGCCGCAATTTCTTGAAGCTAGCAGGCACAGGCGGTTTTACCGCGGCCATAGTAGCAGGCGCGGCTGGCACTTTGTGGTCATCGCAAGCGGTGGCACAGACGGCTGCTGAAGAGCGTCAGCGCGAAAAAGCTGCCGACCACGTTATGACCGTTGCGACGGCCTACGTTTTGGGTGCATCGCGCAGCTATCCAATCCTGCAGTTGGATCTGAAGGAAAACATCCAGAACGCCACCAACGGCAAGGTTTACGTCAAGTTGGCGCCAGGCGGCCAGTTGGGCGCAGGCGGTGCTTTGGCGCAGAAGGTGCAGACCGGCACCATTCAGGCCGCTCAGCACTCTTTGTCGAACTTTGCGCCCTTTGCCAGCGCGGTTGACCTGATTAACATGCCCTACTTCTGTGGCTCGAACCAGCGCTTCACCAACCTGGTAACATCCGAGGCTTGGAAGAAAGAGGTTCACCCGAAGGTCGAAGCTTCTGGCTTTAAGGCGTTGTTCTATGTGGTGATTGATCCGCGCGTTGTCGCGGTTCGCAAAGGCGGTAACGCCGTTATCACTCCGGCTGATCTGGACGGCGTGAAGTTCCGCGTTCCCGGTTCAAAGATGTTGCAGCAGTACTACCGCATGGTCGGCGCGAACCCGACACCGGTTGCCTGGGGCGAGACGCCTTCTGCCATCAAACAAGGCGTTGCGGATGCGCTGGATCCGTCGGTTGGCGCTCTCTACGTCTTCGGCTTTAAGGACATCCTGAGCCACGTGACCTTCACGCAGGCGGTTCCGGACAGCCAGGTTTATTCAATGAACCTTGAGTGGTTCAATTCTCTGCCTAGCGATGTGCAGGAAGGCATTGAGTTTGCAGGAGAAATCACTGCACAGCAAAACTTGGCGAAAGTGCCTGCAGCACGCAGCTATGCCATGTCAGAGCTGACCAAGTCTGGCGTTGAATTCCACTCACTGTCCAATGATCAATTGGCCGAGTGGCAGGCGGCTGGCGGCTACCAGCGCTCTGAGTGGGACCAGTTCAAGGTTGATCTGGCTGGCTCTATGGACGCTTTCAGCCGCTTGGAAGAAGCTGCCAACACGCAAGGCCGTCTCTACGTCCACGATGCATAAGAGGGGCGCGGCTGGCTGTTCGCGGTCGGCCGCCCTTCGCTGTTTATCTGCCTGCTGGTGGTTATGCTTTCCATTAGCAGGCGCAAAACACCCAGACATCATGCTTAAAAACCTCACGGTCTAGCGGCGGGGACGGGTGAAAAATGCGCTGACAGCCTTGCTTCGTGAGGCGCTGCAACAGGGTGGTCTGGATGTCTGATTTCATAAAATCCCTCGACCGAAATGCCGAACGATGGGCCTTGTTGCTCTTCTACGTCATGCTGGTCGTGACGATGGCGGTCGAAGTGTTGCGGCGCGAAGTGTTCGCCTTTTCGTCGATTTGGGGCGAGGAAATCGTCCGCTATTCCTTCATCTACTTGGCCTGGATCGGCGCTGCGGCGGCGGTTAAAGAGCGCGCCCACATTCGCATTGATGTTGTGCTGCACTACCTGAGCCCGCGCCTAAAAGCGCTGCTGTACATATTTGGCGATTTGGTCATGCTGGGCGTGGCTGTGGTCGCGATCTACTATTCTTTCGAAACCGTGATGGTCTCGGCCAAGTATGGCTCGGTTAGCCATGGCCTGCGCGTCTCTATGGTTTGGTTTTTGATGGCTGTGCCGACGGGCTTTGCTTTGATGATCGTGCGGCTCATTCAGTCATTCCTGCGCGACCTGCGCGATCTTCGAACCGGCAAGACCGTGTTCGAAGGCGATAAGTTGTTCGACTAGGGGGACGCCATCATGCTTTGGAATCAACTGCAAAATCAAGCTGTTGTCCTGGGTTGGGACTTCTACATTCCCGTCTTGCTTTTTATTGGCCTCGTGGCGCTGGCGGTGCCAATTTGGGCAGCGATCGGTGTTGGCGCCATTTCGATGCTGTTGCTGTCGGGCGCGCTGCCCCTGTCGCTGGTAGGCGAAAGCCTGTTCGACGGCATCGACGCCTTCGCGCTGACCGCGGTTCCTTTGTTTATCTTGACTGGTGACGTGCTGGTTCGAACAGGGCTCAGCCGAAAGTTTTTGAACGTGGCCGAAGCCTTGACCTGCTGGACCAGAGGCGGCTTTGGTTCTGCGACCGTGCTGGTTTGCGGCATGTTCGCCGCCATCTCGGGCTCTGATGCGGCAGGCGCTGCTGCGGTCGGTCGTATGACAATTGATCGCCTGGTCGAGTCCGGTTATCCGCGCCCCTATGCTTGTGCCTTGGTTGCAGCGGGCGCTTGTACGGGAATCTTGATCCCGCCGTCGATTGCCTACATCATTATTGGCCTGGTCTTGGGCATTTCAGCCTCGACCCTGTTCCTGGCAGCTCTTATTCCAGGCATCATCATTTTGATTTCGATCTTGGTGACCAACCTCATCATGAACCGCATCTATGCTTATGAGGGCGGCGGCATGTTGAGCTGGTCCGAGTGGTTGGGTCAGCTTTGGGTGGCGTTTCGCTCTGGTTGGTACGCCTTCATCGTTCCAGGAATTATCTTCTATGGCATTTTTTCTGGCAAACTGACCCCGACAGAAGCAGGGGCGACCGCGGTCGTCGTCACCATCTTGATGGGGTTCCTTTTGGGCACCCTCAGACTATCCGACTTTCCTGCCATGTTGGTGAGCTCGGCCAAGGTCAATGGCGTTATTCTCCCGATTATTGCCTTTTCTCTACCCTTGGCACAGGCGCTGGCTATCCTGGGTGTACCACAAGGCTTTGTCTTCGCAGTGACCTCGCTAACCGACAGTCCGACTATGCTGATCTTGCTCATGATCGGCATCTTGATTGCGGCAGGTTGTGTCATGGAGACCACGCCGAACATCGTAATCCTGGCGCCAATCTTGAAGCCATTGGCGGACAACATCGGCATGAACGAGATCCAATTCTGTATCATGATGATCACGGCCTTGGGTGTTGGCTTCATTACCCCGCCGCTTGGCCTCAATCTTTTCGTTGTCTCGGGCCTGACAGGGGAATCTATCCTGAAAATTGCTGGCCGCGCTGTACCTTTCGTTTTCTTCATGCTGCTAGTTGTGTTGTTGATCGCTTACGTGCCCGCGATTTCGACCACCTTGCTGCCTGAAATTTATAAGTAGGATCAATAAGATGCCAAGAGAGTACCTTAAGAAAGCTAGCTTGACTTCCACGTCTGGCGCTTCTGACGTCAACGAGATCGTGTCCAAGATCTTGAACGAGATCGAAGCCGGTGGCGACAAGGCGGCTCTGTCTTATGCTGCCAAGTTCGACAACTACGAGGGCAACATCATTTTGACGCCCGAGGAGATCGAAGCTGCTTGCGCTTTGGTGCCAGAACGTCTGAAGGCCGATATTCGCTTTTCGCATGACAACGTGCGCCGTTTTGCCGAAGCCCAAAAGGCCACGGTTGCGGACATAGAGGTCGAAGTTCAACCGGGTTTCGTCGCAGGTCAAAAGGCCATTCCCGTTGCGGCTGCTGGCTGCTATGTGCCGGGTGGACGCTATAGCCACATCGCTAGCGCGATTATGACGGTGACCACCGCAAAAGTGGCTGGCTGTAGCCACATCGTTGCCTGTTCACCACCTCGCCCGGGCGTCGGTATTGCTCCGGCGATTGTCTATGCCGCCCATATCTGCGGGGCTGATACCATTATGGCCATGGGCGGGGTCCAGGGCGTTGCAGCCATGACCTTTGGCCTGTTTGGCCTGCCCAAGGCCAACATTCTGGTCGGCCCCGGCAACCAATTCGTTGCCGAAGCCAAGCGCATTTTGTTCGGCCGTGTCGGTATCGACATGATTGCAGGCCCAACAGACAGCCTAATCTTGGCCGATTCAAGCGCCGATGCTCACATCGTGGCCACTGATTTGGTGAGCCAGGCCGAGCACGGCTATAACTCGCCAGTTTGGCTTGTCACGGACAACCGAAACCTGGCCGAAGAAGTCATGGCTTTGGTGCCCGGCCTAATTGAGGACCTGCCCGAGACCAACCGCAAAAATGCCGCTGACGCTTGGCGCGACTATGCTGAAGTGATCCTCTGCGAAGATCGCGAAGAAATGGCAGCCACGTCTGACGACTATGCGCCCGAGCACCTGACCGTGCAGGCGGATGATCTGGACTGGTGGCTGAACCGCCTGTCTTGCTATGGTTCACTCTTCCTGGGTGAGGAGACTACGGTCTCATATGGCGATAAAGCCGCAGGCACCAATCACGTTCTGCCGACTTCTGGCGCCGCCTCGTACACCGGCGGTCTGTCCGTCCACAAGTACATGAAAATTGTTACCTGGCAGCGCTCTACCCGAGAAGGCTCCAAGGGCGTTGCCGAGGCGACCGCGCGCATTTCTCGTCTTGAGGGTATGGAAGGCCACGCGCGCGCAGCCGATGTTCGTTTGGCGAAGTACTTCCCCAACGAGACCTTTGATCTGACCGCTGATGCCTAATAGCGTCTCACCTGCCAATTTCTTTGATCTGTCGGGCAAGGTGGCTTGCGTGACGGGTGCCAGTGCCGGTCTGGGGCGACGCGCAGCGACCGTTTTGGCCGCTGCTGGCGCACAAGTGGTCGGCGTCGCCCGACGTGCTGACGCTTTGACGGAGTGGCAGGAAGAGGCCGCCTCAGCGAACGGAGGGGCGCCAGGGCAGGGGACGGCTATCATTGCCTATGATCTTAGCGATCGTGGCGGGCTGGAAGACTTGGCCAAAGAGGTGATACAGGCGTTTGGAGCACCGGACATTATCGTGCACGCGGCGGGCATCAACACCCGCCAAGATGCCGACGATGTAACGCCCGAAGGCTGGGACATCACGCTAAATCTGAACTTGGCGACGCCCTTCTTCTTGAGCCAGCATCTGGTGTCGGGGATGAAAGCTCGCGGGTGGGGACGGATCGTCAATTTTGCTTCGCTGCAATCCAGTCGCGCCTTCCCGGGTGGCCTTGCTTATGGCGCCTCAAAGGGCGGGATCAGCCAGCTCACCCGCGCCATGGCGCAGGCGTGGTCTGCCAACGGCATCAACGTTAACGCTATTGGCCCGGGCTTTTTTCGAACCGAGCTTACGGCGCCGGTCTTCAGCGACCCAGAGCGCGCGGCTCGCAACGCCAAGCAGACCTGTATTGGGCGCAACGGCGAACCAGAAGATATCGACGGGCCGCTCATGTTCTTCTGTTCACGAGCGAGCGACTATGTGACGGGGCAGGTCTTGATGGTGGATGGAGGCTTTACCGCAAAATGAAAGCGCTTGTTTATACTGGCAAAGAGAGCCTTTCCTATCAGGACGCGCCCAAGCCGGAGCCCAGTTCAGGCGACGTTCTGATCCGCGTTGAGTCTGTCGGAATTTGCGGTTCTGACATGCACGCCTATTTGGGCCACGATGAACGGCGTCCAGCTCCGCTAATTTTGGGGCACGAAGCTGCTGGCAGGATTGTCGGTGGCCCGCGCGACGGCGAACGCGTAACGGTCAACCCGCTTGTCACATGCGGCGCCTGTCCAGCCTGCAAAAGCGGTCGCGATAATCTTTGCCCAGATCGCCAGATCATTTCCATGCCACCACGTGAAGGCGCCTTCGCACAATGGCTGACCATGCCTGAAAGTAATCTTGTCGTGGTGCCGGACGGGGTGAGTATCGACCAGGCCGCGCTGTCCGAGCCCATTGCCTGTGGTTGGCATGCCGTGCGCCTTGGACGTCAGGCACTGGGGGGCGACGTCGAAGCACGGGCCTTGGTGCTGGGCGGCGGAGCCATCGGCCTTGGGGCAGCCTTGAGCTGCAAAGCGCAGGGCATTGCAGACGTCACGATCGTAGAGCCAAACGATCTACGCCGCTCTTTCCTTCAAGACGCTTGCGGTCAAACCGCGCTTGCGCCTGAAGCTTTGGGCCCGAATGCTGATTTTGACTTGGTTGTCGACGGGGTCGGCTACGCCGGTACCCGCGCTCAGGCCAGCGATCTGGTGCGCCCTGGTGGCGTTATCATGCACATCGGTCTGGGCTCTGCGGAAGGTGGGCTCAACATTCGTCGAATGACCTTGCAAGAAATCACCTTCATCGGAACCTATACCTACACCGCGGAAGATTTCCGCCAGACCGCCGCTGCCATATTCGACGGACGGCTAGGCGCTCTGGACTGGATCGAAGCCCGTGGATTGGACGTAGGCGCGCAAGCCTTTGCCGACATTCGCGCCGGGCGTGTTGCCTCGCCGAAGATCATCCTCAGGCCTTGGGGCTAGGGCGGTCAGCATGCGCAAAATCGACCAGACCCACTCCCCACCAAGCGGCTAGGCGCGTCCTGGCTCCGTGCTTTTCGCTGTTGGTTGCTTGCCTGCGCGCGGTTTGGCGCTGTGCAGGTTGCCCGGCTTTTCCCCCATCCCCGCGCCTTCGGGTGCGGGTCCAAAATATCAACGAACCCAAATGGAGATACGACATGTCCAATATCCCGCACCTTCTCGTGCACGATCACGAGGATAACGTTGGCGTGGTTGTTGTCGAAGGCCTGACCGCAGGCACAGAGATGTTCTGCTGCGTCACCCACGACAATTCGACTTTTAGCCTGACCGCTGGCGCCGATGTTCCCATCGGCCACAAGATCGCTTTGAAGGACCTGAAAGAGGGCGACACCGCCATCAAGTACGGCGAAGACATCGGCAAGATCATCGCGGACATTCCCAAGGGCGGCCACGTCCACACCCACAATTGCAAGACAAAGCGCTGGTAAGGAGCGACAACCATGTCATCAAAGTATTCCAACATCACTTTCCAGGGCTATCGTCGCGACAACGGTCGGGTCGGCGTTCGCAACCACGTCCTGATCCTGCCGGTTGACGATATCTCAAACGCAGCGGTTGAAGCGGTTGCCAACAACGTCAAGGGCACGCTGGCAATCCCACACGCCTACGGCCGCTTGCAGTTTGGTGAAGATCTGGACGTGCATTTCCGCACCATGATCGGCACCGGCGCCAATCCTAACGTAGCGGCGGTGGTCGTAATCGGCATCGAGCCTGAGTGGACCAAAGTCATCGTTGACGGCATCGCGGCCACCGGCAAGCCGGTCGAAGGCTTCTCAATTGAGCAGAACGGCGACTTTGAGACCATCCGCAAGGCAAGTTGGAAGGCAAAAGAGTTCGTCCACTACGCAACCGAATTGCAGCGCGAAGAGTGTTCGATTTCTGAGCTGTGGGTCTCGACCAAGTGCGGCGAGAGCGATACGACTACGGGCCTGGGCTCTTGCCCGACCGTCGGCAATATGTACGACAAGCTGTTGCCCGAGGGGATCTATGGCTGTTTCGGTGAGACGTCTGAGATCACCGGGGCGGAGCACATCTGCCAAAAGCGTGCCATCAATGAAGAGGTTGGCGAGCGCTGGTATAAGATGTGGAAAGCCTACCAGGACGATGTGATTTTTGCCCACCAGACCGACGACCTGTCAGACAGCCAACCCACCAAAGGCAATATCTTGGGTGGCTTGACAACCATCGAAGAAAAGGCACTGGGCAACCTGGAAAAGATCGGTCGCACCTCAAAGTACATCGACATCTTGGAGCCAGCCGAACAGCCTAATTCCGGTAAGGGCCTCTATTTCATGGACACGTCGTCGGCGGCAGCAGAATGTGTGACCCTGATGGCTGCGGGCGGCTATGTGATCCACACCTTCCCGACCGGTCAAGGCAACGTAGTGGGGAACCCCATCGTCCCGGTGATCAAGATCACAGCGAACCCGCGTACCGTGCGCACTATGTCTGAACACGTAGATGTGGACGTATCGGGCATCTTGCGCCGTGATCAAACCATCGACGAAGCCGGCGATGCCCTGATCGAGATGATCCGTCGCACTGCCAATGGGCGCAATACCGCCGCTGAAGCTCTGGGCCACCGCGAATTCTCGATGACCAAGCTCTACCGCAGCGCCTAAGCGCTCGCCGCTTTTGGGGTGGCCTGCTGATGCAGGCTGCCCCATCTAACTTCGGAAAAATCCCATGGAAGCCTTAGAACGAATCAGCCTTGCTGATGCGACCGATCTTGTCGTGTCTGCTTTGAGCGCTAACGGTCTGTCGCGAGAGACCGCAAGCTCGGTTGCGTGCGCTCTGGTTGCTGCTGAAGCCCAAGGTCAGGCCGGTCATGGCTTCTCGCGCTTTGATGACTATCTGGCACAACTGCGCTCTGGAAAAATCAATCCCAACGCGATCGTCACCAGCACCTGTCCGCGCCCAGCGACTGTAGTGATTGATGCAGACTTCGGCTTTGCCTATCCGGCCTTGGATGAGGCGGTTCACATGGGCGCAAGCCTGGCAAAAACCTATGGCACTGCGGTCATGGCGGTGACCAATTCCCACCATTGCGGGGCCTTGTCGATCCAGGTGGAACGGTTGGCCGAAAAAGGCTTGGTGGCCTTTATGTTTGCCAATGCGCCCAAGGCGATCGCACCTTGGGGAGGAAAAGAGGCGCTGTTCGGAACCAATCCCATTGCTTTTGCGGCTCCACGTCTTGGCCAAGCGCCTCTGGTCATCGACCTGTCCTTGTCAAAAGTTGCTCGTGGCAAAATCATGAATGCCAAGAAAACGGGCCAAGCCATTCCCGAAGGTTGGGCGCTGGACAAAGATGGCCAAGCCACGACCGACCCTGAAGCGGCACTTGGTGGCACCATGTTGCCCATTGCCGATGCCAAGGGCACCAGCCTGGCATTGATGGTAGAGATTCTGGCAGCGGTCGTGACATCGGCCGCGTTGAGCTGTGAGGCCAGCTCCTTTTTTGCAGCTGAAGGGCCACCACCGCGGGTTGGTCAGTTTCTGATGGCCATTGATGCGCCAGCGCTCAGCGACAGTTTCGCCGATAGGCTGGAACATCTTCTGTCGATGATCGAGGCGAGCGACGGCGCACGGCTGCCCGGAACCCGCCGACTAGACAGCCTGGCAAAGGCCGAAGAAAACGGCCTGCTGGTCCAGCCGCGCTATTTGGCGACAGTGCGCGCGGCCGCACAACCGGCCCTCGTTTAGCAGCCCTTAATCTATCTTCTCAAAAATGGCGATCCGTCATGGCTTTGTCTTCTATCCTTCCTGGTCAGGTTGCGCGTTTGCGGAGTGCAGCGCAACTGCTGGGCCCTGGCCTTTTGCTGTCCGCTTTGGTGGCGCTGGCTGGGCAATTCATTGCTGAGCACTATGGCGCGCCTGCAATGCTGATGGCGCTGTTGTTCGGTATCGCGCTGAACTTCCTATCGCTTGAGGGGCGTTGCGTCGCGGGTATCAGCTTTACCGCCCGCCAGGTTTTGCGTTTCGGCATTGCCCTTTTGGGCATGCGGATCAGTTTCGATTTGGCTGCCGAGCTGGGGCTGCCCGCACTAATTTTGGTGGTGGCGTCTACCGCAGCGACCATCGGGTTTGGCTTGGCGGTCGCGCGCTTTTTTGGACACCGCTATCGCTTCGCCTTCTTGTCGGCAGGCTCGGTCGCAATCTGTGGCGCGTCGGCCGCCATGGCGATTTCGGCGATCCTTCCCCGGGACGAGCGCAGCGAGGAGCGCTTGGTGTTTACGGTGGTTGGCGTGACGCTGTTGTCGACATTTGCGATGATTGTCTACCCCATATTGATGGCAGTCATGGGGCTTGAAGATCGCGAGGCAGGCATCTTTATCGGCGCAACCATTCACGATGTTGCCCAGGTTGTCGGCGCTGGTTTTTCGATTTCCGACCAAGCCGGTGAGATGGCCACCGTTACCAAACTGCTCCGCGTGGCCATGCTGGCCCCGGTCGTGCTGTTGGGCTCGCTGGTGCTGCGCAGAACGCAAAAGATCAGCGGTGACGAGCCCCAGCAAAAGCGACCGCCCTTGTTGCCCATGTTCGTTGTGGCTTTCATCGTGCTGGCGGTGGTGAATTCCTTCCACCTTATCCCCGCGTCGGTCAGTCAGGCGTCCAGCTCTGTATCGCGCTGGGCTCTGCTAACGGCTATCGCGGCTGTAGGGATGAAGACCTCGCTTCGGGACATTGCCAAGGTCGGCGCGCCTGCGATCGCCTTGTTGGTCTGCGAGACCTTGTTTATTGCCGCATTTATCGCCGCCGGTTTGTGGGTTCTGAGCGTCATCAACTAGGGGCTTGCGCCCTGCAAGGCTGCCTAGGCGCTGGCGTTTTGCCATGAAGTCTGCCTAAGCTCGGCCGAGTTGCGTATCAAGCCGGGGAGAGTGCGAGCATGAGACAGGCAGACGATGGGGCCACTGGGCTCACTGAAAGTCAGTTGCGGGCAATGGAAATGGCGGGTGAGGCGGCCGTCGCCTATCGCAAAAACCTGCCGCATCAGCCCGCGCGTCCCAGCCTTGGCCTGGATGAGGCCGTTGCGCGCTTTTCGCACCCGCTTGCCGATGCCGGGATGCCCGATGAGAGCGTGATTTCCCATATCTTGCAGGCCTCGGAAGGGGCTATCCACAAAATGACGGGGCCAAGTTTTTTTGGCTACGTTTGCGGTGGGTCGCATCCGGTCGGCGTGGCGGCAGACTTTTTGGTTTCCGCTTGGGGGCAGAATGCGGCTTCCGCGTATGAATCCCCTGCGATCACGGGCATGGAACGCGCGGTCTGTGGCTGGGTTATCGAGCTGCTCGGGCTGCCGGCCGGTAGTGGTGCAGGTCTGGTTACGGGTGCCAGCTTGGCCAACACCGCAGGCATTCTGGCCGCACGCAACGCCCTGCTGGCCCGGCAAGGCTGGAACGTTGAAGCCATGGGGTTGTTTGGCGCGCCCGAGATCCCGGTCCTGATCGGCGCCGAAGCGCATTCTGCCCCCTTGGCGGCGCTTCGTTATGCCGGGTTTGGCTCTGAGCGTGCCCAACGGGTGGCAACCGACGATCAAGGCCGCATTGACCCGGCCGCATTTCGCCAAGCGCTGGACGATTGCAGCGCTCCGCCACTGGTCTTGCTCCAGGCCGGGCAGATCAATACCGGGGCCTTTGATCCCTTTGCTGAGCTTATTCCGCTGGTCCACGAAAGGGGAGGCTGGGTTCATGTCGATGGTGCCTTTGGTCTGTGGTTAGCCGCCGTGCCAGCGCTCGCCGACCGCCTTGCCGGTGTTCAGGCTGCCGATAGCTGGGCGGTGGACCTGCACAAGTGGCTCAACGCGCCCTATGACGCCGGGGTTGTGATTGTGCGCGAACGGCGCTGGTTGGTTGAGGCTCTGTCGGCGCGCGGGGCCTACCTGCCCGATGTGACCCAGCACTGGGAGCCAAGCGACTCAACGCCCGAGCTATCGCGGCGGGCACGGGGTGTGCCCAGCTATGCTATCTTGCGGCACCTGGGACGTCAGGGCTTGCGTGAAATGATTGCGCGCCATTGCCACTTGGCCCAGCGTGTTGCAGATTGTCTGGCGTTGACGCCGGGTTTTCGGGTTTTAAACCAGATCCACAGCAATCAAGTGATCCTGGCCTGCGAGGCCGGGGATGCCATGACCATGAAAGTGCTTGAGCAGGTTCAAGCCCGCGCAAAGGTCTATCCTAGTCATGGTGAGTGGGCAGGGCACAAGGTCATTCGCGTATCGATCAGCAACTATGCTATGCAAGAAGATGATGTTGACCTGCTGTGCACAGAACTTGAAGAAGCGTTGATTGTTTGCCAATAGATCTGAGGCCTGCGCCGCGCGATTTTCCCTGTTTTGGCAAATTAATGCAAAATTCTTCTAGTGATTGTGAGTTTTGTCGGCTAGCATAGAGCAAAAGGAACGATTGTGACGTTTTGCATGGCTGCCTATGGCGTGTCCTTGCGTCGCCGATCGAGGACAAAAGGGGATCAAGGGATGGCCGCAAAGAAAACATTGAGCGTCGATTTTTATGGCGACGCCAAGGATTGGTTTGGGATTTGGATCGCCAATATCTTTCTAACGCTTGTTACTTTGGGCATATATTCGGCCTGGGCAAAAGTGCGTTTCAAGAAGTATTTTTACCAGCACACTTATATTGGCGGCCGAAATTTCAATTATCACGGCAAGCCGGTTAATATTTTGATCGGGCGCGTTATTGTCGTTGCGCTGATCAGCTTATCCTATGTGCCGCTAGCCCAAGGTTGGATATTCGTGCTCTTCTTGCTAGGGGCCCCGGTTGCTTTGGTCATGAGCGCTCGTTTTAACGCGCGCAACTCAAGCTGGTCCAATGTCCGGTTTAATTTTGTTGGCTCCATAGGGCGCGCCTATATGGTCTACCTGGTCTACCCAGGTCTGCTGATTGTCTGTCTGATGGGGGCTGCTGCCTTACTGTTTTGGCTTGTCATCGGATTTGACTCGCCAAGACTTGCGATCTGGGCGTTGGCAAATGGCCCAATGATTCCTGTTGTGGTCGGGATAGTTTTTTGCCTGTATTTGGCCGCTGTCCTGATCTATGTGCCCGTTCTACAACGCTTGTCGCAAAGCTATGCCGCGAATGGGCATCGCTTTGGCGACTACCAGTTCTATTTCGATGTTGGCCTTGGCCCCTATGTGGCGGCCCTTTTGACGGCTACGATGTGGGGAATCGTCGGGCTGCTTTTAGGTGGGGCGGCAGCGTTTGTCTTGTTGTTGCCATTTGGGGGCGCGCTAAACGAGGCAAGCGGTATCATCGTCGGTTATGCTGCTTTTGGTGTGGGTTTTGTGTCCTACCGCGTGAAAGTTCGCAACATTTTGCTCAACAATCTGGTGCTTGCCAAAGGCCAGGTCGTTCATCGCTTTCGATCATCCGCGGTCGTATCTGAAGTTCTGGTCATCGTCGTGACAAACGTGCTGGCCGTTGGCTGTACGTTGGGCCTCATGTTGCCGTGGGCGATGGTGCGTTACTACCGCTATATGGCCGAAAACACTTTTGTTAGGGTCTCGGGCGACTTGGATGACTTCGTTGGCCAGGTGACGGACTATAAGAACTCGCTAGGCGAGGCCTACGGCGATTTTGAAGGGCTCGATCTTGGAATTGGACTCTAGTGTCTCACCGCCGCATCGAAACTTGAGGGAGCGTTAATTGACCAATAGGGCACATCATGAGCAGGGATAAGCACCCGCAAGTGACCGCGGTCGAAGGGCAGGCGATGCAGTCCGGCAAGTCTGCTCTGCACGAGGCCCGATTGGAGCTGCGCAAAGATGGAAGCCACCTCTATCTATTTGATCGCAACAACGGTGAACAGCTGTTCGACTGCTTGGCGCAACGGGCAAAATTGGAACCCGCAATGGGCACCGCGCCGCGCCGCGTCGTCTTGCCCGGTGGCCATCTGTTTTTAACAACGGATCCCGGCATTGCAGACCTGCTGGGCGAGCAGTCGCGCGGTCGCATCCAATCCGCGCTGGAACGGTTTTCTGCCCTTTCTTTTGCGCTTATTGTGGGCATCATTGTCAGCGGCTGGTTGATTTGGCGCTTCGCCGTTCCGCTAGGCGTCACGATTGCGGCCGCCAGCACACCCCAGAATTGGCTCGATCAAATCGATAAGACCGCGCTCTATACCTTGCGCAACACCTGGTCGTTCGAAAGCAGATTGGATGAAGAAGAGCGGCGCGACGTCCAGGGCCTGCTTGAAACCCTGACCGAAGCCTTGCCAGCCAGGCATCAAACCGGATTCAAGCTGCATTTCGTGAATCTTAAGATGGTCAACGCCTTTGCCCTTCCAGGGGGATCGCTGGTCGTGACCGATGGGCTGGTGGAGGAATTTGGCAGCAACCCCGATGTCGTTGCTGGCGTGCTGGCCCATGAACTGGGGCATGTCGTGGAGCGCCATGGGTTGAAAAATCTTTATCGTTCGGCGGCGACCTACTTGCTGGTGCTGGCGGTCTTGGGCGACGTTGGGCCCGTATTTGAAGACGTGCTGGTCAATGCCAGTTTCCTGGTGGACCTTGCCTATTCGCGTGAATTCGAGGCGGCGGCGGACGACTTTGGTCTGAAGCTAAGCAAGCAAGCTGGCTTTGATCCTGGCGGATTGGTGGCCTTTTTCGAATCGCTCAACAAACAGATAGACGACGACTCTCTCGTGCCGCCCGAGTGGCTGTCCACCCATCCCAGCTTTGAACGACGCTTGCAGCGCATGCGCCAACAGTTGGACTAAATCGGGCCAAGTGCGGATCACGCCTCGTCCTGATCGAGCTTTTCAAATGTCCGCAGCAAGCGCCGCGCCTGGCCCTGGGTGATTTTTGGCAGGGCGCGAGCAAAGCGATTGGCGAGCAAGGTATGCTCTGGCGACAGCTCGCCGGTCTCAATTCGCACTTTGGGGTCGGACAGCTCTGCGAGCAAAAGCAGAGCGTCTGCATCGTCCCAAATGATATTAAAATACTGACAAATCAGGTGCATAAGCCGCGGGGAGGGCTTGCCGCGCTGGCCGTGCTCCAGGGCAGAGAGATAGGCGGGCGAGACATCTAGGGCCCGCGCCATTTCGGCGGCAGTCAAACCGCGCTGGCTCCGTAGCTCTCGGAGCCGACGGCCCAAAGGCGTCAGCGTCTGTGATGCGTCTGTAGCTGGGCTGTCTTGTTTGCGCTTGGGCTTGGGGCCAGGACGCTGGCGAGTCTTGGTCAGGTGGCCCGCACGGGCTTGCTTCATTTCAGCTTCCCAAATCGGCGTTGCGTGGACGGGGCCGGGCTGCGCGCTTTGCGAAGGACCACGTAGAGTGCGCCGGTGCCGCCATCTTTAGGCTGGCTATAGTCATAGCTCAGCACGCGCTCTCGATTAGGAGACATATTTAGCCAATCGGGCAGGCGAGAGCGTAAAATGCCGCCGCCTTCCTTAGCCAAACCCTTGCCGGTTACGATGATGACATTGCGTTTGCCTTGGACCTGGCATCGCTCCAGGAATTCAATGACAGCCCCTTGGGCTTGCGACTGGGTAAAGCCGTGCAGATCCAGGCGGGCTTGCAAGTCCAATTGGCCTCGTTGCATGCGTTTGAGTTTGCGCTTATCGATCCCTTGGGCTTCGCCGTGCTTCAAATAGCGGGGCGGCGCGGGCGCCTGTGGGTAGCGAAGCGGCGGCAACTGGGCCTTTGGGCGGGAAATTCGGGGGCTGGACTTTTCCGGGCCAGCGGCGTTGGCAGCTTCTTCAATCACAGGCGCGGTCGGGCCCTCGGGTGCAGTGGGCAGGGCGCCTAACTTGTCAGAAAATGATGGCTTGGCCTCCAGTGGTGTGACGCTTGCGGTCATCTCACGCCAGAGCGCGCGATCTTCATGACTGAGCTGGGGCTTGCGGCGGCGGGGGCTGGTCACGGCTCTTGGCGGGCGAGTTGCGCCTCGCCGGTTCTTTGGCGTGCGGCGACCCGTCCGGTGCGCCCGCCACGTCGTGCGGGAATGCGCGGCCCCGCTACCGCTAGCTGCCAGCCGCCGGGCAGTGATGACCAGCGCAATCGTGCCAAATCGGGTACTTGACTGCTTTGCACGGTCGCGAGCACATCAGGCTGGATGCGTGTTATCGCCTTGCCCCCGTTGGCAAGCCGGTCAAGCAAGAGCGTCGCGCTCTGGTTGGTCGCGTGTTCACGGTGGTCAACGATCAGATCAAAGCGCTTGTCTTCCATGTCAGCCAGGAAGGTGCCGCCCGATTGGGCATGAAAGGCGACGCGAAGATCGGGGTAGAGGCTGCTTTCGGTCCGCGCCAAGCGCGCCGCGTCCGGGTCAATGACGACCAACGGTATGTCATAGTGCAGCCCGTCTTGCAGCCAAGCGGTCGCCAGCCCGTGACCACCTTCCAACTCAAGCACGAGGCCTTCGGTGATACCGCTCACCAAAGCACGCAGCAGCGGGCCGAGGGCTGCGAGACTCTGCTGCTCGTCTCCGTTGGGCAAACTGCCTGCATCGAATTGGGCGTCAATCACACGCTGTAGGTACTTGGGAGCAGCGCTCATGGTCGGTCCTTAGAACGGTCCCTGATTGGCGAGCCAAGGGCAGGGCGGCCTTGCGGTTGTGTCCAAAACGCGCCTGCCGATGGGGTCTATCGCCCAGCTAACAAAGCACGCAAATTCAGTTATCTAGAACAGTCATGGCTCTAGTCAAAGCAAGTTCGCTGACCGGTGTCAAGCGCGTGCGGGTCGACCGCTAGCGCTGGTGCAATTGCTCCTCAAGAGCCTGCCAATCTGGCGACAGATCCTCTTGCAAGCTCGGCGCATCGCTGCTTGGCCAGGCCATAGCTGTATAGCTGGCTGATTTGGCTGTCCTTTGGGCCGTTGACAAGCCCTTGACCTGGCTCTTGGGCAACAAAATTGCATAGCGGCCCGGGTTTTTCATGCGGCTGGCTGCCCACTGCGCTTCCGGTCCAGCGCCCCAAAAGAAGTCTCCGCGGATAGCGCCTTTGATGGCAGAGCCCGTGTCTTGGGCCACCATCAAGCGGTTGATGGCATGGCGTTTGCCTTGCTCGTCCAGAAAACTGGTGTTGAGCCAGAGCGGCACGCCTAGGGGAATATACTTAGGGTCAACCGCCAATGAGCGCGTGGCGGTTAAAGGGATTCCCATGGCGCCGATTGTCTCGGGCTTGCTATCGACAGAAAAGTAAATAAAGCGCGGGTTGGTCCACATGATCTGCCGGGCCTTGTTGGGATGGCGTTTCAACCAGGAGGCAACGGCCGTCATGGTCAGTCCCTCCTTGGATTTGTCGAACCCTTGCGCGGCCATGGCCTGATGGATCGACTTGAACTTGTGGCCGTTGTTGCCCGCATAGCGCACAGAGACCTGCCGCCCATCGGGAAGGGTGGCTATGCCGGACCCCTGGATGTGCAGCAAGAAAGCATCAACGGGGTCATCGACCCAGATAACTTCCAGCCCCTTGCCAGCGAGCGCGCCCGCCTCGATCGCGCGGCGGGTCAAGCCTGGGCTGCCTTTCAAGTCTCTCCAATTTTTTGGCGCTGCATAAAGCGGCGTTGCGTAGCGCGCGCTAGGACGCAAAGAGGCTTTGACGTGGGCGGTATAGTATCCGGTGAAGGTGCCCTCATCGCCCTTGTTGCTGGAGACCAGGTAGGCGTTAAAGTTGTGCTCAAGATAGCTGCGCAACGCGCCGTCAGAAGCGAAGTTGCGCGCCAACAAGTCCTTGCAGATCGCGTGCCAATCGCCCGCATAGCCGCCCAAGGCTGTTTTGCCCAAGGGTTTATTGGCGGGCATCTTGAGGTAGCTGCGACAGCTCTGTTGTAGGGCTGGCAGCACTTGCTGCACACGATCACGTTGCCAACCGTCCAGGCGGTACATGTCAACCGGCTGTAGAGCGACACGCTGAGGTTCCAGGTCTGGGTAGACCATCGGCGCTTGCGGTGGCGCATCTATAATTTTCGAAGGAGACTGACGCGCGCAACCTGTTGAGGCCAGGGCTAGCAGTCCGAGCGCCAGCACGGCCAGCCCGCGCGGGGAAATGACTTGCATATGAACTCTGAGCATAAGTCCCTGTTGGAACCGCACAAAAATGACTTTGGCTAAAATAATCGCATGAATCCGGCAACTCTAGTCACAATCCGTGCAATTTTCA
>JAUIHE010000025.1 GCA_030432195.1 Alphaproteobacteria bacterium
ACAGCTCTCGACATAAGTTTTAGATCGACGACGCGGGCTAGCTTAGATTACGCTCTGCCACCGCAAGTCGAGCGATCCCGTTTCGAGGCAGAGCGTGAAAACCACCGCGATTATCATACCGACAACAGCAGGCCTGCGCCGCGTGTGCTCGGCTCGGTTTCGCGAAGAATTGCCCGTCAGCCTCATCCGCCTAGACGGCAGCTTTGCCCCGTTTTCACAATCCCAAGCCGCACACCAGTTGGTGGACGGACCGCTAAGGCGCTTGTCGCCCGCCGGTCACAGCTTCGATTTGGCCCTGGATGGCGACATCGAGGATGGCCGCTCGTGGGAACTGGGATTTGCCTGCGCCTGGAGCTTTGCCCGCTTCTGGCCCGAAGCCCTATGCGCCGAACCCGAAAACGCTGAGCGTCTTTTGTGGGTCACGGGGGCCATTGACATGGACCTGGCCCCGCAGGCGGCGTCCTATTTCATCGCCGACAAGCTAAAACTGAGCGCCTCTTTGTTTGAGCAAACCCGCGACTTGGGGCTCGAAATTGTCGTTGCGACCCCACCCAGCTTGGGGGGGAATGACGAGGCTGCACTGGACGATCTGGCCAACCGCGATCCGAACATCCAAGTCTTGCGGCCCGCCAGCCTGCAAGCCCTGTTGGATGCTCTGGAGGGGACGCAAAGGCGTGAGGCAGAGGCCCAGGCGAACCTCCAGACAAGGGCCGCCGCCGTGGCTGCGTCCGGCCCTTTGCCCCAAACAGTGCCAATTGATGAACGGCCTGCCGCCTCGCAAGCGGCCCGGCCTAGCACGTTGGCGCGCACGGCGCTGCCACTGGCTGCTGGCCTGCTTTTGCTGACCCTCACAGGGCTTGGCGCCCTGTGGTTCTTTGCCGGAAATCCGCAACCGCTCACGCTCAGCCTGATTGCCCACCATTTGAGCGACGACAAAAAGAGTTGCGGGGACGTCATTTTCGGCCAGGCTGAACTGAGCCCCGCCGTACAAACAGACATGACCAGCGGCGACAACATCGCAATATCTACTGAAGGCTTATGCCAGCTGGAGATCATAAACACCTCTACAACCGTCTTAGAGATTGCCCTGCCGCCCGCCTTAAGCCGCCTCGCCCTTCATGACATGTTTCGTCAGGAAGGAAAAATACGGATGACAGAGGGCGCGCGTCTTGCAGTTTTGGTCTCAGCTTTTCCACCCAAGCAACGTATGGTGATGAGCGCTAGCGCCGCTTCTGGGGCTGTGGGCGAATTCATCCTCGATTTCAAATAAACGGCGCCGCGGACACAGCAGACGTGGCGCCAAGGACAGCCGTTCAGGAGCCGCTTCATGGCCGTTTGCCGCCGAACCTCTTCCTCCAGCATGCGTTCTGCCCCTAAGGCGCGCGCGCAATCGCTCGCCCTGGCGCGTAGTTTGCCCAGAATGGCCGTCTTGGTGTGGCTGTGGTTCGCGCTAGCGGTCGCTCTCATGGGGCTCGGCCTTGTCTCGGGCAGCCAAGCCCAAGACCTGAACTCCCTCATCAATGACACGCCTAGCGCAACGTCTGGCGGTACCGCCGCTAGCAACGCTGGCCATCAGAACCAGACCCCGCCCAGCAACACGCAAAACACGCCAACGACACCGACCTCCCCCCAATCAAGCCAACAGGCTGGTAACGCCACCCCCAACACAGCCCCCAGCGACCAAGGCCAAGCAGACGCCGGTTTGGAGGGCGAACAAGAAAGCTTTACCCCCGCCAATCGCTGCCCACGCTGCGCGCTGTTCAGCGCGGTGCAAAAAGCGGACGCAGGCAGCACTTGCCAGGCCGTCATCTTCCAGGGCGCGCCTTCGTATTCTGTCACCGGCGATTTTGAAACCAGTGATACGCTAGAGGTCACGGCCAGCGACTCTTGCCGCCTTTCTTTCTTCAATGATTCCCCAAATCGCTCGATTGTCCTGAAGCTGGATCGTGCCCTGCGGGATCTGATTTTGGCCCCCTCACCCGACCTATATTCAGGCTACCTCCTGGCGCCGCGCAGCTCGATTGATCTCATTATCCGCTCCAGCCAACTGGCGCGTAGCATTGATGCCAAGAACATCGTTACCTGGGAAGACGCAGCGCAGGTTGGTACTGCCGAAGACAGCCTGTTTACGATCCGGGTGACCCCCAACTAGTCCGCGCACCCGCGCCCAACCATCTAGCGCCTAACCATCCAGCGCGTCAGGCGCCCCCAAAGACCTACTGAGTACAGGAGCCCCCTCAATGCTTGGCCTTTCAAAACTGAAAACTGAAAATCGCTCTTTGCGTGGTGCTTTGGGCTACTTGGCATTTGCCGTTGCAACAACGGCGTTTAGCGGCACCAGCCCTGCGCACGCCCAGCTTTATGACACCTCGCTGTTTGGGCAAGCCAATCTCGCCATCTCTAAGGAGTCTCTCGGCGGCGGCGCGGACGATGTGCGCCAACAAGGAAACACCTTCGAGCCCATCGCTTCTTTTGGTGAAAACTCTGCCATCCGCAGCTATGCGAAGTCGGTTTTTCGTATCGACTTTATCACCACAGAAAATGGCAAGCGCGGCGTTAGCGTCTGCACCGCGACCCTGGTTGCCCCGCAGGTTTTGATAACCAACGCCCACTGCCTTTCCACCGAAAGCTTTGACGTCGAAGAGGCCATCGCTTGGTACAACCTGATCGACCAGGACGGCAAAGAAGCGCAAAAGTTTAAGATACGTACGCGCGCCTTTGAAAGTGACGCCGCCCTGGATTACGCCCTGGTAGAAGTCGTCGATCCTTTGCCCGACTACATCAAGCCGGTACCGATCAAATCCAACACGCATGTTGATCCTCTGGATCCTCTAATGATCGTTCACCATCCGCGCGGCCTGCCGCAACGCCTATCCCGTTTTCGCTGCGTAGCCGTGACCGAGACCGGCCAGCCCGATGTGATCTTAGGGCATCGCTGCGACACTCAGCACGGCTCTTCCGGCTCGCTGGTGGTCGATGAAAATCTGATCCCCGTCGCGGTGCATCACCGCGCAGGCCTGCAGCCCGACGATCCCAGCTCTTTCAACAAGTCCACCTATCTTTCAACGATTTTGAGCGTTTCTGCCTATTTGCCCGGCGTGGTCCAAGCCACGGCGCCGACCGCCTCACAGGCTCAGAACGCGAGCCCAAGTTCGGAGTCCACGGGCACCACAAGCCCGGCGACAAACCAGGGCGGCGACAAGCCCAGCTATTTCCCAACAGGCAATGCTGAAGGCAATGACACCAAGGCGATCAACACGCTTATTGGCAATTAAATCAGATAGTTAATCAGGATTGGCTCAAGAATCACCCTGAGCCTTCCACCTTGTTTTTGAACCCACCCCAAAAGCGCTAAGCCGATCATTCCTCCCGATCGCTCAACCAAGGAAACACGATATGTTCCAAGCCATCTCCCCCAAGAAATCCGCGCTGGCTCTGATTGCGGCAACCGCGAGCGCCGTTGTGTCTTTCATGAGCAGCAATGCCATGGCCCAGACCCCGCCAGGTGATGATGTGCCGACCATCAACGCGATGATTCAGGCCCTGTCGCCACAAGCAAATCACGGCAACACCTACGGTCAAAAGATCATCACGGTCCCGGTGCCGATCTATAAACAACATAAGCCTTACGCCAAGGGCAACCAGCCGATCATCTATCAGCCTATCTTGCTGAACTACAACCACACCTATGACCTGGCTGTGTTCTTTGACTTTGATCGTGCGACCATCAAACCTGAAGCGCGCGCGTTGCTGAACAGCCTGGGATACGCGCTGTCATCGCCCGCGTTGGCCAACTCCACCTACCTGCTGGCGGGTCACACCGACGCCAAGGGTTCTGAGAGCTATAACCTGTGGCTTTCTGATCGCCGCGCGGCGGCAGTGAAGTGGTATTTGACAACCCACTTCCCGATTGCGCCACACCGGTTGTTGACTGCTGGCTTTGGTGAGAGCCGTTTGGCTGATCCCGCGCACCCGCGTTCCGGCATCAATCGCCGAGTTGAGATCACTCTGATTGACCAGGGCTACATCGAACAAGGCCACTTGCAAGACCTGCCATCGCCTAAGGTTGTTTACCCGGCTGGCAATCCGAACTGTGACCCCAACACTTCGGGTTACCTTCAGGACAGCCGTCCGGCCGATCAGAACTTGGATGACTTCAATACGCCACGTCTGCCGGTCGAGTGTCTCGATAACAGCCAGCACGGCGGCGGCAACGTTCCACAGCCGAACCCTGCACCCATCGACCCGGCCAACAGCCCTAAAGTACAGGCTCCGCAAACGCCGACCGATACTACAAACTCTTTGATCGACAACTAAGCGCCGATCAATGAAACCCGAGCCCGCCCCGTTGCTTTGAAAAGGCAACGGGGTTTGCTTTGTGCGCACCGCACAGGGTTGCTACAAGGGCCCATTTCCCCCGTGAGAGCCTGCTATGTACCGAAGTTTTTTGCCTGCCGTTTTCTTCTCTCTGGCCGCCGTTTTGGGCCTCGCCGCTTGGTCCGTGCCGCCCCAGGCACAGGCACAGGCACAGGCACAGGCGCAGGCACAGGCGCAGTCGCGCGAAAACAAGGTGGCCGCCCTCATTATGATGGGTTTCAATGGCACCACTCCGAATGATCCGGGCAGCCAAGGTATGGCGAAAGCGATCCGACAGCGCCAACTTGGCGGCGTCTTGACCCTGGGCCACAACTTTGGCGGCGACCAAAGCCCCAAAGCGCTCGCGCACTTCTTGCAGGCTGCCTCGCCGGACGGTTTGCCGGTTCTGATCGGCATCGACCAAGAAGGCGGCCGCATCCAACGCTTGTCCGGGGCGCAAGGCTGGAAAGCCATGCCCAGCGCTGAAGAGGTCGCCCGCACCATGAGCCCAAGCGAGGCCGAATCCCTTTACACCCGCGTCGCCTGCACGCTGCGGCGTTGGGGCTATACCTATAACCTTGGTCCCGTCGTGGACCTGGCACGTGAGCCGAAGAACAAAGTCATCGTCGGTCTAAAGCGCTCATTTGGGCGTGACGCCGAACAAGTCGCGCGGTTTGCCGGTGCAGCGGTGCGCGCCCATCGCGCCTGCGGCGTGCTCACGGCCCTAAAGCACTTTCCAGGTCATGGCTCGTCGTTGGGCGATAGCCACCAGGGGTTCACCGACGTGACCAACAAGTGGCACCCTGAGGAGATGGACCCCTATCACATACTGATCCAGCAGGGGTTGGTGGACAGCATCATGACCGCACATATCAGCCACCAAAAAGTCGACCCCGATTTTCCGGCCAGCCTTTCGCCCGAATTCATCACAGAAGTTCTGCGCGGCACCTTGGGATTTCAGGGCCTCGTCATTAGCGACGACATGACCATGGGGGCAATCGGCGACCACTACGGCGTCGTGGAGGCCAGCGTGCAAGCCCTGCGGGCCGGTGGCGACATCATCTTGATTGCGACCGCCTTGGATCGTGAGCCGGATCTGCCAGGCAAAATTGTTGCTGCTGTCTTGTCAGCGGTCGATTCAGGCAGCCTGGACTGGGCGCGCATTGAGGCCGCCTATGCCCATGTTATGGCAGCACGCCGTTCGCTTGTACAATAGGGTTTGCAAAAACGCCCGCCTCCCTGCCTCCCCGGCATCTGCATGCGAGTTGCAGGGATTTTGCCGCTTAGTCATCGTCGTAGTCTGGTTCAACGATTGAGCGAAACTCGATCACGTCGACAATGTCTGAGGGCTGGATCTCCCAAAAACAGGCTTGATAGCTCGAGCCTTGCGTTTGCCCGCCCTCGCCGCCCTGGTCATTGTCGTGATGAAAAATCCGCTGCCAGCTTTCAACGACCTGATCGCGAAGGCTGGCAGAATATCGTAGCCCGCGAGAAGGTCGCTGGCCACTCAGCCCCGCTGGCGCTTCGGCTTGCCTGGCGACCTCACGGTCAAATCGCGCCCTGTCCTGATCGTCTAACGCGACATAGTCGTCCATCAACACGATGTGCCAAAGATCAAAGTCAGAGACCAAGACCGCCGTCTCCTTGAGCTCGATCTCGATCTGACAATACCGGCTGACGGGCATCCAATGGCGACGAATGTCAATCATGCTTTGGGCATCTTCATGCGCCCAGCCCCACAAAGGAACCTGAAAGCTGTGCGGCGGGTGGCCAATCCTTGCGCACATCTGCTGACGCATCCATTGATAGGCCAAAGGGGCAAGGTCGCTCTGATGCCAGACAGATGCACGCAACACGCCTCTGGCTTGCAGGGACTGCCAAGCGTCATAGGTTTGTATGGTGAAGATGCGCATCACACCTCCTAGAAGCGCAACCGGCGGGCGTCAGGCCGCACGGCGGCGGTCTGCGACACCACTGCCTTTCATGGAGGCTTCGCTAAGCGATCAATGGGCAAGACCCGGTGTCTTCACGGGCGTCCGCGCCCCTGCGACCCCCAGCCCGGCGCTTTGAATTAGGCCAAAGGTTTTTCGTAGAAAATGCGATCAAAGCCATCTTGGCGACGCCGGTCAACCTCCCGGTAGCCCAGCGCGGGATAGAAGCGTTGATTTTCCAACATTTTTGCATTGGTATAGAGACGCGCAATCCGACAGCCTTGATGACGCCCCCAATCCTCGCAGGCGCCCAACAGATCTTTGCCAAGGCCCCGCCCCTGAAACGCGGGCAGCAGGGCTACATTGTCGATATGAAGCACATCACCTTGGACCTGCAATATGGCAAAGCCCAAGGGGTCGGCGACGTTCGAGGCCTTGGAACCAACGAAAAGCCAGGCTTCCGCGCGGGCGATATGGCTGGGAAAATCGGCATCCATCGGCGCAGGGCGTCGCCCGATGGGCACGACATAGGGCTGGTAGGCAGCTTCAGCGCAAGCTTTGAGCCAAGGGGCATCACTGGCCCGCGCCAAGCGAAGCTGCCCCTTTAAGTTCATGACAGGCTTAGTCCCAGCTCGCCCATGACCCGACCAACCAAATATAGCGAGCCGCAAATCAAGACCCGTGCGCTCGGCGTTTCTTGCGCGATGGCATCCAACGCAGCATTGACACTTTCGGCGGTTCGGGCCGCACCACCAACCCTAGTGACAGCAGCCGCAAGGTCTTCTGCACTCAGGCTGTTGGGCTCGCCTGGAATGGCAACGCAGGTAAAGCTCGCCGCCTTGTCTACCAGCGGGCGCAGGTAATCTTCCGCCGCCTTGGTATTGAGCATGCCAACGATCACATGCGTCGGGCTGGACCAGTCTTCAAGCTGTCGCGCCAGCATGTCACCGGCCGCCGGATTATGGCCTCCGTCCACCCACAGCTCCAATTCCGTCGCCATTGCCTCAGACTGCGGTAGCGGCTGCAAGCGGCCCGCCCACCGAGTGCTTTCAATGGCTTGCTTACGCGCTTCCATCGGCACTTGAAAGTCGGGCTCCAGCATGTCCAAAGCCGCCATGGCCGTAGCCGCATTGACGACCTGATGCGCACCCAACATGCCGGGCGCCGGGTATTCCTTTGGCGCGACATAGAAACGACGCTCCAACTGCCCCCAGGGCAGATTGTGGCCCAAAGCGCGGACCCGCGAAAAGCGTTGATCGGCGACCTCCAGCAGCACTTGCAAGGCGATTTCGTCTTGCGGCGCCACGCAGACCGGCGTCATCGTCTTGATAATGCCCGCTTTTTCGCGCGCGATCTTGTCAAGGCTATCGCCCAGGTAGGCCTCGTGATCCATAGAAATGGGCGTGATGACGCTCAGCTTGGGTTCATCAACAACGTTGGTCGCGTCCAGGCGTCCGCCCAAGCCGGTCTCTAGCAGCAAGATGTCGGCTGGTGTCTCCGCGAAGGCCAAAATGGCGGCGACAGTGGTAATCTCAAAGTAGGTGGTGGGCTCTGGGCCGTTGGCCGCCTCGACCCGCTCCAACAGCGCCAAAAGGTCGGCCTCAGAGATTAAAGCCCCCGCCAGCCGAATGCGCTCGTGAAAGCGGATCAGATGTGGGGAGGTATAGGCGTGAACACTATAGCCCGCTGCCTCCAGCGCAGAACGCATGAACGCCTGGGTCGATCCCTTGCCATTGGTTCCGGCAAAATGCACGACCGGTGGCAACTTCTGCTGAGGGTTTCCCAAGCGGCTAAGCAGGCGATAGACCCGATCCAACGTCAGGTCGATGACCTTGGGGTGCAAGCTCATGAGGCGCTGAAGCACCAGGTCAGATTGTTGCTGGCTCATAGCAAGTCATCTTGTGATCGCTCTCGCCTCCACAGCGCCTTGCGCCCGGCACGGAGCGGGGTTGATTTGGGGAGACGTTTGGAGAGTAAGGCTAGGGCCAAGCCTAGGCTTCGGGGGCCTCGTCGCCTGTTTCACCAGCAGCCTCGCTGACATCAGCGTCGTCTTGGGCTGCAACCAGCGCGGGCAAGCGATCGCCTGTCACCTCTTCAGGCGACGGCAGCTCCAACAAGGCATCGCCCAACAGAAGCGATAACAGCTGCACCAGCTTTTCTTTCAGATCCTTGCGGGCCACCACCACGTCAATGATGCCACGCTCTTGCAAGAACTCGGCCGTTTGGAAGCCGTCCGGCAGATCCTCACCGGTGGTCTGTTTGATGACGCGCTTGCCAGCAAAACCGATTTGCGCGCCCGGCTCCGCCAGGGTCAAATCGCCAAGCATGGCGAAGGAAGCAGAGACGCCGCCGGTGGTCGGATCGGTTAGAACCACCAAGTAAGGCAAGCCCGCCTCTTTGACCATTTGCAGCGCAACGGTGGTTCGCGGCATTTGCATCAGGCTCAAGATGCCCTCTTGCATGCGCGCGCCACCCGAGGCGGTAAAGATAAGGAATGGCGCCTTAGCTTCGATGGCTTTTTCAGCCGCCTTAACAAAGGTCTCGCCCATTGCCATGCCCATGGATCCGCCCATAAAGGCAAAGTTCATGATGGCAACAACGACCTCTCGCCCGCCCATCAAGCCAAAGGCAGCGCCCAGGGAGTCCTTTTCGCCGGTTTTGGTCTGCGCGTCTTTCAGTCGGTCGCCGTATCGCTTCAGGTCCTTGAACTTGAGCGGATCAGCGGCCACGCTTGGAATCTCGATCCGCTCATAGGCACCATCATCAAACAGCAGCGCAAAGCGCTCCAGCATCGGCATGCGCATGTGGTGTTCACAATGGGGGCAGCAACGATGCGTCTCGCTCAGCAGCGGCGCATAGATCATTTGCTGGCACGACGGACAAGAAGTCCAAAGGTCGTCTGGCACATCTTTTTTCTTGGCCGAAAAGCCAGGAATACGGGGACGGACGTAATCGGTTAACCAAGACATGGCTCGGGGCTCCTTTTTGAGGCCTTGGGCAAGGCCCTATTGGGCAGATCGCACACCTTGCGAAAGCGACTGCACAAAATTCAGAACTTCGGGCACCAAAGCTGCATCGGGCTGACCTTGGTCGTCCACATGCTGAGCGATGGTATTGACGATAGCCGAGCCCACAACAGCACCATCACTGATGCTCGCAAACTTAGCCGCATCTTCCGGGCTCTTTATGCCAAAGCCGACGGCAATCGGCAAATCCGTCGCCTGGCGAATGCGGTTGACGTGACCGGCCACAACGTCGGCGTCGGCCGAAGCGGTGCCCGTGATGCCCGCGATCGAAACAAAGTAAACAAAGCCAGAAGTATTCTTGACCACCGCGGGCAAACGCTGATTGTCGGTGGTGGGCGTCGTCAGTCGAATGAAGTTCAGGCCAGCTTCAACCGCGGGCACGCAAAACTCGCCGTCTTCTTCAGGCGGCAGATCGACAACAATCAGCCCGTCAACGCCCGCTTCCAATGCGGCTTTGATAAAGCGCTCGGTACCATAGATATAGATGGGGTTGTAGTAGCCCATCAGAACGATTGGCGTGTCGCCATCGGATTTGCGGAATTCGGCCACCATATCCAGCGTCTTTTGCAGGTTCATGCCCTGCCCCAGCGCCCGCTGAGAGGAGAGCTGAATCGCTGGACCGTCTGCCATGGGATCAGAAAAGGGCATGCCCAATTCAATCACATCAGCGCCAGCCTTGGGCAGGTGCGCCAGGATCTCCGCCGAAACGCCCGGCGTTGGATCCCCTGCCGTAATAAATGTAACCAGCGCCTTTCGGCCTTCGGCTTTGAGCGCAGCGAAGCGCTTGTCAATACGTGTCATGCGTTTGGCCTGCCTTAAAATTCGTTCATATTGATGCCAAGCGCGCGCCCGACTGAGAAAATATCCTTATCACCACGCCCACACATGTTCATGATTATGATGTGGTCTTCTGGCAACGTTGGCGCAATTTTGGTGACGTGCGCCAGCGCGTGGCTGGGCTCCAGAGCGGGAATGATGCCTTCTTCGCGACAGCAAAGCTGGAAGGCTTCCAAGGCCTCATCGTCGGTGACATAGACATAGTTCACGCGGCCAATTTCATGCAGCCAAGAGTGCTCGGGGCCAATGCCCGGGTAGTCCAGGCCCGCCGAGATTGAATGTCCTTCCAAAATCTGCCCATCGGCGTCTTGCAGCAAATAGGTCCGATTGCCATGCAGCACACCGGGCCGCCCGCCGGTCAGCGAGGCGCAGTGTTCGTCGCCGTCCAAGCCGTGACCACCAGCTTCAACGCCAATGATATCCACTTTGTCATCCAAGAAGGGATGAAACAGGCCCATGGCGTTTGAGCCACCGCCGATGCAGGCCACAAGCGTATCGGGTAACCGGCCTTCGGCTTCCATGATCTGCTCTTTGGCTTCTTCGCCAATCACCGACTGGAAGTCACGCACCATGGCCGGATAGGGGTGTGGGCCCGCTGCGGTGCCGATGATGTAGAAGGTATCCTCCACCCGCGCGACCCACTCGCGCAGAGCCTCATTCATCGCGTCTTTCAACGTCCCGTTGCCCGCGGTCACCGGAACGACCTTCGCGCCCAGCATTTTCATGCGAAAGACGTTCGGCGCCTGGCGTTCAATGTCGGTGGCGCCCATGTAGACCACACACTCCATCTTGAACAAAGCGCAAACCGTCGCCGTGGCGACGCCGTGCTGGCCTGCACCGGTTTCAGCGATGATCCGCTTTTTGCCCATGCGGCGAGCCAGCAAGATCTGACCCAGTGTGTTGTTGATCTTATGCGCGCCGGTGTGGTTCAGCTCATCGCGCTTGAGGTAGAGCTTGGCGCCGCCGAAATAGCGCGTCAGCCCCTCTGCAAAATACAAGGGCGACGGGCGGCCAACGTAGTGCTTAGAATAGTAGTCAAAATCGCGCTGAAAGCTGGGGTCTGCCTTGGCGGCGTTGTAGGCCTTCTCCACCGCTAGAATTAGCGGCATGAGGGTCTCGGCCACATAGCGCCCCCCGAAAATGCCAAAATGCCCGTTTTCATCTGGGCCAGTGCGGTAAGAATTGACTTGGTTCATGAATGCAGATCTTTCTGTTCGCGCGTCTGCGGCCGATTTAAGGGAGACGACCGCATAAGTCTAGCCGCGAAGCGCGGCAAAGCATCGTGAAGGCCAACGTTTCAGCCCTGTGCGCCTGCAGCTTGGCAAAAGGCGGCGATTTTGTCCAAGTCCTTGACGCCGCGTTGGCTCTCAACCCCAGACGAGACATCAACGATTTCAGCGTGGGTTAAGGCGATGGCCTCGGCAACATTGTCCGGCGTCAAGCCACCGGCGAGCATCCAGGGACAAAAAGCACGATAATTGGCCACCAAGCGCCAGTCGAACGGAACCGCGTTGCCGCCGGGAAGCTCAGCGCCCTTCGGGGGCTTGGCGTCAAACAGAGCAAGATCGATGGCTTCTTCATATTCTTGCGCCCAGACAAAGTCTTTTTCGGACTCGATTGGGAAGGCTTTGCAAATCTTAACGCCGTGGCGCTCGCGCAGCCAAGCGCAGAATGCGGGCGTTTCTTCGCCGTGCAGCTGAATGATATCAAGCGGCAGCTCGAACAGGATTTCCTCAACAAAGCTTTCGGCAGGGTTGACCATTAAGCCAACGGTCTCAATCCGGTCCTTGGCTTGCTTGACCAAACGGCGGGCGCTGGTCCGGTCAACGGCCCTGGGGCTCTTGTCATAGAAAACAAAGCCCGCATAGCTGGCGCCGCCAGCGATGGATGCTTCCAGAGCCTCGCCCGTGCTGATACCGCAAATTTTGACCTTTGCCATGATCCTTGTTTCCCCCTTAGGCGACGCGCGTTGCACCCGGCCGCCAGCCTGTTCTTATGTAAAAGACGATCGCCGAGACCGTTACCAGGCCGATTACGATCATGAAGGATAAAAGCATCCCAGCAAAAGACCAGATAAAATAGGATGTGGTCAGCGTGATGCTGCCGTACTCATCAACCGCGTCCAATTTCATCGGATAATTGTGGTCGATGAAATGGCGAACAATCTCCATGACAAAGAACGGTGGCATGATGGTCGGAACGCTTATCATCAAAAGCTTGAGATTGACGGCGCGCGAGGTCAGCCAAGAATCCGCCAAGGTGTAGGGTGCATCGACTGCCGCTGCAGGAAAGACGAAGCCAAGGCGCATAAAGGCCAACAAGATCACCAGCGTGCAGATCCAAAACACAAAGGGCTGCAGAATTGAGACGGTGGACCACAGCACAAGCCACAAGAAAATTCCGAGCAGATACACGGGCATCATCATCAACACGATGGTCGATAAGCTCTTCAAAAAGCGCCAGTATCGCTCAATGCCCGCCGCTGAAAGATCCGGGATGATCTCAAGACGATCCAGCAGCAACAACCGGTACAAAGCAATCGCCATCCAGCACTGGATGATTAGATTGACGACCAAGACCTCTAACGTCTGCACGACCCAATTCGGCAGCCAGATCAGGTTCATGATGATGATTTGATCGGCAGCGATATAGAGCCCGACGCTCAAAGCATAGGGCAAGGCGCAAAGTACGATGATGTGGAAGAATTTTTCCCGTAGCTCGGCATAGCAATCGAAGACCGTATCGCGCACGGGAATGTCCGGGTAGAGGACTGTCATAAAAAGGCGATTTCCTTTATCGACATGGGCAGCGCTGGATCGTGACGCCTGGCAGTTCGAAGGTCAAGGGTTGGCTGCGGGGCTGGGCTTTGAAGTGGCTTGACCGCCTTACTGCCAACGGCGAGCCTTTGCGCCCGCCGGCCCCCGTTAAGCAATTGATGCGCCTAGCATGTCAAGCTTCAATCCCCGCCGAAGGCATGAACACCCCCGGCGTCCAATCGCTTGAGCACTCGCGCCCCAAAGACGGGCTAGCGCCTGTTGGCCAGTTTCGTTTGAACCAACAGCGCCTTGCTCGGATTTTTCGAGGGCTCGCGAAGGTCTTCCAACTCGCGCTCTGCGGCCTTTAGGGCCCGTCGTGCTTGGCGCAGTTGACGGCGGGTCGCACCGCCCGCGAGCCAGGCCAAAACGCTGCCCCAGCTGAGCCCAAGGCCGCCAAAAATGAACAACCAGCCCCAGATCGGAAGTTGCACGGCACCGTCATAGAGCACATCCGCATCCAGCGCCAGAGGCTCAGGGTTTGACAGAACAAGCACCAAAGCCACGAACAAGGCTATCAGCGAAAGAATGCTAAAAACAAATCGGATCACGCCTTCAGTGTCTCCTATTGGATGAATGACTTGGCGCAAACGCCAGTATGTAGCCTTGCGCCCAGTTGCTCGGCTTCCGCGCCCATTTGGGACAAGGCCATTTGGGACAAGGACCGATACATCCCTATGCTGCGGCCCGCAGTCAACCACAGCGCCGCGTCAGTTTTGCGGTCTTGAATTCCAAAGCACGAACCAATGGTGGCGCTCCCCCGTTTCTTTCGGGCGCGCTTCGCCGGCGTTGCCGGTATCGGTTCGCCATTTGTGGGCAAGCTTTTCAGCCGAACCTGGCCAACACGGTTGCTAGTCTTTGTCGGCAAGATCAGGGTTGAGGCGGTGGCGCAATTGTTTGCCAGCCTTGAACAACGGCACCCGTTTTTCCTCCACCTCTACGGCCTCACCGGTGCGCGGATTTCGCGCAACGCGCGCTTCGCGCATCTTCACAGAAAAGGCACCAAAGCCCCGTAGCTCGACACGATTGCCGCTACCGAGCGCATGGGTGATTTCGTCAAAGATCGTGGCCACCAAGGTTTCAACGTCGCGCAGTAAGAGGTGCGGGTTGGCATCCGCAATGCGCTGTATCAGTTCTGATCGGGTCATAAATCTATCAAGACCATTTTGTCATTGCGGCTCAAAGTGGGTCCAAGAGCCGAGCGCTCCAGGACGCGCCGCAGCAAAGGATGCCAAAACCATGAGCGCATAGCAAGCGCACCATCGGTGATTCAGCAAAACAGGCGTCGATTTTGACCTAAATTCGCTCAATCAAGCAAGAAAATGAGGGAAAAGGGGGCAAACACGTATCAATTCGGAGCCTTTTGGTAGCTCGCGCGTCTTCCAACCGCGGCTCATGCCCCAGCACTACGGCCCCGCGAGGTTGCCCGCCAGGCCGCATTAAACACCGATCAGTTACTGCTAGCCGTCTGGCTGTCGGGATCCCCCGGCAGTTGCGCGATGTAGCGGCCACTTTGCGCTGAGATAAGCGGCACCTTCTTCTTGCGGTCAAAGATTTCATAACCTGGCTGCAAGCTGGCCCAGAAATCATACCACTGATGCCCCTTCTGGGCGGCCAGGCCTGCATCGGTCAGCCGGAAGGGGAAGGAGTGGAAATAGAACAGGCCGTTGCCCGCCTCAAAATTCAGCGTCGCCACGGTATAGATCTCCTCCATGGGATCATCGCGCATGGCAAAGCAGCCTTCGGACGTGCAATCGCCGTGGACCATCAGATTTGAACCGCTCCAGCCGCGCGATCGATCATGCGCGTTGGGGAAACCTAAGTTGAATGACATATGGAATTGTGACTGCGGCTTCATATTGTACGCGCGCACCTCGTAAAACCCTTCTGGGGTCTGCAAATCGCCAGATCGCGTCTTGGGGCCCAACGCGCCAGAATACGTACAAACTTCGTATTTCTTGACCAGCTTGTAGGTCGAGCGGCGCTTGTCCTTCGCCCAAAGCTCGATCACATTTTCTTGCTTAAAGGCGCGCATCAAAACGGGCTGCGAGAAATCGACGCCTCTGCTTGCAAACATTCGCTCAACGGACGCGCGATTGCGCGCAATCGCAACCTGCGCCCGGTCGGGCCCGTTGTTATCGGTTGTACGGATGGCTCCGCTGTCCAAGCCTTCGGTACAGCTCGACAAAACAGCGACGAGGCCGAAAGTCATCAACAGACCTGCTGCTCTGCCTACTTGGCGCCCTATCTGGCGACCTACCTGGCGACGCAGACTCGATCCGAATGTTAGTTGTGTTGGCTGCATTTTGTCCTTTGACATCCCTAGGCGCACGGTCGCAATTGTGTGCCGATTCTGTGTTCACGCTGGTTCGCTTTGAGCCCGCTTGAGGACGGGTGCTTTGCTGGTCGGTGCTTTGCTGGTCATTGTAGATATCGCCAGCGCGCTTAGTCCGGAGTCCTGGAGCTAACCGCAAAATGTGGCGAATTGCGGCCAAAGTTACCTGCCGCGCCTTGCCGCATCAATGACTAATTCACTTGCACCCAGCCCACGCAAGAATATGTGATGCCTATCACTTCAAACGACCGATCAGTCGGCTGGCACCATTTCACGGGCGAGAGCCTGCCAACGCCCGTATGCGACCTAGAAAACAAAGCGAGATTGCCATGAGCCCAATAAGCTCTGCCCTTGATTCCCTCCAGCCCGGCCATGTGCCAGACCGCGATAAGCACCGCGACAGGCACCGCGACAGGCACCGGAGCCTTGCAATTTGGATGTTCGCCTGCGCGGGAATGATTGTGACCATGGCGATCATCGGTGCCATAACCCGACTAACAGAATCGGGGCTGTCGATCATGGAATGGGCACCGGTCAAGGGCGCTCTGCCGCCACTGAGCGAGTCCGAATGGCAACGCCTCTTCGAAATCTACAAGCAAACGGGCGAGTTCAAGGTCCACAACGCGGACATGGGTCTCAACGAGTTCAAGAACATCTTCTGGTGGGAATGGATTCACCGCCTGTGGGGCCGCATGATCGGCCTCGTCTATATTATTCCCCTCATCTGGTTTTGGACGAAGGGCACCCTGCCCCAATGGTCCAAACCCTGGCTGCTGCTTGGCCTAGCCTTTGGCGGCCTTCAGGGCTTTGTCGGCTGGTTCATGGTCTATTCCGGCTTCGACAACCGCACCGATGTTAGCCAATACCGCTTGGCGCTCCATCTCTTTTTGGCGCTGGCGCTACATGTCTACGTCGTTTCCTTTGGGCTGCGCTTTGCCTTTGGAACAGCCAGACTAGAACAGCGCGCCGCGCGAGGCCTTGCGCCCGTCAGTTTTGCGCTGTTTGTCTTGCTCGCCTTCACGATCATCTCAGGGGCCTTTGTTGCGGGCCTGAACGCGGGCAAACTCTACAACGAGTTTCCTTTGATGGGCTCCGGCCTTATCCCCGTTGAGTATTTTGAGCTATCGCCCTGGCTGATAAATTGGTTCGAAAACGGTGCAACCGCGCAGTTCAACCACCGCCTGTTGGCAAGCCTGGTCGCGACCTTGACGCTGATCTTGTCCATCTGGGGATGGCTGGCCACTACGGGCAGCCTTCGGGCGTTGTTCTTGGCGCTCGGCATTGCTGTGCTTGCGCAGTATGGGTTGGGTTTGGCGGCCTTGCTCACTGCCGTGCCGGTAGCCTTGGGCGCACTGCATCAGGCCGGTGCCCTGGCTTTGCTGACCCTCTACACCGTCCTTATCTATTGGCTACTGCGCCCCGCGCGTTAAACGCCGCGGCGCTGGCTCGGTTACGAGACGGCGCCACCCAAAAAGGCGCCACAAGATGGCGGCAGAAGACGACCGCCAGCACTCTAGATCGCTGGGCCAAGTCGCTCTCGCAGCATCTCAGCCTGTTCTTGAGCAGCCGGCATGTTGGGGTGCACCGCAAGCGCCTGCTCGTAATAGCGCAAGGCCTTGTCGTCCTCGCCTAGGGCAACATAGATCGCCCCCAAGCCCGACAAGGCGCCAAAGTGCTTGGGCTCCAGCGCCAAGACCTCCATCACGTCCTTGATCGACTCTTCATAACGACCCAGCATGTAGTTGTAGGTCGCCCGCCGGTTCCAAATCTCTGCCCAATCAGGGTGCTTGGCCAAAACCTTGTCTAAGATCGCCAAAGCGATATAGGGCTGCCCGTCATTGAAGGTCTCATAGGCGCGCTGAACTTCGTTCTTAGCCTCCTGGTTGGGAAATTCCATCCAGGTCTGCCAGATAACTTTTTCAATTGGCAGCGCCGATTTGGCGTCGGGAGCAATCGAGAGCTGCTCGAACAACCCGACGAGCTTAGGGCTGGTCTGGTCGGCCAACGCCCAACCAGGCAACCCGGCCAGCCCTAGGGCCAGCAGCAAGACAAGCCTTTTCATGGGGCCATGATAGATTGACAGGGCCAGACATCAAGCGCACAAAACTGTGATGGGCTGCCGCCGAGACCAAAGGGACGGCCCCGACAAACCTTCTCTCATAGGGCTTCCTTTGCCGGTTGCTCGGCAAATCGCCGGGCCTACGCCGGTTGTTCGCCGTGGATTTAGGACCGCAGTATGACCGCCAGCACACCTCCCCATGCGCCCCGCCATTCCGGGCTGTCTGCCCTGCAAGTCGGCCTGTTGGCAGCCTTGGCGGGCAACATCATGTGGAGCCTATTTCCCTTTTATTTCCGCCCCCTATCCGGCATCAATCCGCTGGAGATCCTCGATCACCGCATCTGGGGATCAGTCGTATTTCTGGCGTTTTGGCTGCCGTTCAACCGACGTTGGGCGACGGTCAAAGCGGCGCTGCGGGACGTCAAAGTTGCCCGTTATCTGTTTTTGTCTGCTGCCCTGATCGGCGGCAACTGGCTGGTCTACATCTGGGCGGTGACTCACGATCACGTGCTGCAAGCCAGCTTGGGATATTATCTATCTCCCCTGGTCGCCGTGGCCCTGTCTTGGGCGATTTTGAAGGAAAAACAGAATCGCTACCAACTGGTGGCCTTCATTTTGGCGAGCCTGGCCGTGGCAGCAAAGATGATTATGACCGGCAGCCTGCCGTGGATCGCCTTGGCACTGGGCTTCTCTTTCGCCTCCTACGGCTTGGTGCGAAAGCGCACCGATGTTGGCCCCATGTCCGGCCTGTTCATCGAGGCTCTATTTTTGCTTCCCTTGGCTCTCGGGCACCTGGCCTGGCTGGCCAGCCAAGACGCTCTTTCCGTGCAAGCCGGTCTCGCATGGCCGCAAAGCGGGTTGATCTTGGGCTTGGGTGTCGTCACGGTCTTGCCGCTCTACTTCTTCAACACCGGCGCAAAAGCGCTGCCGCTATCATTTGTCAGCATGCTGTTTTATACCGTTCCAACGCTGCTGTTCTTCTTCGCAACCCGCGTTTTTGGCGAGCCTGCTACGCTGGCCGACGTTTTGGTCTTCGCAGTGATTTGGGTAGCGGTCGGCCTGTATCTGTTCGGCCAATTTCAAAGCAAACGGCCGCAGAAACCAGCCCCCAAGGTTGCTTGACCGCCCCTTTGGGCCCAGCGCGTAGATATGCGTGAGACAGCATGCAGCAGCCATAACCCGCAGCTAGGCTTTGACCCTAGGCGAATCCTACCCTAGGTAATTTTGAAAGCCCCAAGCCTGCTGGATCAGCGCCGGGCCCAGTGCCATAGAGGTTTGGGAACGCCAGACCTCGCCAACGCTAAGAGGATTTCATGTCTGATTCGATTGACATCAACTTCCCGGTTGCCCTGCTCTACGGCGAATTCAACCAGCTCAAGGTCGCTTTTGCCACAGACCGCCCTGTGCGGGGCGAAAAGCCTCGCTGCTTGGATATCATCTTCAAAGAAGCCGACAGTGAAGCTCGTATCGATTTTTGGGACGAAAAAAGCTGGAAAGAACCGAACCAAGAGCTGAACGATAAGCCCTGGACCCGCCAGTTCCTTTCCGCGCTCAATCACTTCAGTGACCTGAACAAAGCGGCCCACAAGATTGAGTACGTCGATGCCGACTATGACCGTATCGATATGGACCTTATCAAGCTGGCGTTTTCTGGTCTGATCCCGCAGGACGGTGAAGCCAAGTCCAACGCCGAACAGTGCATGCTGCAACTGGTCAACTACTTGCAAGAATACGATCTGCTGCCCAAGCTGCCCGGTGACACCGGCGCCGCCAAGCAAAATGATACGATCCAGGTAGAGGCAGCCCCTGTTGCAGCGCCCGCCGCTGAAGAGCCCACAGCGAGCGAGGCCGCACCGGAAGAAACAGCGCCTGAAGCGCCCGTGCAACCGGAAGCGCCGCAAAAGAGCACGTGGCTCTAGGCACGAGCCGCACCAAAGACGACGAAAAGGCCCCAACTCGGGGCCTTTTTATGTGCGTACATGCCTTTTATTAAACGTCCAAAAATGTGTGCAGAGCGGCCCTTGCAGCGGATCATTGTTTTGACCAGCAAGCGCTCATATTGCGAACTCACCTGCCGCTCTGGTATTTTGTCTTGCAGGCAAATTCTTGCTGGAAAATGACGCGACTTGCTCGCGGTTTGCCACAGATTTGGCTCACAAGCCTGCGAAGCCTTCCGGCGTCAAAATATTGACATGCCCCATCTTGCGGCCCTCTTTGGCGCTGCGCTTGCCGTAGAGGTGCAACTGCGCACCGTCGTGGCTAAGCCAGTGATTTTGCTCCGTCGCTGCCGCGCCCAGCAAATTGACCATGCGCGTTGGGCAGACCACCGAGGGATGGCCCAACGGCAGATCCATGACCGCCCGCACGTGCTGTTCGAATTGATCGACAGAAGCGCCCGCCTGGCTCCAATGGCCGGAATTGTGCGGGCGCGGCGCCATTTCGTTGACCACTAGGCCCTCGGATGTGATGAAGAACTCAATGCCAAGCAGGCCTTCCAGGCCCAAACTCTCGGCAAGAACGCGCGCCTGGCGCTCGGCTTCTTGGGCAAGCGCGACACCGGCCTTCGGCGCCGGTGCCAAAGTCTCAGACAAAATATGATTTTCGTGGCGGTTTTCGACCAACGGAAAGGCCTGCAACTCGACCCCACCGGGGCGGCGGGCCACAATCACAGAGCCCTCCCACAAGAATTCGACCAAGCCTTCTAGAAGGCAGGGCTGATCGAAACCCCGCCATACGGCTTCCAGATTGTCTGCGGTGCTGACACGCTGTTGGCCTTTGCCATCATAGCCCAAGCGGCGGGTCTTCAAAATGCCCTGCCCGCCCAGGTCCTGCAACGCTCGGGCAAGACCAGTCGCCGAGTCCACCTGCCGATAGGGCGCCGGCCGCAGCCCCGCCCGCTCAATGGCTTGCTTTTCGCTGAGACGATCTTGGGTCAGGCCGACCAGCTCCGCACCGGGCCGCAATTTGCCGCTGCGCCCCAGATAGGCCAGTGCTTCATAGGGAATATTTTCGAACTCAAGCGTGATGACATCGCAGCGTTGAATAAGCTGATCGAGCGCGCCAAAATCCAAATAGTCGGCCTGAATGACCGAGGGGCAAACCTGCGCCAACGGTGAATCTGAGTCCGGCGCGAGCCCGACCACTTCTATGCCCAAGCGATAGGCCGCCAGCGCGGACATGCGCCCAAGTTGGCCACTGCCCAGCATGCCCAATATCTTGGGCTGCATCGTTATCGACGCACAGTTGGTCATGATTTGATCCTTGATTTTTGCCCCATGTTTTGACGAAGGCGCTGATCGTCCTTTGCATCTGGCGGCCTGCAGTCCACCGCGCCTAGGCTAGCGCGGCCTAATCTAGTTCGGGTCGTGTGGATCTTGCGGTTCTTCGGCCACCGCGGCGCTTTGCGCCTCTCGCCAAGCAACCAGCGCTTTGCCCAGCCTTGGGTCTTGCAACGCCAATATGCTGGCCGCCAATAACGCCGCATTCTTCGCCCCCGCATCACCAATGGCCAAGGTCCCGACCGGAACGCCGCCGGGCATCTGCACAATCGACAAAAGCGAGTCCAATCCTTTGAGCGCGCGCGACTGAATGGGAACGCCTAAGACCGGCAAATGGGTATGCGCGGCCACCATGCCCGGCAGGTGCGCCGCCCCGCCAGCGCCCGCGATAATGACCTGAATGCCGCGCTTGGCCGCGGACTTGGCATAGTCGCTCAGGCGATCAGGGGTTCGGTGCGCCGAAACGATCCGCGCTTCATAGGCAACCTCTAGGCTGTCCAGCATGGCAGCCGCCAATTTCATCGTCGGCCAATCCGACTGGCTTCCCATAATGATGCCAACGCGCGCTGCGCCGGAAGTTGAAACGGTCATAGGACTCTCACTTTTGGGCAAGCGGCCTTGCTGTGGCACGCAAGGTCAAGGCTAGGTTTCTCGCAAGCGCGGGATCGCGCCGATCGCTGCCTAATCTTGACATACAACGCGCCGCCGCTCGCTGGGGCCTCGTCAGGCGATGATATCGGGCACCAACCAGCGCTGAAGCTCGTTGATCTTGTCCTTAAGCTGCAGCTTGCGCTTTTTCATCCGCTGGAGCGCCAGGCGGTCAATACCGTGGCCCTGTTCTTCCATTGCGGCGATATCGCGGTCCAAGCGCTCGTGCTCATCGCGTAGTGCGTTGTAATTTAGGCGCAAACGATTCTGATCGTTTGCAGGGGTTGGCATGTTGTCCAAGGCAGACACCCTCGGCCTTCCTCATCAATAAACGGGCGGGCAATCTATCACCGGAGCCTGGGCAAATGCAAACGAAAGCATCCCTTTTGCGAGCCAATCCGCAATAAAAGACTTGTCATGCAAGCGTTTCCGTCACAGCCTGATGGAACCCAAACCCAAGTTGAGAGGAGCTTTTGCAATGACAGCAGCAAACGCAAATACGCCAACGAGCCACAACCCCGAGCACTTGGCAGCGCTGCGAAGTAAACACGAAAGCTTAGACAAGGCCCTGGACTTGGAAATGCAACGCCCAAAACCGGACGAATTGCGCATTCAGGAACTCAAGAAACAGAAACTACAGATCAAACAGCAGTTGGAAGGCTAACCCCGAACGATCAACGCATTTGGCATGAGTCGATCGAACCACAAAACCAGTGCTAATTGTTTAATTTTCAACCCAAAAAACAAAAGACCAAGGCAGCCACCGCTTCCTTGGTCTTATTTTTTGTACCTGCTTTGACGGGAGCGGCCCAAACTGATCGGCAGAGCTAGACAGCCAATGCTCAAAGCGCGGCAAGCACTACCCCACCGCACCGGCCAACGCTCCCGACTGTCAAACGGCTATCGTTTGAACAGATCTTCAGGAATCACAACCTTGAAGTCATCAACCGCCGGTTGGCTCTCGGGCTCAGAGGCAAAGCCGCTGTCCATGCCCTGCAAAGCGGCTGCTTCAGGGGTATGCGGGCGATCAGCATTCGCCTTCTCAATGGCCGCGTTCAGCTCAATCTGAGAGCAAAGCCCCAGCAGTACCGGATCGCGCGGGTTGAGGTTAGCCGAATTCCAATGCGTACGGTTGCGAACCGCAGCGATGGTGTTCTTTGTGGTGCCGATCAGCTTGATGATCGCGGCATCCTTCATTGTTGGAAAGTTGCGCACCAGCCACGCGATGGCATCAGGCTTGTCTTGGCGCTTAGCGACCGGCGTATAGCGCGGGCCCTTTTGCTTCGCCACGCGCAGCACCGCGTTCTTTGCCAGGCGCAAGCGGGCCTCGGGATCCTTAGCGCAGCGCTCAATTTCCTCTAGTGTCAACTGGCCGTTCTTGGTTGGGTCTTCGCCGCGAATGCCAGTAGCCACATCGCCGTCAGCAATGCCTTTAACCTCAAGCGGGTGCAAGGCGCAGAATTCTGCGATTTGATCAAAGCTCAGCGCGGTATTTTCGACCAGCCAAACGGCGGTGGCCTTAGGCATTAGGGGCGTAGACATGCGGCACCTCAAAACAACAACGGTTTGCGCGCCAAGAGCCATGAGCCTAGCCGGGGCTGCCCTCACCGCCGCCAGTTTGACCCGGTTGCGAGGAGCAAAGGCACCCTTGTGCTGCCCAGTTCGTCTGAGCCAAGAAACGCGCATAAAAAATGCCGCCCCACTGGGGCGGCCAATATCTTGATAATACGCTTTTGCTGGGGACTTTTCAAGCCCCAGCCTTTGCTTGATCGGCAGTATTCACGCAGCGATTCTACGACCATATACTTGTCAGCCAAAGATCACGGCCAGGCCGGCTGCGCCCGCGGCTCAACCGCGACCGACAAGGCCCGCTTTCGCCAAAAGGCTGGGTCGCGTGGCGCTCGCCTGAACGTCCATGACATCGCCGCGCCGCAAACGGCTCCAAGCCATGTGCTTTTCCAATCCGTAGATGAGAGCCCTCAAGCCCGTTGTGAGGTTCTGTTGAGCCAAGTCATGGCTATAGGTCTGGGCCAAAGCTTCTACGATGCCCTTTCTTGCGCCGTGCCCCTTGCCGGAAACCAGTACCATATAGCCAAGTCCAAGGGCGGGCACCAAAGCCACGTTGGCCCAGGCCCGCCCATTGTGCCGCGGCTGCACCGCCTGAGCTCGCAGGCCTTGGAGCTGCGCTTGCAAGGCAACCAAACCTTCGATGAGGCTCATGGGCGCAAAGGGCAGCAGCAGGCAGGCAACCAGACGCCCCAGGCCTAAGGCCATGGCCATGGCGAGGCCAACGCTGGGCAGCGCGATATAAATCGGCTGTGCCATCAGCCAGCCCCACGCTTGGCTCAGACCCAGCCCCGCCAGAGCCAAAACCAACATATCTGCGGGTACGGCCACCACGGCATTTAGGGTCAAAGGACGGTACAAAAAGCGCAAGCGCCCTTCCACGTCCTTGTAAAACTTGGACTCATAGCGCCCATCGCCGCGCCCCAGCTCCTGCCAGAAGGCCGCCAGGTATTGTTGATAGGCAGCCAACTTCCCTTGGCCTGCCGTTACCATCGGCCAATTGACCCAAGCTTGTTGCCTTGTGACGCCGCGCGTCTGACCACCCAAACGACGCTTCGCCGCGGCCAGCAGTAATCCAAAGGCGGCTTGCCAGGAGCTGCCGACTAGGTAGCCCCAAAGCCCCAGCGCAAACAACACGACGGCGGCCTTCTTAAGTCCTGACTGAACCTTCGCCACCAGCAGCTCAGGTTGCCCGGCCCAGGCGGCCGCCCCGGCCGGTTTGTTTTGCTGCCAGTCCAGGCTATTCACCTCGCGCAAAACCGCGTTCAAGCCCATCCGTAGCGCCTCGTCAAACTGCCCAGAGGCTATACGCGGCTGCACAACCTCGTCCCAAATGCTCTCGCGCGCGATCGGCAAAACCAGATCTGCCTGTTTCCCGCGACCGTCCACATACCATTGCCCTTCGCCCGGCATCAACATGAAGACCATGTAGTCCCGCGCCTGCGATCGGCCCAGCAACCGCCAATTGCGCACCAAGCCCTTCAGATAGGTCTGAGGGTCCATCAGCCCCGTGTCGCGCAGCGTTACCAGGTAAAGATCAAGGCGGTGAACCTGACTAACCTGCTGAAAGGTGTTCTCCATCTGGCGCGCCAGCTGGTTGGACACCATACCCGCATCATCAATGACACGCTGTTCGCCCAAAGCAGGATAGCCGTTGTTGGCGGCGTCTGATGGCGCTGGCGCAAAAACAAAGAGTGCAGTGAGCAGAGCCGCAACAAGCGAAATTGTAAGCTTGACCGACCGGAAGAAAGGCGAAGGAAACATGGGAAAACCAAATGCATTAACAATACAACCTGAGGTTTAGAAATCCAATGTGGCAACACCTAGCCGTGAAGACGTCACAAAAAAAGGCATCGCGCGTTTGCAGCACAATGCCTTGATTTTTCGTAAAAGTTTTGATGTAGGCACCAGCGAGCCCGCTGTCAGGCTCGCTGGTGCGCGGAAACTATGCCTCGATCTTCTGCTCGATCGTTGGCCGCTCTTGGCCTTGCAAGGCATTGATCTTGATCTCGCGCGGCTTCAGCGCCTCCGGCACCTCGCGCAGCAGATCCACATGCAACAGGCCGTGGTCCAGATGCGCCGCCGCAACCCGAATGTGATCGGCGAGCTGGAAACGGCGGTCAAAGGATCGCTTGGCAATACCGCGGTGCAGCATCACGGGCGCGTCGTCCTCTTCGCCCTTGCGGCCAGATCCACGGATAACCAGCATATTTTCTTGCGTGCTTACCGACAGGTCTTGTTCTTCAAAGCCAGCAACCGCCATCGTAATTCGATACTGGTTCTCACCTCGACGTTCGATGTTATAGGGCGGATAGGAGGGCGCGGCCTCATCAATCCTGAGCGCAGACTCAAACATCTGGTTGATGCGGTCAAAGCCAACAGACGAACGAAACAGGGGGGTCAAATCTAGTGTACGCATACCTTTGTCCTCAAATTGAGCAACGGGTTGGAGCCGCGCTCGCACAGTTGACACGCGGCTTCGGCGGGCAACAGGCCACCGATAGCCTTCAAGTAGGTATGCCGGGTGGCCAGGTCAAGACCACCTAACACGACAAACACCGCGCCCTATGATGAGCGCGGTTGCCGCGACAGTTCTGGTATCAAAACCGGCCCTCGGGCCGATGCGAATGAATTAGAACTTCAAGCCGCCGAAGCGCTTGTTGAACTTAGACACCTGGCCGCCTGAATCCATCAAGCGCTGTACGCCGGTCCACGCAGGGTGCGACTTGGAATCGATATCTAGACGCAGGGTGTCGCCCTCTTGACCATAGGTCGAGCGGGTCTTGAATTCTGTGCCATCAGTCATAACCACAGTGATTTCGTGGTACTGGGGGTGAATGTCTTTACGCATGTTTCACTTTCCTTGATCGGACGGGCTTAGTAAGTCAGCCGCCGCCTGTTTGCAAGGGCAAATTCCGCCATAATCGGTGCTCGCCCCCAAGTTTTTCGCCGCAAGCTGCACCCAGAGCGCATCTCAGGCGCCTGCTGTTGCTCCTTGACCTGCTTTAGCGCGTCGTCAACTTGAATTCAATTCTCCGATTGGCCGCCAAAGCCTCAGGCGTGGTATCATTGATGACCGGCTGTGTATCGCCAAAACCGGCGGCCACAATGCGATCCGCAGGGAAGCCGCGGGCGATCATTGAGTTGACCACAGCACGCGCCCTGGCGGTCGAAAGATGCAGATTGTTTTGATAGCGGCCACCCTCGCGTACCGGCACCGAATCGGTGTGGCCGTCGACGCGAAGAACCCAGTTGATATTCGCCGGAATTCGCTTGGATATCTCAATTAGCTTGTCGGTCAGAGCAACGATTTCTTGCGATCCTGCACCGGCAATTTCATCCGATCCTGACGGGAACAACACCGAAGCCTGGAGCACGAAGCGGTCGCCTTGGACCTGCACCCGCTCCTCGCCTTTCAGAATGTCCTTCAGTTCTTTCAAAAACACAGATTGCACGTCCTGTAGCTCGCTGACCTTTTCCGCCAACGCCAAGTTCAAGCGCGCATTCAAATTGGCAATCTGCACGTCTCGGCCTTCAAGGTCTTGCTGGGACAGCTGCAAGGCTTCTTCCAAGCGGGCGAGTTGACCGCGCAAAACCGCGGTCTGTTGGTTCAGAAGATTGACCTTAGCCTCCGCGTCTTCGCGCAAGATTCGCTGGGAGTCACTGGCCTTGCTCGCGTCTTCCAACAAGGACTGGTAGCGCGCAAGCTGGGTAGCGGACTCCTCGCCTTGGACTTGAAGCCGGTCACGCAATTCGCGCAAAATGGCGATATCGGCCAACAATCCTTGGATTTGTTGCTTGCTGGCATCCAGATTTTGGTAGGCCGACACAAGCTGCGCGTCCGCCTGATCCTTTTCTGCATTCACAGCAGCAAGCTGACGTTCCAAAGCCTGCATGCGGCTGTCTTTCGACACCAGGTCTTCACGCAGGCGCGTGAGCTCCGTGTCCAAGTCGATCGTTTGCCGGCCAAGGTCTTGGTTGTTCTGCTGCAAGGTGGCGAGCCGAACGGCCAAGTCGCTCGCGGTCTGCTCGCGCTGGTCAAGCAAAGCGCGCAAATCGGCGATCTGTTGCTCTCGTTCTGCCAACTGACGCGCAACCGCCAAAGCCTCGGCGTCTTTTTGCTCGATCAAGCGTTGGGCGTCCTGCGCTTCGGTCAAACGCAACGCTAGATCCGTTTCCAGATCAGCAAGTTCCTGGCGCTGCCGATCGCGCAACCGTGCAAGCTCTTCAAGCTCGGTCTGAAGCGCTGTTGCCTTTTGCGTTTGGGCGTCGATCAAGGCCTGGGCGCGCGCTAATTGGTCCAGCCGCGCGCGCAGCTTGTTCTGGGTCTCATCCAGATCGGCTTGCGTCCCCTCCAGCACGACCGTTTGGGCTGACAGCTGCTCCTCACGAAGCGCGAGCTGATCGGTTGTCCGTGCCAATTGATTTGCCGTCTGCGAGAGTTGGGCATTTGTCTGATCCAATTGGCCCTGGGTCTGCTGCAACTGGTCTTGTGTGACTGACAATTGACTTTGGGTCTGGTCCAGCGAGGCCAGAGTTTGGTTCAGCCTGCCCTGGGTCTGGCTCAGCTGGTCGTCCCGCCGGGCGAGTTGGGTCTGCGTTTCTGCAAGCTGGTCCTCGGTCCCCTGCAAGCGTTGAGCCAAGCGCTCATAGGCGGCCAACTGCTCCGCCAGATCCGTTTCGCTTGCTTCCAGATTGGCCCGGGTCTGCTGCAACAAATCCTCTGTCTGACGCTTGGCAACGTCGGTTGCCTCCAGCCGCAAAGTCAACTGAGAGATGGCGTCTTCTTTCAAGCCCAGCTCTTGCTGTCGGCGTTCGTTTTCCAGTTGCAGCGCGTCGCGCAGAGCGATTAGGCCCTCGATCTCTTGATTGAGCTTGCGGCGATCTTCTTCAGATCGGTTCAGCGTCACGCTGAGGTCGCGGGTCTGCGCCTGCTCTTGTGCAAGCGCCTCGTTGGTCTGGTCCAGGGCGTCGCGGGTTGCAGCCAAACGCGATAGCAGGCGGGCTTGCTCCGCCTCCAGGTCGCCGATCGCCGCGTTTTGATCGGCCACCTCTTGATCGAGCTGCGCTTTAAGCGCGGTCAAGCTAGCGATTTCGCCAACCAGCTTGCGGCGCTCATTGCGGGCGGCATCCAGATCAATGCCAAGAGTGTCAATTTCAGCGGCCTGCTCCTGGTTGACGTTCAACAGAGACGTGAGGCGCTTAATCATGGCCTCATTGGCCTGGCTTTGCTGATCCTGCTCGTCTTCCAACGCGCGGCGGTCCTGCTGGAACTGCTGTAGAGAGGCGATGTATTGATCGCGCGTGCGCGCTAACTCTTCGCCCTGCTGGCTCAAAATAGCCTTGTCCGCTTGTAACTGGTCGATCTCTGCTTGCAGCCTGGCGATCGTCAGCTCGGCTTCAGAGATCGCTGTCTCGCTGGCATTTACATTGCCTTTCTGGCGTTGCAGGCTGAGGCGCGCTTGTTGGTATTCTGCCTGCAAGGCGCGCAGCTCGCGTTGCGAGTTGGTCAGTTTGGCTTGCAGGGACTCGTTTTGTTTGGACAAAACGGCTTCGTTGGTCTGCGTTTTGCTGATTTGCTGGCTGATGTAGTACTGTCCGGTTACAAAGACCAACAGCACGAACACCACCACCAGCAGCAAGGTCGAGAGCACATCGACAAAGCCGGGCCAAGAGTTTGGCGACTGGACTGAACGGCGTCTTCTACCCGCCATATGGTGCTTCCTCTTTTTCCTACCGTACCCGAAGGCAACTGTTTGGCTTCTGCCTTCGGGCGCCGCGTAGGCTCATCATGCTTGTGCGCATCCACTGCGCAAAC
>JAUIHE010000193.1 GCA_030432195.1 Alphaproteobacteria bacterium
CCGAACAGCGACGGCTCTTGCTTGATCACGGGCATAGGCTTCTCCTCTAGCCAAGTGAATCACGGCGACCTCAGTCCCGCAAGGTTAATGCGGGTGTCCAGCTAAGAAGGCGTCATTTGCGCGCTTGGTTTTGCGGGGCTTTTGTTCCCAAGCCTTTCTAGAAAACAGGTTTCGGCGGCGCGCCCTTGCCCGGGCCTGCTCATTTGCGCCGTCTTGGAGCGCGTGCGCATCGGTGTTTGCTCGCTACGGCGGCGCGAGCTTGCAAGCCATGCAGGCCAAGAAAGTCTTGGCTTGGTAAAGGCTGCAAAAACCGCATGACTGAGCTGCAAATGCGTCGCTTGAGATTGAGCGTCGGTAGGTCCATCTTCTGGGTGTGGCGAGGCGATGACCTCCCACAAAACCAAATCTGCCTAGCAGAACGAATTCAACATCAAATAAAGGGTTGATCCCATGACAGTAGCAACTTGCTTTCCTTCAATCCAGCACCTGCAATTGTTGTTGGATTCAGAGACCGATAGTAATTCTCACCGCAAGACCGACGTTCGTGGTCTGGTTCAGATCGGTCACTAAGAAGTTTTTTAGTTGCGCTTAGTCCCTGAAGGGCTCGCTCAACTTAGGCCATGTACGTAAGAGGTTGATTGCCATGACTAATCCCGTTGTTCGTTTTTTTGAAAATGTTTCTCGCCGTCGTGTTTTGCGCGAAGAGCTGGAAGCCCTGGACGAGCGTCAGTTGCAGGACCTGGGCATCAGTCGTTCTGACTTTGACCGCATCGTCAAAGACAGCTTCTAAAATTACAAGTTTCCACAGCTGAGCCGTCTCCTCCCTGGCTCTACTTGGATGAAAAAGGGCCGCTCCTCCTCCCTGCGGCCCTTTTTTAATGCCGCAATGCGCGTCACCGGCTTGGCGTTGGCAAGGGCCACAGCCGCAAGCTAGCTCCGCTTTTGCGCTATCGACTTTTGCTGGTGGCGACAGCGCCCATGGCTGTTGCGATCATCGGCAAGATCAAATAGCGCAGACCTATATCGGCGGCATAATCCGGCAGGCTCTGGCCAGACAGCGGCAACAGCAAAACCGTATCCAGCAACCAGTTCAGCACGAGCCACAAGAGGCCGAGCGCTAGGCCGGCCAGCCATGTTGGGCTGATGAGCCGAAAGGCCAGGACCAGCAACAGGCACCCTGAGGCACCGCCGACAACGATCATGATCGATTTGAACAGCGGCTGGGCAATCATCAATCCGCCGCTTGGGTCAAAAAAGGCAAAAGCCGCCAGGTAGGGGATGAACCAAGACAGGACCCCATAGAGCCAGATCTTCCAGTTGCGCCACATGGGCAAGTTCTTATTGCTTGGCACGGGCGGCCTCCTTGGATGTTGGTAAGGGACGGGTTTCGGGCAACATTCTGGATGCTGCGTCAGCCCGCGCAGTTTAGCTGAGCAACGGCTTGGCTTAATTAACATGGATCAAGCAGGCTTCGTTGCAAATCAGAGCAATCTAGGACTTTCGTCTTGCGCCAGTCTGCACTAAGGTGGCGGCCCTTATCCCCAAGCCCTATATGAAACGCTGCAGATCGTAGGCCAATGAGCGACTTACAGACACTCAGAACCAATACGCTTGCCGCCGTCCAGGCCGCGAGCACTCTAGAATCCTTGGACGAGGTGCGGGTCTCCGCGCTCGGCAAAAAGGGAGCCATTACCGCACTCATGAAGACCATGGGCAAGATGGAGCCCGAAGCGCGCAAAGCCTTTGGGCAAGAGGCCAACTTGGTCAAAGACGAGATTGCTTCGGCACTCGATCAGCGCAAGATTGAGCTGGAAGAAGCCGCACTTGACGAGCAGCTTGCTCGTGAGATTGTGGATGTTACACAACCAGCGCGGCCGACCGCCAAGGGTTCAATCCACCCCATCTCGCAAGTGATGGACGAAGCCATCGCAATTTTCGGCGAAATGGGCTTTGCCGTGGCAGAGGGTCCAGAGATCGAGACCGACAAATACTGCTTTGATGATCTCAACATTCCGACGGACCATCCTGCGCGCCAGATGCAAGATACCTTCTATATGCATGGTCACAGCGGCGATGCGGGATCGTTGGTTCTGCGCACGCATACCTCGCCGGTGCAGGTGCGTACCATGTTGATCCAGGAACCGCCGATCCGCATTATCTGCCCCGGGCGCACGTTCCGCTCGGACTATGATGCCACCCACACGCCCATGTTCCACCAGATCGAAGGGCTTGTGATCGACGAGACCGCGCACATGGGCCACCTAAAGGGCGTGTTGATGGACTTCCTGGCGGCCTACTTCGAGGTTGACGAGGTTAAGATCCAACTGCGCCCCTCTTATTTCCCCTTCACGGAGCCCAGCGCTGAGGTCGATATTGGCTATGAGGTTGTGAACGGCGAGTTGAAGATCGGCCAAGGCGATAAATGGATGGAGATCCTGGGCTGCGGCATGGTCAACAGCCGCGTGTTGGAAAACTGCGGTATCGACAGCAGCAAGTACCAGGGCTTTGCCTTCGGCATGGGGGTCGAGCGCTTGTCTATGCTGAAGTACGGCATGCCCGACCTGCGCCCTTACTTTGACTCGGATGTGCGTTGGCTGCGCCACTACGCTTTCGACCCACTTTTGATTCCCTCTATGGTTCGGGGGCTGCACGCATGAAATTCACGTTAAGCTGGCTCAAAGAGCACCTAGACACGGACGCAAGCTTGGAACAGATCGTCGCCAAACTGACGGCGATCGGCCTGGAGCTTGAGGAACTGGAACGCCCGGCCGACAAGTACCAGGGCTTCAAGGTCGCCGAAGTCGTGGCCGCTGAACAGCACCCCGATGCCGACAAGCTGCGGATCTGTCAGGTCAACGACGGCACCGACATACTGCGGCAGGTCATTTGCGGTGCACCGAACGCGCGCGCGGGTATCAAGGTTGTGCTGGCAACGCCGGGCACGATCATGCCTCTGCCGGACAACAAGGGCGATCCCATAACCATCAAGATTGGCAAGATCCGTGGTACCGAGAGCCAGGGTATGATGTGCTCGAACGCCGAAATGGGTCTGGGTGACGATCACGACGGCATCATTGAGCTGCCGGTCGATGCGCCCGTCGGACAAGACTTTATCGACTATCGCAGTGACCTGGATGATCCGGTCATCGAAATCAATGTTACGCCGAACCGGCCCGATGTGTTGGGCGTGCGCGGTGTTGCACGCGATTTGGCGGCGGCGGGCCTGGGCACGCTCAAGCCCAACCGCGCCACCTTTGCGGGCGAGACCAGCGGCGCTCCGGCGCTTCAGGTCAGCATCGAGACGCCGGCAAACTGTCCGGCCTTTGCCTATCGGGTTATCAAGGGCGTCAAAAACGGGCCGTCACCGGTCTGGATGCAGAAAAAACTTGAGGCTATTGGCCTGCGCCCCATTTCCGCGCTGGTGGATGTCACCAACTGGATGACCTTTGATCAAGCGCGCCCCATGCACGTGTTCGACGCGGGCAAAGTGCAAGGGAACCTTGTCGTGCGCCAAGCCAAGCCGGGCGAGAAGCTGCTGGCGCTGGACGAAAAGACCTACCAGTTCGATGAACACATGACTGTCATCGCCGACGATCGAGGCGTTGAGTCGATCGCGGGCATTATGGGCGGCGAGGAATCGGGCTGTTCTGACGACACCGTTGATGTGGTCGTTGAAGCGGCGCTGTGGAATCCCGTCAACATTGCCCGCACGGGCCGCAAGTTGCAGGTCAATTCAGACGCGCGATACCGCTTTGAGCGCGGCGTCGATCCTGCAACGACGATCGAAGGCATGGAGATTGCCACGCAGTACATCTTGGACATGTGCGGGGGGCAAGCGTCGGATCTGGTACTGGCGGGCGAAATTCCGAACGAACGCAAGGTGTTGGATTTCAACTATGGTCTGGTCAAGAGCCACGGCGGGTTGGATCTGCCGCGCGCTGAAGGCAGTGCGATTTTGCAGCGGTTGGGCTTTGAGGTCGGCGGGGCGGGCGATGCTTTGACCATCACCGTGCCTTTGTCGCGCCCGGACATCGACCGGCAGTGGGATTTCGTTGAGGAGATCTTGCGGATCCACGGCTATGACAATATTCCGGCGGTCAGCCTGCCGCGCGACAGCGTTTTCCCCGCAAGAGCACTCAATGATCAGCAGCTCAAACGGTCGGCAGCCAAGCGCGCTATGGCGGCGCGGGGTATGCACGAGTGTATCACTTGGTCTTTCACCTCGTCTCAGTTCGCCCCGATGTTTGGTGGCGGTGTTGAGGAGCTGCGGATCGCCAACCCGATCATCTCTGAACTGGATGAAATGCGTCCGTCATTGCTGATAAACCTGCTGATGGCGGCGGCGCGCAACGCCAATCGCTCGTTCACCTCAGTCAATCTGTTTGAGCAGGGGGCGATCTTCACTGGGGTAGCGCCGGAGCAAGAGCACCAAGCCATAGCGGGCGTGCGCACGGGCCAACAGCACGGCAAGCACTGGAGCGGCGAGGGTGCTGCTTGGGATGCTTTTGACGCCAAAGCAGATGCGCTTGCCGCACTCGAAGCATTGGGCATGCCGACAGCAAACCTGCAAGTCGCGAGCCCCGCGCCCGGCTGGTATCACCCAGGTCGTTCGGGTGTGATAACCCTTGGTCCCAAGACCGTGTTGGCTCATTTTGGTGAGCTGCACCCCAAGGTTCTAAAGGCCTTGGATGTAAAGGGCCGAGCAGTGGGTTTTGAAGTCTTTATCGACGCGCTTCCAAAACCAAAGCGCAAGTCTGGCGCCTCGCGTCCGGCCTTTTCGCCGTCGCCCTTCAACCCCATAAAGCGCGACTTTGCGTTCGTGGTGGATGAAGCGGTTGAAGCGCAAGCCATAATCCGGGCTGCCAAGGGTGCGGACAAGGCCCTGATTACCGATGTCCAGCTGTTCGATGTCTATCAAGGGCAAGGGATGGCAGAGGGCAAAAAGTCGCTGGCC
>JAUIHE010000194.1 GCA_030432195.1 Alphaproteobacteria bacterium
ATCGTCGCAATCATGCGCAAGCTCATCGAAACCGCAAACGCCTTGGTCAAAGCAGACCGCGTCTGGCTGCCAAAAACCTCTTGATCAAGACGGATACTCGTAGGCCCAAGCCAAGTTGGTCAGCGCAACATTACTGTTATCGCCTAGGTCTAGAACTTGCTGGAACAAGCTGGCGGCTTTGGCATCGTCGCGTTCAACACCTAGGCCTGCGTGATACGCAAAGCCCAGGTTGGTCATGCCTTGGGTATCGCCTCTGGCGACGGCTTGCTCGTAAAGTTCAACAGCTTTTTTGTGGTCGCGCTCGACGCCCCAGCCGAAGTCGTATTGCAAAGCAAGTCCGTTCATAGCGTCGGGGCGGCCTTTTTCGACGGCTTTTTCAAACCATTTGACGGCTTGCTCGTGGTCAACTGGCGTGCCGCCGGTGCCTTCTGAATAGATATAACCGAGTTCTGCAAAAGCCCGCGCGTAATTCAGGTCCGCCGCCTTGTGCATGGTGCGCAGGCCCCGGTCCAGATCATAGAAATCCTTTTCACCATAGATCAGCAACCATGCCAGGTTAAAGGTGCCCCAACCACTGTCCGCGTCGGACGCGCGTTGATACCATTCTAGCGCGGTCGCCATGTCTTTTTCAACGCCAAGCCCGCGCTCGTAGGCAAAGGCGACGGCCGCCAGCGCGTCGTCATCACCGGTTTCAGCGGCTTGCATGAACAGTGCAAAGGCGCGGTCAACGTCCTTGGGGCCACCGTCGCCATCGCGCAGCATAAAGGCCAGCTGGACGCGCGAATAGGTGTTGCCACGCTCAGCGCCGCGCTCATAGTAGGCTCGGGCACGCGGTAAATCGGGATCGACCGCCACCCCTTGTTCGTACATGTAGCCAAGCTGGGCCGCCGCCAGCGCGTCGCCCTTGTCGTCGCCCTTTTCAAACAGTTCGACCGCCCGCATGCGATCCCGGTCAACGCCTTGGCCGTCAAAATAGAGATAGCCTAGATCGGTCAAACCGGCTGCAAGCTCTGCATCAGCGGCCTGCGTCAGCAGCTCAAACGCCTTGGCGTCGTCGCGCTTGACACCCTTGCCATCGCGATAGAACTGGCCCAGCGCGAGCGTTGCCAGCGGCATACCTGCGCGATGTCCGCGCTCATAAAAGTAGGCCGCCTTTGCGGTGTCTTGAGGAAGGCCGTTTCCTTCCTCGTAGGCCAAACCCAGATAATAATAAGCAGGCTCGTAGTACTGATCGGCCGCGCCACGCAACAGTTGCACCGCTTGGTCAAAGTCAACGGCAAGACCCATTTCGCCGAAGTAGTAGGCCTTGCCCAGCTCCATCATGGAAGGGGCGTGACCGTTGTCCGCCAGAGCTTCCAGCACTGCTAATTTTTGATCCGGGTCGTTTTGGTCGTTGTTGCCGCCAATGCGAATTCTGGCTTGCGTGCTGCCCAGCTCAACCGCTTGGGCCATGTAGTCGGCGGCCTTGTCTTTGGACGGGGCGACCCCAGTGCCATCGGCATAGAGTTTCGCCAGGTTATAAAAGCCAGCGCCCAGGCCGGCACGTCCGGCCTTTTCGAACCAAATGCGCGCCAGGAAAGGGTCGGGCAAGGAGCCAGGGCTTGATGCGCCGCCGTCTAGGTACAAAAGCGCAAGCGTGTTCATCGCTACCGCATCCCCCAAAAGAGCGGCCTTGCTGGCGTAGCCGAAGGCTTCTTGTGACTTGCCGTCGGCCTGCAAGGCGCGGGCTGCCAGGCCCATCAGTTGGGCGCTAAACGGGTCTTTGCGTAGTTCGGCCAGGCAGGTTTGCGCGGCGGCTTGTCCATCGATGGCGTTGAGCTCTAGTCCGCCGCGGTCTGGGTGATCTGCGAGCGCTCGGCAGTCCTGTGCTAGCACCGGGCCAGCCAGTGCACAAGCGAGCGCGGATGCCAAAAGCAGCCCGGTCTTCGTGGATTGATGGGTGGGACGCGGCGCTTTTGCGTTGACGCGGAAGAGACGGTGTGGGTGCGATCCAAACATGAACGGCTCTCTGTTGTTGTCTTTTGCGCTACGCATTCGCGTTGAGCGCGCCACTGGCGCGGCGTTCGCGCTGAGCGCATCATCGAAAGACGGCGCGTGAACCCCAGAGAGTGACCCCCAGGGAGCAATCCCCAGGGAGCAATCCCCAGGGAGCAATCCCCAGGGCACGGGGCGCGAAGGCTGCACTCTAGCGCTGGCATAGCGAGGCGCTCTAACTGTGGAACAGCCAGGCCAGAAGCTGCGATGCCGGGCGTTGGGGCGGCAGGGAGCATAGGTCAGAAAGTGCGGTATTCACGAAAGGCAGGCGCCAAATGTGGGGTCAATTGATGCTTGCCGATTGATGGGTGTCAGGTCCGACCGCTAGCCCTTGCGGATTTCATCCCCCAAGGCTTCTTCAAACCGCTCAAGCTGCTGCTTCCAAGAATCCAGCATGGTCTCGTCGATGCGGTTCTTGTCGTCCATGGCTAGAACGGTGGCGACTTCTTCGATGGTGAAGCCCATCCGCAGCTTTTCTTGCATAATTGCCATGATGACACCGGCTTTTGCCAAGGCCAAGCGCTGTTCGGGCGTGGCGGTCTCAAGGTATTGTTTCAGTTCTTGCGCGTCCATGGCATGCTGGGGCCTAGCTGAAGGGTTGGCTCAAAAGGAAGGGGAGCTTAGTGGATCGTTTGCAAGCCATGCAAGCCTTTGTTGCGGTGGTCGAAGCTGGCAGCTTCACGGCGGCGGGCGATAAGCTCGGTCGCACAAAATCTCAGGTATCAAAACAGGTCTCGGGCCTGGAGGACTCGCTAGGCATCCAGCTTCTTCAGCGATCGACGCGCCAACTGGCTGTCACCCAGATGGGGCAAAGCTATTACGAGCAAATCCGGCTGGTGCTTCAGAACCTGCGTGAAATTGACGAAGGGCTGCGCGACCAAGCGAGTGTTGCGCAGGGTCTGCTAAGGATCTCGGCACCGGTTTCCTACGGGACACGTTGCTTGGCACATCACTTTGCGGCCTTTGGCGCTGCCTATCCGGGGATTACCTTGCAAATCAATCTAAGTGATTCCTACGTTGACTTGGTACAGCAAGGCTATGATTTAGCGCTGCGCATCGGCGCGCTGGAAGATTCCAGTTTGAAACAACGTCAGTTGGCGCGCTTGCCCTTTGTCTATGTTGCCAGCCCGGAATATTTGGCCGGTACGCAAAGGATCCAGCATCCGGAAGATCTGCGTAGGCATCAAGGGCTTGTTTATACCCTGCGCGAGAGCGGCGGGCGCTGGAGCTTTGAACACCCACAGCAAGGCAGGCTGAGCATTGAACCGACCCAGCGCCTGGCCAGCAACAACGGCGATGTCTTGGTCGAAGCGGCACTTCAGGGGCTGGGTGTGGCCGCCGTGCCCCGTTTTTTCGTTGAAGATGCGCTGGAGGCAGGCGACCTGGTATCGGTCTTGTCAGACTGGGAGCCCGAAGATTTGTCGCTGGTGGCGGTCTACCCGGCGACCCGCTACTTGTCGCGCAAGGCACGGGTCTTTATAGACTTCCTGGTCAAGGCGCTGGCTGGCTAGCGCAAAGCACCGTTCCCCAACTTTGCTTGTTTTTGGACCATTTTGCTTATGTCCCCGACTACCTCGCCTGCTCCGATTGACTCGACGGCAAACTTGCTGGACGGCCAGCACATCGAAGATCGCTTCGTTCAATCCGCAGGCGTCGTTTTGCACCTGCGGTGGCGTCCGGCCAAGTGTGCCGATGGGCAGGCGCCGCGCGTGAGTTTGCTCTGTCTGCATGGCTTCTTGGCGCATGCGCGCTGGTACGATCCGCTGATGGCCTGCCTGCCTGAGGACTGGGAGGTTGCTTCGCTTAGCTTTGCTGGCATGGGGCAAAGCGGTTGGCGCGCCAGCTATGAGCGAGACCAAGACTGGCAGGATGTGGTGACCGTTTGCCAGGCGTTGGGATTTCAAAACGCGCCGATCCTTTTCGGGCATAGCTTCGGTGGCGCGGTTGCCATTCATGCTATGTCGAACGCGCCTGACGCTTTCGCGCGCCTCCTGGTCTGCGATACCTCGATGCGCTTTGTGCCTGCACCGCTTGGCCGCGAGTGGAAGAGCCAGCGTCGATACTATGCGAACCGCTCGCAGGCTGAAGAGCGCTTTCGCTATATCCCCGAACAACCGGCGCAAAAGCCCTGGATCAAGGATTTCATCGCCCATCATTCGGTGCGCGAGTTTGAACAGGGCTGGTCCTGGGTCTTCGATTTCGCCCGTTTTTCAGGCCCAGAAAGCAATCGTGATTTCTGGAACCAGTTGATCGACGTCTACGAAACCTTGCCACAGCGCCCTGTGTTTATTCGCGGCGCGTTGTCGGCGTTGTGCTCGCCCGCTTGGGCGCGGGCCTATCATGAGCGGCTGGGCCCCGATGCTCCCTTGGTGAGCATTGATGATGCCTATCACCACGTGCTGCTCGATCAGCCCGCAGCGCTGGCCGCCGCGATTGCTGACGCGGCGGGCTAGAGCAAGCCGCGAATGAGTTGCAATACGAATGAGCATGGACTTGCGTTAGAAATCAGTCAGCTAGAGCGGAAGGGCTGTTGCATCGACAGGGCCCGACGCTCTAGAGTGCGCGAGGCTACAAGGGGCTGATTGGCCTCTATTTTATGACTTGCCGCAAGACCTTCTTGAAATTGTCAGTGACGATCTTGAAGCCCTCGCTTGTCGGATGGATTTCATCGTACCATTGATCGACGTCGGGCAGCAGCTTGCGGCTATCGACCAGAAAGACTTGATCGAATGGTTGGATGGTCTGTTCGATGGTCGTATAGAACAGATCCACCAAGTAGGTCATAATCTGGTGGCGCAGCCGGTCGTCGACGATATCATAATCGTCCAAGACATGCCCCACGAAGGAATCCAG